>CALFGH010000034.1 GCA_937958315.1 uncultured Collinsella sp. | reverse complement strand
CACGCCCATGGCGATCAGCGAGCGGGCGAAGGTATCCACATCGTCGCGGAACTGGGGATAGGTGCGCGTGTAGTCCAGCATGGAATAGTCGAAAGCGTTCTGCTCCGGGAACTGGTCGGCCACGCGGTCGAGCACCTCGGCACCACCGTGTAGGCGCGGCAGCTCGCTAATGGCGGCCTTGACGGCATCGGACTCGGCGCTGGCAGCCACGCGGGCATCGAGGCCCACAAAGTCGTTGGCATGCACGCAGCGCAGGGCCTCGGCAGCCAGCTCACGATCCTCGCATACCGCGAGCAATTCCTTAAAAGGACGCACGCTGCCTGCGATAATGCGCGCATCGGGAAGTGCCAGCTCGCGCACGGCTTCGGCGACCAGCGAGACAATCTCGACATCGCCCGAGGTATCGCCCGCGCCGATAAGCTCAAAGCCCAACTGCGTAAACTGGCGCGAACCACCGGCATTGCGCTGACACTCGCGAACCACCGGCGCCTCGTAACGTAAGCGCAGAGGCAAGTCGGCAGCGCGCATGCGGGTCGAAACCAAGCGCACGATCGGCAACGTGTTGTCGGGACGGACCACCAGCAGGCGGCCGTCGTCATCAAAGAGCTTAAACGGCGTGTCCGCAATGCGGCCGCCCTCCTCGAGCGAACCCTTGTCCTCGAGCAGCGGCGTCTCGACCGGAAGGTAATGATGCTCCCTAAAGCAGCCCTTCACCGTACATGCGATCTCTTCGCGCGCCTGAGCCTCCTCGGGCAATATGTCCCGGAATCCCCACGGTGTGGCCGTCATCTGGTGAGCCTCCTCATGCTGTGTTTCATATAGAGCAGAAGACCGGCATAGCTCCGCCGGTCTTCTGGGTACTTTAGCATACTAGAGTGTTTGCGGGGAGAATCGTCCTCCTCGGCTCATAGCGTATTCATTTGGAAACATAGGGGAAAGCGTGTCCCGCCCGCCAGCCAAAAACTGGGATGCGGTTTCCGGTTGAGGTCCTCAGCGGAAAGTGTGTCCCATTCTGAGCGCCTGTTCTGGGACGTGCTTTCCGCCAGAAGCCTCAAGCGGAAAGCACGTCCCGTTTCTCAAAAAACGTCAAACGCCAACTCGGCGCCCTGTCCCACTTAGGCGCCAATCGCGCGTCGGTACTCCGCCATAACCTGAGCGTCGGCAGCTGCGGGGTCGGCAAAATAGCGCCAGTCATAGGTCTCGGCCGAAACAACTCCGCGATAGCCGCGCGCCACCAGCCTATCCAGGTCGGCGCGCATATCGCGGTCGCCGTCACCCCAAGCAAGATGCGTCGTGCCATCTGCCGCAACATCGACAAAATGCACGTGGGCGACATCATCGCCAAGCAGATCGAAATAATCGTCGATGGTATCCCCTGCCACCGCCATAGCGCCCAAATCCAGACACGCCTTAAGTGCCGGATGATCAACTGCCTCGATCATGCGCTTCGTGTCGGCCGCCGAGTTCACGATCATCGACTCAACCGGCTGTAGGGCCTCGAGCACCAGTCGCACGCCGCGCTCTCCCGCATGCTCGGCAATCGCACGCAGCATCGAGGCGCTGCGACCCCACGCGTCCTCGATCGGCTCGTTCAAAAATGCCCAGCCGCTCGAGACCATGACCTGCTCGGCTCCAAGTTCCGCCGCGATATCCACAACGTTCTTAAAGTACGCGAGCGTGCGAGCGCGCGCCTCATTCCCGCGCGCCGCGATATTCCACGGCTTGGGGTTGTTCTGTTCGGGACAAAGCCCCACAATCCGAATCCCATACCGCTGTGACAGCTCCTGCATCTGCTCGAGCGAATCGTATCCATGGCAATCGACATACAGATGCATCGCCCCGGTCCAAAGCTCGCAACACGTGTAGCCCGAGGCCGCTGCCGAAGAAAAGAATTCCTCAAGGTCAAAATAACGATGGCTGATATTCATGACGGCAAGCTGGGGATAGCTCATAATTACTCTCCAACCCAAGCGAGGCCCCGTTCCATATAGGAGCGAGGCCCGATTACACAAACGTTATTTGCTCTTAGTAGTCGAACTGGTGATAGTAACGACGGTAGTTGAGGTTGTGCTTGGTGACCGTCTCGTAGTAAGCGGCAAGGCGATCGGTGATCAGCGAGGAGAGGATCCACGGAGACACGATGACGCGGAACTCGTCGTCAAGGCCGGGGATCGCGAACTCGGCGGTGTCGATGATGTTGATGTCGGTGTCGCCGGTCACGCCGCGGGTCAGGAACGCGCGGACGCGCTCGTCGAGCTTGCGGTTCTCGTCCTCGCCCATGAACAGGAACACGGGGACGCCGGGCTCCACGAGCTCGAGGGTGCCGTGGAAGAAGTCGGCCGAGGTGATGTAGCGGGTGCGCTTCCACTGCATCTCCTCGAGGATGCACATCGAGAACAGGATCGTCTCGCCCCACAGGGCGCCCGAGCCGATGAACATGGTGTAGGGGGCCAGGGCGTACTTCTTGGCGAGCTCCTCGGCGCGCGGCTCGAAGCGCTTGCGGATGTCGAGCATGTCCTTCCAGATGTCCTTGGTCTGCTCGATAAACAGGTCAAACTTGGGGAAGCAGCCACGGCGGTTGAGCAGGCGCAGGCCGAAGCAGTCGGCGAGGTAGTAGCCCTTCTCGCAGCCGCCCGAACCATGGTCAGAAGCCATGGCGACGCAGTTCTCGGCACCCACAGCCTGGCCGATGGGGCCCTCGGGCTTGGTCATGGCGTAGACGCGCACGCCCATGTCCTTCATCTTCTTGACGGCCTCGAGGACCTCGGGGGTGGTGCCGGACTCGGAGGCGGTGAGCACGACGGACTTCTCGGTCATGCGCTTGTGGCCCATGACGTTCCACTCGGCGGCGTGGATCAGGTAGACCTCGAGGTCGCGGTCGCCGAACTTGTTCATGAGGTACTCGAGCTGCATGAGCTCGTCCCAGGTGCCGCCGACGCCCATCAGGAACACGGCGTCGTAGCCCTCGTCGGCGACCTTGTCGGCGAGCGCGGTCATCTTCTTGCCGGCCTCGTAGACGTTCTTGCCGTCCTCGACGTAGCCCTCCTGGCTAAAGTGCATGATCTCGATCTTCTCGGTTTCCTTCATGGCTTTTCCTTTCTGTCCTGCACGCGAATCTATACATCGCGTTTCTTTTCGATACCAATTATAGACATACACCCAACGTGTTTTTAATACCACTTTTCAATCTGTTCCAATCCTCGGTGAACGGTCGAAATTCTCTGGTGAGTGGTATTAAATTAGAATTTGATGTATAGCTAACGCCCCCGGCGTCTCCCTTGTGTGACAAAGAACAGCGTTCCTACCAGCGCAATAATGGTCGATGCTCCAAACAGTACCGTCTGGACGCCCAAAGCCTCCGCCAAAAACGGAGCCGCCAGCAGCGGCAGCACGCCGGCGCTCATCAGGCCAAAACGCACAAAGCCGGTAATGCGCCCCAGGTATTTGATGTCAGCGCGCTCCTGAATCAAGATCATCTGCAGCGGTTCCAGGAATCCCCAGGCCAGACCGTTAATCGCCTGACCGATAATCGCGACCCCCAGCATATCGGTGCCCACGTACACCATGGACCCAATGCCCACGGCCATGAGCGCGCCGAGCAGCAATCGCAGGTTGACATGGCGGGCAGAAAGCTTGGTCAGGATGAACGCGCCCACCGAGGAAGTGAGGCCCACGACCGAGGACAGCCAGCCCAGCCAGACGATATCCACGTTGAGCACATCGCGATAGAACAACGACTCCAGCGAATCGAACGCGCCAAACGCAAAGAAACCCAAAAAGCCCGAGATAAAGATGAGGCGCAGGTCGTGGTCGCGAAACGTAAGTCGCGCGCCCTCGGCCATGCCGACCAGAATACCGCCCTTCGGCTTCCCCCCTTTTGCGGGAGCAACACACTCGTGACAGCCCAAGGAGAGCATGGCCGCCATGCCCATCATGCCAGCCATGAGCAGGTAAACAGACTGCGTGGCAAAACAACTCACGATGGCGCCGCCGAGCAGCGGGCCGGCGGTATAGGCGATATTGCTATAGAAGACCATGAGGCCGTTCACGCGGGTACGGCCCTCGGTGGTCGACTCCAGGTATCCCGGAAACGCATGCGTGCAGGTGTTGATAAAGCCGCCCGCAAGCCCCAAGACGCACGCAGCAAACACAAGCCCGGGGACAGACAACGGCGCCAACCCCACGCCAAGCGATAGCACCGCCGTAATCACGCACGTCACAAACGACGTCCGGCGCGGACCAAAACGGTCGATGACCGAGCCCGACACCATATTGCCCGCCGACGTCATAAGATTGCGTACGAGCGTAATGGCAGCAACCAAAAACGCCGTGCCAGCCAGATCATACGTCGCCGCGCCGATAAGCCCTAAAAAGTACACCGCGTTGTTGGCGCACCATTGCAGGGACTCAATAAGAATCAGCCTGACTTCTGCCGGCGTCAGGCGCATTGCTTCGCGATCCTTCGCGAACATACGAACTCCCTCTATACAAGTAAGGGGATGGAGGGTATAGGCCCGCTCCATCCCCTTACCAGGTTGCAATGACAGTCTATGCAGCCGGGCCCTTACGCCAGCACGCCGAAGAACGCGCCGATGATGCCCACGACCATGGTGGCCACGATCAGCACCATGGGGTTGATCTTCTTGGACAGCAGCCAGTAGTACAGCCAGAAGGCGATCATGCCGAGCATGCCGGGCATGATGCCGTCCAGGATGTCCTGGAGGGTCTGGGCGTCGTCGCCCGAGCCGATGGCCACCGGGATGCTGGCCCAGAACATGTCCTTGCACATGGCGCCCACGACCATGACGCCCACGATGCCCACGCAGGTCATGATCTTCTGCATGAGGCCGGTCCTCTGGGCCTCGTCCAGGAAGCCCACGCCCAGCTCGTAGCCCTTGACGGCGCCCCAGATGCGCAGCGCGAAGCCGGGGACGTTGTAGATGAGCAGGAAGGCGATGGGGCCGAAGGGGTTGCCGGCCTGGCACAGGCTGATGCCCACCGCGGCGGCGACCACGCGCAGCGTCGACAGGAAGATGGAGTCGCCGATGCCCGACAGCGGGCCCATGAGGGCGGCCTTGACGTCGTTGACGCTCTCGGGCTCGATCTCGCCGCGGGCGACCTTCTCCTCCATGGCCATCGCGATGCCGCCGACGAACGGGGCGAACTGGACGGTGATGTTGAAGAACGCGCAGTGGCGGTGCAGGGCCTCGGCGTAGTCGTCGGGGCGGCCGGCGTAGATCTTCTTGAGCATGTTGGCGACCATCAGGCAGAAGGCGATGTTCATCTGCTTGTAGTAGGTCCAGGAGAACTCCATGCCCAGGGCGCCGGTGTTGACGGCGCTCTTGATGAGGTCGGAGCGCGTGATCTTGTTCTCGGGACTAGAAGTCATCGTCCTCATCCCCTTCCGCGGAGAGCTGGGGCTGGGCTCCGCCCAGGCCGAGCAGGTCGAACTTGTCGATGCCGATGATGATGGCGATCAGGGCGACGCCCAGGACGGGCACGTTGGCGTAGGAGCACAGCAGGAAGCCCAGGAAGTAGAAGGGCACGAGCTGCTTGGTGAGCACCAGGCGGCCGAGCATGGCGAAGCCCATGGCCGGCAGGATGTTGGCGGCAACGCCACAACCGTCGATGATGAAGGGCGGGATGAAGTCGAGCAAGCCCTGGATGGCGTCGGAACCCAAATAGAAGGCGCCGCCGCACAGCAGGAAGTACTCGACGCAGCCCCAGATTCCAATTCCCCAATGAACGGCGTAGATACCCTTGAGGTTCCCCTTGAGGGCAAACTTGTCTGCCATATCGACAAACACGGGGAACAAGGCATTGGTAATGTTGCCGATCGTCAGCGCAAGGACGGCGATGGGCATGGCGAGCGCGATGGCCGTCTCGGTACCCTGACCGAGCTGAATGGCGAAGGCGCAAGCGAGCACGCCGCCGACGGTTTCGTTAGGCGGTACGTAGGCGCCGATGGAGATCGAGCCCATGAACAGCAACTCCAGACTGGCGCCAACGGCAAGGCCAGTCTGCAGGTCCCCCAGCACCAGGCCCACGAGCGGGCACAGGACGATGGGGCGGAATGCGTAGAGGGTGCCGAGCTGGTAGTCGAGACATCCAAAAGCTCCGACTAAGCCGACGAGGATTGCTTGGACAAGCATAGTTCCTCCCAATAAGGAATCTCGAACCGTCGTCACTCCCGTCGCGCGCGTTATTGATATCAATCCGGGAGTTTGACCACACGGTCCGAAGCGCACCTGGCGTGCTGCTAACACCCATACCAGGCACAAATGATTTGATACCAATTATAGGTATGCAGGTTCGCCTTATTTAATACCAGTCGCTCAGCGGGGTGTTTTTTACCGTAAACGGCAGACGCATCCTATTAGGCATGCTCTTTGTTTCGATGGCGGACAAGCGCCACCAGAAAGCCGTCGCCAAAAGCATCGGATGCCAAGTTGGCCACAATCACCAAAACGATCATCGCCGCGCCCAAGAACTCGTTCCAGCTAAAGACCTCGCCAAAGAGGAGCGCCGACCAGCAGGGAGCGAGCACGACCTCACTCATGCAGACCAAGTTGGCCGCAAACGCGTTGGTGCGCGCAATCCCCTTGGCATACAGCACACTCGCAAGGCCACTGCAAAAAAGGCCATGCACCAGCATAAGCCCCCACTCAAAGGGTTTCACGGAGCCTAGGTCGCCTGCAAAATAGACGATCGGCAGTATCGAGATGCCGCAGGAGATGAGCGAGGACACCATGGGCGACGCATCGGAGCGAGAGTTTAAAAAGAAACACAGCCCAAAGGTGGCGCCCGAAATGACGGCAAGCAGGTTGCCGAGCATGCCCTCGGCACTCAAATCACCTAAAAAGAAAAGTCCCATACCCGTAAAAGCAACCACCACGGAGGCAATCTTCGCAGGCGAGGGCAACGTACGAGTTGCGAGCGATTGATACACGATAACGAAAATCATCGAGGTGTACTGCAGGACGATCGCGTTGCCGACCGTCGTGAGCTGGTTGGCAAAGTTAAACGTGGTGCCCGTCACGAAGTTGCAGACGGCCACAAGGACAATAAGACGGCTGACGCGGAGGACAGGCCTGCCGACGAGCAGGATAAAGAGCGCCATGAATATTGCCGTGACGGCACCAATCAAAAGAGCTGACTGCGAATTTGCGTGAACGAGGATGCCGATAAAACTCCACAGGAGCGCCGTGCCAAATAGATACATCGCCCCGCTCACGCCATTATCGGGTGGATTGCCAGATCGAATCACGAAGCACCTCCAGCTAGCTTTCGGTAATAAAAAACGGCGACCGCAATGGGTCGCCGTTTCCCTTGGGGGCAGAATAGAACGCAGGAACCTACGCCAGCACGCCGAAGAACGCGCCGATGATGCCCACGACCATGGTGGCCACGATCAGCACCATGGGGTTGATCTTCTTGGACAGCAGCCAGTAGTACAGCCAGAAGGCGATCATGCCGAGCATGCCGGGCATGATGCCGTCCAGGATGTCCTGGAGGGTCTGGGCGTCGTCGCCCGAGCCGATGGCCACCGGGATGCTGGCCCAGAACATGTCCTTGCACATGGCGCCCACGACCATGACGCCCACGATGCCCACGCAGGTCATGATCTTCTGCATGAGGCCGGTCCTCTGGGCCTCGTCCAGGAAGCCCACGCCCAGCTCGTAGCCCTTGACGGCGCCCCAGATGCGCAGCGCGAAGCCGGGGACGTTGTAGATGAGCAGGAAGGCGATGGGGCCGAAGGGGTTGCCGGCCTGGCACAGGCTGATGCCCACCGCGGCGGCGACCACGCGCAGCGTCGACAGGAAGATGGAGTCGCCGATGCCCGACAGCGGGCCCATGAGGGCGGCCTTGACGTCGTTGACGCTCTCGGGCTCGATCTCGCCGCGGGCGACCTTCTCCTCCATGGCCATCGCGATGCCGCCGACGAACGGGGCGAACTGGACGGTGATGTTGAAGAACGCGCAGTGGCGGTGCAGGGCCTCGGCGTAGTCGTCGGGGCGGCCGGCGTAGATCTTCTTGAGCATGTTGGCGACCATCAGGCAGAAGGCGATGTTCATCTGCTTGTAGTAGGTCCAGGAGAACTCCATGCCCAGGGCGCCGGTGTTGACGGCGCTCTTGATGAGGTCGGAGCGCGTGATCTTGTTCTCGGGACTAGAAGTCATCGTCCTCATCCCCTTCCGCGGAGAGCTGGGGCTGGGCTCCGCCCAGGCCGAGCAGGTCGAACTTGTCGATGCCGATGATGATGGCGATCAGGGCGACGCCCAGGACGGGCACGTTGGCGTAGGAGCACAGCAGGAAGCCCAGGAAGTAGAAGGGCACGAGCTGCTTGGTGAGCACCAGGCGGCCGAGCATGGCGAAGCCCATGGCCGGCAGGATGTTGGCGGCAACGCCAAAGCCAGCAAGAACAAAGTCGGGGATAAAGTCGAGCACGCCCTGGATAGCGTCAGCACCCAGATAGAACGACAGCGAGCACAGCAGGAACGCCATGATGATGCCGGTTAAACCGATCAGGAAGTGCATCGCATAGACACCCTTAAGGTTGCCCTGGCCGGAGAAGACATCAGCGCGGTCAACCAGGATCGGCAGGGCGGCGTTGAGGATGTTCTTGATGGCAAGGCACAGCGTGGCGATGGGCATGGCAAGCGCGATGGCTGCCTCGGTGCTCTGGCCCAGCTGGATAGCGAAGGCGCAGGCGAGCACGCCGCCGATCGTCTCATCAGGCGGCACGTAAGCGCCGATGGAGATCGAGCCCATGAACAGCAGCTCCAGACTCGCACCGATCGCGAGGCCGGACTGCAGGTCCCCCAGCACCAGACCCACGAGCGGGCACAGGACGATGGGGCGGAACGCATAGAGCGTACCGAGCTGGAAGTCGAACTTACCAAATGCGGCGATAAGTCCGATGAGGATTGCTTGGGTAAGCATACATCCCCCTTTCCTAATAGGACACTACGAAGAGCTCAGACTCTTCGAATTCAAACGCCTAGAGCACGCTGGCGCAGTCAACCTTGGGGTCATCGGCCAGGGGTCGAATCTCGACCTCAACGCCACGATCCAGCATCTCGCGCACATCGGCTTCCTCGGCTGCGGTCAGGAAGATCTGACGAGAGACCTGACGAGCATCGGGGCGCTTCTCGTCCTTGGGCTTGGTGTTGCCCAGGTTGACCGACTTAATCTGCGGGCAGCCCTCAACAAGCTGCTTTGCCTCAGCGATGGTGGCAACGCAGATGATCATATTGTACTTGTCGGTCACGCCCGAGTTGATAGCCTCGATGGCATTCGCCATATCCTTGATGACGAGCTTGCAGCCGGCAGGCTTGCCCATCTTGAGCGTCGTCTTCCACACCGGGTCGTTGGCGACCTTATCGCCCACGCAGAAGATGCAGTTGGAGCCGAGGCCCTGAACCCAAGAGACCGCGACCTGGCCATGAAGCAGGCGATGGTCAACGCGAAGTAGCTGAATCATAATGTGACCCCCCAAAGGTCTTGTGCCGTCATACGGCGTGTCAGTAGGTGCTGCGGATTAGAACTCTTCCTCCTCCTCGTCATCGACCAAAAGATCGTTGACAAACTTCACGCGCGTATCGTCCGCAGCGACGATGGCGCGAATCGTCTCCTCAACCGGCGCCGACTCGTCAGAGAACAGCAGCTGGATGAGCAGAGGAAGGTTCATATTGGTAACGAGGTACGTGCGGGGACGCGTCTGGACGATCTTGGTGAACTCGTTGTTGACGCTGCCGCCAAAGAGGTCGGTGCAGACAACAACATCATCGTCGGCAGACATGCCTGCCAGCAGTTTTTGGGCCTCCTCGGCCACGTCCATGCGGCCATCGACGAACATCGAAAGATCGTGGACGTTGTCGCGAGCGCCCGAGAGCAGCTCGACGCTCTCCTTGATGCCGGTGGCGAAGTGCGCATGGCTGGCGATGATGTACTGTCTCATTCTGTGTTCCTCTCAATAGCCCGGCACGTTCCCGCACCCGTTTTCTTTAGTAGTCGAACTGGTGATAGTAGCGACGATACTTGAGGTTGTGCTTGGTGACCGTCTCGTAGTAGCGAGCCAGGCGGTCGGTCACGAGCCCCGTCA
>CALFGH010000033.1 GCA_937958315.1 uncultured Collinsella sp. | reverse complement strand
GGTCGTCGGCAAAGGCGTTGGCGCTCACGGCGATAATCGGCGTGGTCGCGGCATCCTCGCGATCGAGTGCTCGAATCCGACGCGTGGCCTCAAGGCCATCGATGCCCGGCATCATGATGTCCATCAACACCACGTCGTACTCGTGCAGTGCGCTCGCGGCAAACATCTCGACGGCAGACTCACCATTCTTAGCATGCGTCACGACGGCACCGGCGCGGGCGAGCGTAAACTGCGCAATCTCGGCATTCAGATCGTTATCCTCTACGAGCAAAACGCGCAAGCCCTGGAGTGCATCACCGTCTCCCGCGTCCACGCGCACAGCCTGAGGAATCTCGGAACGCTTGCACTTCTCAAACGGCAGGCGGATGGTAAACGTCGTCCCCTGCCCCAAGGCGCTCGTAAACCTCATGGTTCCGCCCATAAGCTCGACCAACTGTTTTGCGATAGGCGCGCCCAGGCCAGTTCCCGATGAGGCACCTTCCACCTGTTGCTCCTCGCGGCAAAACGGCTCGTAGAGGTGCTGTTGGAACTCCTCACTCATGCCAATACCGTTGTCGGCGATCGTGTATTCATAGACGGGGACGCCATCCGCTGGCTCCACCTCGCGGCACACCAGGCGAACATAGCCGCCCTGGCGGTTGTACTTGACGGCATTGCCGGCAATATTGAGCAACAAGCGCTTGAGGTGCGTCACGCTCACCCGCGCATAGGGATGATTAAGCGTCTGCTGGTCGCAGATAATTGTCACCAGACGCTCCTCGGCCTGGCGCTCCAGAATATCGCGCACCTCGTGGTTGAGGGTCACCAAGTTTGTGGGAACAAGCTCCAGATCGATTTGCCCGCTCTCCAGGCGACTCATATCCAGGGCCTCGTTGGCAAGGTCGAGCAGCAGTCCCGATGCCGTCCAGATCTTTGAGCGGCACTCGGTCTGCTTTTGAAGATCGTCCGCATTGGCATCGCCGACCTCGACCATACCGCGAATGCCGTTGATGGGCGTGCGCAGATCGTGGCTCATGCGACGCAAAAACTCCGTCTTTGCCGAGTTGGCAGACGAGGCCTCACGCGCTGCCTTTGCCAGCTTGTCGCCATAGTCGCGCTCCTGCTGCAGCAAGTCCGTTAAACGTCGACG
>CALFGH010000032.1 GCA_937958315.1 uncultured Collinsella sp. | reverse complement strand
TCTCAGCAGGTTGTTGGCACACTGACCACAAACGTCTATGGCTTTGCCTCCACCAAAGATCAGCCCGAAGCATGGTTCGGCACAGGCAAGCGACCCGCCGGTGTCCACGGAGCCGTCCCATACGACCGTGCCGGCTACACGATTCGCGAGGTTCCAGAAACCGTCCCCGAGGGTTTTAAACGTGCAGGGGAATGGACTGTCGAGGCCAATCAGATTTCCGACGGCACCGAGCTTCAATATATCGTGGACAACCACGCGCTGTCGACGCATCTCCAGATTGTAAAACGCGATGCCCAAACAGGCGCTTCTGTTCCCCTAGCCGGATTCACCTTCCAACTCCTCGACAGTAATCACGAACCTGTCTCACAAACATGCTGGTATCCAGCACATAACGTAATGGACACCTTTACGACTGACGCGACCGGCACCGTCACACTGCCCGAATCGCTCGTGCCGGGCACCTATTATGTACGCGAAACCTCGGCCAAAGAGCCCTATCTTGTCGGCGAAGAGATCGAGGTAAACATACCCGCCGACATGAACCTAACGCCCGTTGCAATCGCCTCGTATTATGACCACGCCGCGACCGGAAACATCAGAATCGTTAAAACCGATGCCATAGACGGCAGCAGCCTCGCGGGCGCCGTCTTTCAGATCCGTGCCTCGGGTGATATCGTGCGCCCCGACGGTAGCATTGCCGCGCTCGACGGTGAGACTGTCGCTACCGTCACGACGGATGAAACTGGAGAAGCACGCGCGGACAACCTCCCACTGGGATCTGGCACCGCACGCTACGAGGTTGTCGAGACTCAAGCGCCGACCGGCTTCTTGCTCGATTAGACAACCCATATTGTCGACCTTACTTATGCCGACCAGAATACACCCGTTGTAGAAGCACGGCTTAACGTATCCGACGATTACACCAAGGTTGATATCTCCAAGGTCGATGCAAGCGGTGAGCAGGAAGTGGAAGGCGCACAGCTCACCTTATATGGTCCCGATAAAACCGAAATAGACTCCTGGACCTCATCCGACAAGCCACACCGCGTCGAACATCTTGCACCCGGCACCTACTCGTTGCGCGAAATGATGTCTCCGCGGACCTATGACCTTGCCGAGGAGATAACGTTTGAAATAAAGGATACGGGAGAAGTCCAATCCGTCGCGATGAAGGATGCGCCCATCGAGATCAAGGGGCAGGTCGACAAGCGTCAGGAACTTGTCCAACCTATCGAAAAGGGCCTGTTGGCTAACGGCGATGGTAAAAACCGCGCCACGACGCAAACCAATAGTGATGGGCTTTTCTCCTATACCATCGATGCTCGAAACGATTCCGCTACTTGGGTTGATGAGTTTACGATTACCGATGATCTTGAGTGCGCCAAAGACGGCACAGCGAGATTCGTCTCAATCGAAACCCCCGTCGCCATCGGCGACCTCAATGGTCTGTGCAACGTGTGGTATCGCACGACGCCGTTGGACTCGACAGACGTCGATGAGCTGGCAAACGCGACACTTGACGATGGGCACGAAAATCCTTGGCTTGAGTCCGACGAAGTAAGGGAAAGTCTGGGTGAGGATTGCCGCCTCGTCGATTACGACGGCTGGCACCTCTGGAAGGCGGATGTCTCGACCACGGAATCCACCACACTCGAGGCGAAAGAACTCGACCTTGCGTCCAATACCGTCGTAACGGGCATTCGCATTGAATACGGTGCGGTAGCCGCCGACTTTACGACTCGAAGCGATGCGGATTCTTGGACCCGCGATGATCTCAAAGATGAGCACGACGACCTTGACGATGCCAAAGCAATCCTTGGCACAGACGCTCGGGGCGCAGTCGTACACATGCAGGCAACGTCGGCTTATACGCCCCAAACTGCACTCACCAACAGCGCGCGCGTCGATCTTTGCCGCAACGGTGGCGGCGATAAACTTGAGTCGCATG
>CALFGH010000031.1 GCA_937958315.1 uncultured Collinsella sp. | reverse complement strand
CGGCGGCGTCGAGCGCAGCTTTGGCATCGGTGTAGCTTACGTTGCACTTGGTGCGGATGGTTTCAACTTTTTCGAGGTCGTCCATGACCTGTCCTTTCGTTCGATGGGCGCGACGCCGGGCGATCTGCCCGGGCGCGAGCGTTGCGTTCGGCGGCCTGTGTTGCGCGGCGCCGCCCCGCCCTTGGTCGAACTCTATAGTGCAGGTTATAGATTAAGCGATTCTTGAGCCAAGATTAATGTTGGATGAGTTTTTGGGTGGCAGTGGGGAAGGAAGAGGTGTCCTTCTGGGTAGCTAGCAGCGAGGTCTAATACTTTTCCGAGAAGTGAACGAGCTAAAACGGACCCCGAAGCATCGACACTTTAAGGACATCGTTTCCTGCGGTTTCGATACTGGAATCCTGCGATTTTGCCGACGAAAAATGTGGATGCTTCAGGGGTCCTAAAACAGACGTTCACTTCGCGGAAAAGTATTAGACCTTGGCAGCGGAGAGCGGTGACCTAACGGCAAGCCGGCGGCAGAAATGGGATAGGCGAAGCGCACCGATCGTATAGAATCAAAAATGCGTTTCAAAAGTATGAAAATATCATACAATTGCAACATGAAGTACTTTAGCAACATAACGGCGATAAGCGAGCTTTCCGAGAGTGAGGGCGTGTTCACCACAGCCCAGGCGGCTCGTATGGACATCTCTCGAGATGCGCTGGCACACTCATGCCGCGTGGGGCGTCTTGAACGGATATGCCACGGCGCCTACCGGATGTCGGGCACGCAGCGCCGAGACACTGACGAGCTCAACGCTCTTTGGAAGCTCACCAATCCCTCCCTTTGCGCGTGGGAGAGAAAACGTCAGTGGGATGGCATCGCCGTGAGCGGTACGACTGCGGCGAACCTGCAGCAAATGGGCGATTTCTATCTGTCCCCCTACAGGATGACCGCGCCCATGCGCATCAATACGAGAAACGAATCCCTTTCTTTTGCAAAGCGCGAGATCGCTGAGCAGGACATCGTCTGGCTCGACGGCCTGCCGGTAACTAAACCCGAGCGCACGCTTGTCGATCTTTGTCTCGATTGCGAGGACCCCTCATTAATTATCGATGCCTATAACGACGCGCTTGGGCGAGGGCTCGATATACAGCGGCTGAAAGATCTTGTAGAGGAGAACTCTAAAACCGCCAAACGACGCGAGTTGATGATGCCTTTGCTGATAGCTCTAGGTTGTGACTGAATACGCAGGTCTGATGTTGGCTAGTTGCAAGTTGGGGCAATTATTTGTCCGTGCGACACGTTAATCTAAGTTACCGTTGAAAGGCGTTGCAACAAAGTGTTGCAACCGCCATGAATCGCGTTTACTCTTGATAACGCTGTGTCAATTAGCGGACAGTTCGTCCGTAGTTTGTTCCGATTGGATAGCATGAAAGACGTTAGGGAAGAGATAACTGCCAAACGCAAGGAGCTTGCGCTGACTCAGAAGGAGTTCGCCGCCGCTCTTGGCATGGGACCTAATGGTGATAGAACCGTCCGGCGTTGGGAGACTGGTGAGACCAGTCCATCTGCTACGGAGCTCACGTTTATACGTTCCCTAGGTTATCAGGCGCCCTTTGCGCAGGGTGATCGGGAGGACGCTCCTTTCACTTACATTGACCTATTTGCTGGTATCGGTGGCATTCGCTTGCCGTTCCAAGAACTTGGTGGCAAGTGCGTTTTTTCTTGTGAGTGGGATAAATATGCACAGAAGACGTACCGCATGAATTACGGTGATCAGCCCGCTGGGGACATTCATGACGTTCGTTCGGACGACATTCCAAAATTTAACGTTTTATTGGCGGGATTTCCGTGTCAGCCATTCTCGCTCGCGGGCGTTTCAAAGAAAAAATCGATGGGACGTGCTACTGGCTTTGAAGACAAGACGCAGGGGACATTATTTTTCGAAGTAGCTCGTATTATTCGCGACAAAAAACCTGATGCTTTCCTGCTGGAAAATGTTAAAAACCTAACAAGTCACGATCGCGGCAAGACCTTCAGGATTATTATGCAGACCCTTAAGGACGAGCTTGGTTACGATGTGCACTACAAGGTTCTTGATAGCAAGAATTGGACTTGCCAGCATCGTGAGCGCATTTACATTGTTGGCTTTAAGAAAAAAACTAATTTTGATTGGGACCAACTAGAGCTTGGGGGCGGTGGGCACACCGTCGGGGAGATTCTCGAAGATGCTCCTGATGATCGATACGTTCTTTCCGACAAACTGTGGGCTTATTTGCGCGCATATAAGGAAAAGCATCAGGCGGCAGGCAATGGCTTTGGCTATAGCACGGTTGGCCCCAATGACACGACAAGGACGCTTTCAGCACGCTATCACAAGGACGGAAGTGAGATTCTTGTTTCACGTGGCGAGGGGAAGAACCCTCGCAAGCTGACTCCGCGCGAATGTGCCCGACTTCAAGGGTTCCCCGATCAATTCATTATTCCGGTTTCGGATACGCAGGCATATCATCAATTTGGTAATTCTGTCACCGTACCGGCTGTGCGAGCAGTGGCCAAGCTGATGATGGGAGCGTATTTCGATGGACTACGGAGTTCTGAGTAGCTATTTTGACGGCGCGGTTGCGAAGAAACTCGTTGCTGTTGATATTGATAGAAAACGCAGCAACCAGCATGAATTCAACGGAACTATGGAGCTCCGTTCCCTGTTTGGCGACGATGATATAAGAAATATACCGACGACCTTCGTATTTCTTTGCGACGATGCAGACCCTTTGTTTGATCACGGGTTTACGACTTGGTACGACGCGCGCAGGAAGCATCCGACTAGGACGGAATACAGGCTCTATTACAACGATAGCGAAGCAATACGAGCCTCGAGAATCGGTGACCTGATGGTCATTGCACCTTCAGACGAGCATGGTCTTCTGATTGTATTTGCTAGACAAGGATCAAATGCCGAGTGCCAATTAAGATGGCTTTTCGGTTTGAATGAAGTTGATGACGGTGGTTTTTCGCGGTCAACTGCGGATGACAGGCGAATAGACTCAATTGCCGCATCCATTCTTGAAGCGATTGGTATCGAAGTTTCGCCTCCCACGTCGGCTGTTGCGTATTTGGATGAAATGGTTGAAAAGTTCGGCGATTCTTTTCCCAAAGGGATTGAGTTCACGAGGTATTCCATTTCGACTTTGGGAGAACTTGATTGGAGGGGCAATCCCGACAAGTGCCTTCTTGATTGCTATGAGCGAGAAGAGATTCTCTTTAAGGTGTTCGAGAGGCATCTGCTTGAGCGCGATTTAGCTCCCTATCTAAGGGGCGATCTCGATGTCGATGGAGTGTTGCGGACCACGATGTCAGCTTTCCAGCGAAGGAAATCGCGCGCGGGAACTGCTTTTGAGCATCAGCTCGAGTACCTGTTTAGGGGCTGGGGTCTAAGCTATTCCGCCCAGCCGTATACTGAGGCTAAATCAAAGCCGGATTTCATTATGCCGTCGATTGAGGCATATAGAAATCCTTCGTATCCTGTCGAGAAGCTGACCATGCTTGGGGCAAAGACGACCGTTAAAGAGCGCTGGCGCCAAGTGCTGGAAGAGGCAGATAGAATTGAAAATAAGCATTTGATTACACTCGATGTGGCGGTGAGCACTGAATACACGGACTCAATGCGTAAGCATAATCTCCAGCTGATTGTGCCTCGTCCTGTATTTGGCTCATATACTACTGAGCAACAAAGCTGGTTGATGGACGTAGGGGAGTTTTGCCAACTACTGGCCGATAAAGAACGACGATAGCCTAATTTATGTTGGAGATTTCCTAAAAATACGGGCGCGCAAGTACGTTAAGCATGAATACGTCCTTGCGCGCTAGGAATTGTCTTATGGGATGCACTTTTTCCTATAAGACGCCGGCGGCTGGTGGTAACGCCTTGCTGCGATTCCGAGCAGTATTGCGCGGTGCCCGGCGCCATCTGAGCGTAATTTTAAGATCAAGATCCCGCCGCTTCCGCCCTTCTGTGCGCGCTTGCCGTCGCGCCATTTATGCTAATTGCAGCTGAGCCATGGGCTTTGACCTCTTGGTCGCTGAGCTCCGCTATATGCCGTTGCGTGGGCTTCGGGACAAAACTCGGGAAAGTTCAACGATCTTCTCATTGCCTACTGACCTGCGGTATCGTTTTTGCCCTAGGGATAAAAACGGGCGGGCTTGGGAGGTTGAAAGCTCTCAGAAGGGGGCGCAGACGATTTCCCTTTGGTGACATATTTTGAGATGATCCATAACCAGTGGCTTTGCGATTTTGCATTTTCACATTTCGGAAGAGACGCCACGGTCAAGGCCAAGAGAACGGTCGCGGATGGCTTTGTCCCCAGATACAGCACGCTTTAGAACTGGCATGCCGGATGACACTTCAGCCATGCGTGCGGTGAGCAAGTTAACGCAACGATGAGGTTTCGGGCGCAAGGCCAATTCGTCGAGCGTTAGCGGTGGCTTTATTTATTCCATCGTGAAATCTCTTGAGGTTTCCGAAGGGCCTCGACGGCATTGCGAGTCACGTCGAGAATGCAAATTGTGCCGTAACATGCATCTAGGGCGGTAGAGTTGGGCACCTTGTCTCAGATGAGTTTAATTGGATTAAAATGCTCTCTAAAGGGAGACGATCGCGATGAGAGAAGCGGAAATAAGACGCTTGATGGCCGTTCGGCATCTTATAGTGGGCAACGTTTCTGCCGCTGACATTCCGCATGCAATTGGCGTCGTTGTGGCAAAGCACGATTAGGGAGCTAAGATGTCTCAATATACCCCGGCGACAGTTAGGGACGTTCTTGATTGGATTGAGCACGGAAAGCTCATTCTTCCCTCCATGCAAAGGAATTACGTTTGGAGCCCGCAGAAGATTTGTGATCTATTTGATAGCCTTGCATCTGGTTATCCGATTGGAACGTTCTTATTCTGGGAAGTTGGCAAAGGAAGGATCAAGGAGTTCAGATTCAACCAATTCATAGACTGTTGTGACGAATCGAACCCTATTCAGCGTGGTGATGCCGTTACCGCAAAGCTTGACGATTATCTTGCGGTACTTGATGGCCAACAGAGAATTACTTCTCTAAATATCGGAATTAACGGACGGATGCATCTTCGAAAGAAGAAGCGATCTCCGAAATTCGTGGATAAGTTTCTAGCGCTCGATATCTTTCACGACACTGAATCTACTGATGGAGAGGCGGCGAGCCACTATGTTTTCGACTTCTGCGAGGCTGCTGATTTGGAGGTCGTTCCCCGCATCGAAGAAGAGGAAGCCGTTGACTATAGCCAGCCGTTCTGGGTTCCTGTGTACAAAATCGCAAAGCCTGATTTTGATGAAAACGATTTCGTTGATGAACTTGACATGAAGCTAGAGTCCATGGGCCTTGCGGCAAGTCCAACTACGAAGCGCAGAAAGATGCGCACTCAGATGAAAGAGGTTGCATTCAGTATCAATAAAAGTCAGGCAGTAAGCTTCCATTTGGCGAAGAATAAGGACCTTGCCGAAGTGGTTGATATATTCGTTCGCGTAAATAGCGGTGGCCAAAAGCTGTCGGCATCTGATTTGATGCTTTCAATTGCGTCGGGCAGTAGCGATATTGACGCTCAGCGCCAGATTAGTGAAGCTATCGAGCTGATTAAACATACACCCAAAAGCGATGCTGAGTTTCCGGTGGACAAGGAGCTTATAATCAGAGCAGGCCTCATGTTCACGGGTGCAGACAGCTTGTCTCTGTCCAACAAGAACAATTATTCAAAAGAGAAGATTGAGTCAATCTTTATTGACAAATGGGACGAGATTATCGAAAGCCTTCAAAACGGCGTGAGACTTCTTGAATGGCTGGGTTTCAACGTCGCAGGCCTATCTAAGAACCTTTTACTTCCGGTTTCGTACTATCTGTATAAGAAGAACCCTAGCAGTGGTTACTTCACAGTTACGTCCGGCAGGGATTCCAACGATAAGCTCCTGATTAAACAGTGGGTAATTCGAGCGGTTATTCGCAGTTTCTTCAGGGATGGCACTGGGTCGACTCTCATTTTTACCCGAAATATTATCGACTCGTCGTCGATTGATCATTTTCCTCTTGGTAAATTTCTTGAGGGGGATGCGAAAAGAAGCTTAAGAATTGGCGATGAATCTATTGATGATATCTTGAGAATGTCGTATAGCGATCCTGCGGTTCGCCCCCTCCTTGCTGTCTTGAGCAAACAAATTGACGTAACCTCCTTCAATGTCGACCATATGTGGCCGCAGAGCATCATCGCTTCAAAGAAAAAGACAAAGAAGCATTACCCGAATATTTCCGATAGCGAATACCTAGACTTTAAGAGGAGAGTTAACTGCATCACAAACCTTCAACTGTTGCCAGCTGCTGATAACAATTTAAAGAGTGACAAGCTTTACGATGCGTGGCTAGAAGATACATATTCAGAAGCGACTCTGCCTGATTATCAAAAGAAAGCATGTGTTGACCCAAGCGCCTCAACAAGCTTTTCTTCATTCCTTGCATTTACTGAAAAACGCGAGATGATTATGAGAGCCAGGATTGCCGAGGAGTTCCCTGACAATATTGAAGAGATTTTATTCCCGGAAGCCGAATGAACGAGTTCGTGGTTAAGAGCGCTCACGTCATCTCGCTCTCTGGTGTGGCTTTCGAACAGCTCACATTCCTGACGATATGAAGCCGGCGGTGGAAATCTTTAAATTGTAATTGCGGTAAATCGCCAAATGAGAAAACCCGACGATTAATTAAAACCAATCGTCGGGTTTATAACACTCTTGAACTGGGGTATTTCTTAGGCAACATCTATTCTCGACGGTTTGGAATCCCTTGCTGCAGGCTAAATGGGATGCGAACATAAAGGTCGGCCGCCTCGCGGCCTGTTTTTATTCAAGACTTTAGTCTGCTGGCCGCGCAGCGGCCAGCTTTAAGCCACCCGCTACGCGGGTGGGGACAAACGGCTTTACAAAGCCACCCCTCCGACCGATATTGACGATTGTTCAGGCCGTCAAGAATTCGAGTCGAAGGGGTGGTCGCCATGGCCCAGAAGGCCTACAGCCTTTCCCACACGAAGTGGATGTGCAAGTACCACATCGTGTTCACGCCGAAGTATAGGCGCAAAGTGATCTACAACCAAATCAGGAGCGACATAGGGGAGATCCTCAGGAAGCTGTGCGAGTACAAGGGGATCGAGATAATCGAGGGGCACCTGATGCCAGACCACGTGCACGTGCTGCTGGCGATCCCGCCGAAGTACAGCGTCGCGAGCGTCATGGGCTACCTGAAGGGGAAGAGCTCGCTGATGATATTCGACAGGCACGCCAACCTCAAGTACAAGTTCGGCAACAGGAAGTTCTGGGCGGAGGGCTACTACGTGTCCACCGTCGGCCTGAACGAGGCGACGATCGCCAAGTACATCAGGGAGCAGGAGTCCCACGACATCGCGCTGGACAAGCTGAGCGTGAAGGAGTACGAGGACCCCTTCAAGAGGAGGTGATCCCGCCGGTTCGACCGGCGCGCCACGGGTCAAGATGCACTAGGCCTGGACGAAGTCCGGGCCCGCGCCTTTAGACGCGAGCCCGGGGCCCGTGGGTTATACCCTAAGAGCAAACCACCCTTTTTAAGGGTGGTTCTGATGCTCACATCCCTTTTTGGTATTTTTCGCTTGAATTCCGTTGCTGATTTTTTCGATGATGGCTGAACTGTCGGACGCCGTCGCATTCGGGTCGGTTTGGGAGTGAAATTCGCGGTGTCATACCGAGTGTGGAGGCGGCTATAGCTATCGATGAAATGATAATTGATTTGGCCTCCACGTGGAATTCTTGGCAACTCGGGCATCCCGATTGGCTTTGCTTTTGAAAAAAATGATTTTCCCGGTTTCCGCCTGTAATTGTTCCTTGGGGTTGTTTGCCGTTCCATTGGGGTTAATCAACATTCCGCAGCTGCGTTTTGTGGTAGGCGGTCTAGCGCAGCGAGGATTGGTGACTACAAATTTCTAACACTACATTGTTCCAATGCTGCCGAGCGCGTCGTCGCTTCCAAGGCCGAGCTCGACGCTACCGTTGCTGCGACGGATGCTGTGGCACCTGCCTACTTGGAGGCGCTTGCCAACTATACCGCCGCCAACTGATCCGTTAGGGACGGAGGAACACGGATCATTTTCGGCGCGCACCGCAAGGGCATGGGTCCTGCGGCGCGCGCTGCTTTTATCTTCAAGGTTAATTAAGGAGGGACATATGCAAATTAGAGGAGAGGCCGCGATTACCTGTGGGTTCATGGCGGGCTTGGCAACGGGACTGCTGTTCGATGGATGTTTCGACAGCTACATCAATCGATTCCGCGGTTCTGGTTTTTCGAGAAGTGAACTCCAAGGGCCTGTGCCGGTTCGTCAAGAGACGGTTGCGCCGATGGGGCAGTGTGGCCTGGATGCCTCAAAAATCAAGGTAATTCTTACCAAGAACGGCAAGATCTATCACCGCTCTGCAGGATGCAAAAGCCTTCCTCAAAACGTCGTTAAAACAAGTGTGCTACTGGCGTCCGCACTCAAACGAGGCGAAACGCCCTGCCCAGTATGCTGCCCGCCAACGGCTTAGATGCTTCCCAAGATACGCTCCGCAACGCCATGAGCTTCTGCAAACGTACGGACTCGCGCTTTCTCTTTTTTAGATAGCGAGCTGAATATCTTATTTAGCTTTTCCTTTCGAGAAAGCTTGTTGCTGCTCAGTCGGCATTTGGCACCCTCCCCAGCGCACGTATGATTTGCTTTTGAGACTGCTTCTGTTCTTTGATGGCGGCCGCAAGAGCCTTTCGACGTTCGATTTTGGCTCGCAGCTCATCAACCTCTGTGGCAGGGACATAGTCACTTTTGACCTTGTCGCCGACTCGATAGTTGAGATAGCAGTATTCATGGCCCTTTATGTTTCGTATGCGGATGCTGCCCTTTGGAAGGAGGTCGATTTCCTGCTCCAGGAGGTCCAAGAGGCGGCTTGAGCGTGCGAATTCCTCTTCTAAGACATCTTCTAGAACGGACATGATGCCTCCTTCCTCAGTAGTTACCCTACATTCTATCAAACTATGATAAATGTAGGGTAACTTAAATATGTCCGCACGGCATGGGACACTTACCCTGCCGCCCTGCTCTGCTGCGGCGGCATGCATCTGAACAACGACCCTCTAAGGAGTTCGATTGATGAGTGACAACACCAAGCATCTCGCAAAGAGATGCGTCAAGGACGCGGGGCCGTGCCTTGCGCTTTGCGTAGCCGGCGCGGTGGTCGCGCTGCTGGCTGTTCTGGGGCCATTCGACGCGCTCAGAAGTGCCGTCTCTCTGCACGTTTGCATGGCCCTTGCCGGCGCCATGATGACCGGTGGCGTACTCGATCTGGTTTTTTGGGTGCTCGATCCGTTTGGATGGAAGAACGAAGGGTAAGTCCTAAGGAATGGATACCCCGCAGCAACAGGAGGTCCCCGTGATCTGGTTTACCAGCGATACTCACTTTGGACACGAGAACATGCTGCGGCTTAGCGATAGGCCTTGGTCGACTGTTGCGCAGATGAACGACGTCATGGTCGCTAACATTAACAGCAAGGTCGCTGCGGATGATGAGCTCTACATCTTGGGCGACTTTAGCTTTAAGATGACGGTCCAAGATGCCTACGAGCTGCGCAAAAGCATTGCCTGCAAACGCGTCCACCTGCTGCCCGGCAACCATGACAAGGACTGGACGCAGCCTGCGGTAGCGGATGCTTTTATCGTCGAGCCGCCCATTTGCGTGCTCAAGATCGACCGCCAAAAAATCGTGCTGAGCCACTATCCTATGGTCGACTGGCAGGGCATGTCGCACGGCGGCTGGCATCTTCACGGGCATATCCACAGTTGCGGCGGCGCGTACAACAAGTTCAACCTCAGACAGGGGCTGCTGCGCTATGACGTGGGCGTGGACGCTAACAGCTACGCCCCGGTAAGTCTGGATGAGCTCAGGTCGTGGTTTGCGCAGGTAGACGAGCCGATGTGTTGCGTTAAATGGCCGTGGTGGGTCAACGCCACGGACGACGAGCAGGTCGAGCACGATCTCGAAGCCTATAAGAGTGAAGTGGTAATCCGATGACGGTCTATGTGACGGGCGACGTCCATGGCGGCCTCGACATGCAAAAGCTGCGCGATTGGGACCTTGGGGATAGCCTGACGAGCGACGACTATCTCATCGTCGCGGGCGACTTTGGCTTTCCGTGGGATTTCTCTGCCGAGGAATGTGCCGACATCGCTTGGCTGGAATCGCGTCCCTATACCGTGCTGTTCGTCGACGGCAACCACGAGCGTTTCAATCACTGGGCGGAGCGCCCTATGGAGTTGTGGCACGGTTGGCTGACGCAGCGCCTGTCGGATACCTCCCCCATACGGCGCCTGACGCGCGGCGAGGTTTTTGAGCTCGACGGCTCAACGATCTTTACCATGGGCGGCGCCACGGGCGTGGATAAGGAATACCGCATTCCCTATTCCAGCTGGTGGCCGCAGGAGCTGCCGGACGAGCGCAACTTTGAGGAGGCGCGGGCAAAGCTCGACAGCGTGGGCTGGAAGGTCGACTACGTAATCACCCACACCTGCTCTACGCGCATGCTTTCGCCCACGCTTTATCCGGCACCCGGCTGGAATTACCCCGCCGTTGATCGGCTTACGGCATTTTTTGATGAGCTGGAAGACCACTTGGATTACAAGCGCTGGTATTACGGGCATTTTCATCGGGATGCCAACCCGGCCGAGCGCCATACCGTGCTCTACGACTGCATCGTTCGCCTGGGTGACGAACTCCAGCTCTGGGATGTTGCGTAGGGGAGGGCATAGCGAGCGCTTCATACGATGCCTTGGGTAGTTACCCTACATTTCAGTAGTAATCATTATCTGTAGGGTAACTTAAGGCATACTGGGAACTGGAGGAGATGCCGCCCGACAATCTAGAGTTTCAGTGCCATTCGGTTGGTGCCGGGTAGGGTGGCGAAGCCAAAATGAGCATAGAATGCTGCCGCCTCATCATCTACTGGATCGACAACCAAAGCTCGCGCTCCTGCCAGGGCAGAGATTTTCAAGGCGTTCTCGATGGCATCTTTAAGCAGTGATGCCCCAAGACCGAGCCCCTTGAACTTCTCGTCGACCCCCATCATTCCAAGCAGCACTGTGGGAACTTGGGAGGGGGAGTTTCGCACGAACCATCCTCCATCAACATTTTCGCGAGCCACGGAGTGCGTGCACAACGTATAAAACCCAGCGACTGCGCCGTCGCAATACGATGCGTATATAACCGCCGATCCTCTTCTTCGCGCCGAGGCTGATCTGTTCTTAGCCCATCCGTCTACAAGAGTATTTCCGCAGTGGAAGGCCTCGATGCCTTGGCCAACGGGGAGTTGAACGGGCTTGGTAAATGTGCTCATTCCCAAACTGCCTTACGGTCAAGCAGTGCTTTTGCGGCTTGGGGCATGGGGGAATCGAGCATTTCGCAAAATGCATCGAAACCATCAGGAGAAAGATAGGTTGTTGACGCTTCGGCGATATCACGTGCGGAGCTCTCGTCAAGGTGAGCTGTGGCCCATTGGGTGAGAGTTTGCCCGCGCAAGGCCGCGGCGCGCTCGTAAGTAAGGCGTTGACGTTCGGTTAGCCTCAGATCCATACGGCGTTGTTTCTCAATCGTTGGCATGGCAAAAACCTCCTTTAGATAATTGTACGGAATTATTCCGTACATAACAAGACGCAGAATTATGTCCTCGTTGAGGGGGGGGGACGAGGGGGCGGGGCGTATTTGGCTACTCGACCGTTACAGTGATGTTCTCGCGGTGCTTGCGGATGACATCCCAGCTAAAGTGCTCGGCCAGCTGCTCGGCAGAGCGCGGTGTGGTGTCCGGTGCGATGCCCGTTTGCCCAGCGAGCCAGCCCAATAGTGCCTCGGGCGTGCCAAAGCGGGCGCGTAGTTCTCCCAGGTCCAGATCGCGGTCGCGCTTGGAAAGGCGGCGGCCGTCCGGCGACATGAGCAGCGGAATGTGCGCGTAGTGCGGTGTAGGCAGTCCCAGCAAATGCTGCAGATAGATTTGGCGTGGCGTGGAGCCAAGCAGGTCACATCCGCGTACGATCTCGGTAATACCCATGTCGGCGTCGTCGACCACCACGGCCAGCTGATAGGCAAACACGCCGTCGCTGCGGCGCACTAAAAAGTCGCCGCATTCGGTGGCGAGCGCCTCGCATTGGGCACCATACGTGCGGTCCACAAATTCGACCACATCGTCTGCGAGGTCGTCGACGGTGGGCACGCGAAGGCGTGTGGCCGGGGCGCGCAGGGCACTGCGGCGGGCGACATCTTCGGCCGAAAGCCCTCGGCAGGCGCCACGGGAGATGGGCGTGCCGTCGCTGGCGTGCGGCGCGCTTGCGGCGTGGAGTTCGGCGCGCGTGCAAAAACAGGGGTAGGTGAGGCCGGCACCCTGCAGCTGGTGCAGGGCGTTCTCGTACAGATCAAGGCGA
>CALFGH010000030.1 GCA_937958315.1 uncultured Collinsella sp. | reverse complement strand
AGAACCTCCTCGATCAGGTCGATCTCACGCGGCAGGTCGGGGCGGAAGCTCGGCGGAGTGACCATAAAGTCCTCGCCGTCGCGCTCGACGGTGCAGCCCAGGCGGGTGAGCGAACGCTCGATAAAGTCGGGCTCGATGTCGGCGCCGCAGATGGCATGCACGCGGGCCAGGCGCAGCTTGATGCTGTCGATGGTCTTGGGCGCGGGGAACACGTCGACGTAGCCGGGAGCGACCTCGCCGCCGGCGATCTCCTCGATCAGCGCGCAGGTAACGTTGGCGACATCCACGCAGCCGGTCTCATCGACCTGGCGCTCAAAACGGATGGAGGCGTCGGAGATCAGCGACAGATCGCGGCTGGTGTGCGAGGTGCGACCGGCGTTGAAGCAGGCACTCTCGACCATCACGTCGACGGTGTCATCCTCGATCTCGGAATCCATGCCGCCCATAACGCCGGCCAGCGCCACGGGACGCTCGCCGTCGGTGATGAGGCCCATGCCGGCGTCGAGCGTGCGCTCCTCGCCGTCGAGGGTCGTGAACTTCTCGTCCTGTTGGGCGGCGCGAACCACCACGCGGCGATGGCCATCGCGTTCGGCAAAGGTATCCAGGTCAAAGGCATGCAGCGGCTGACCGGTGAGCATCATCACATAGTTGGTGATGTCGACGATGTTGTTGTGCGGACGCACGCCCAGGGCGTTGAGGCGCTTGACCATCCAGTCGGGCGAGGGACCGACCTTCACGTTGCGCACGATGCGGGCGACATAGCGGTCGCACAGGCCCTCGTCGGCAATCTCGACCGAAAGCTCGTCGTCGGTCGCGCGGCCAGTCTCCGCCTTGATGGCGGGCAGCTCAACATGGAAATCGCGGTCGAAGATGGCACCGGTCTCGCGGGCCATGCCAATCATGGACAGGCAGTCGGGACGGTTGGGCGTGATCTCGCAGTCGAGCACGGTATCGCTCGAGCCCACGTACTCGGCAAACGGCATGCCGCAGGGCGTATCCTCGGGCAGGATCATGATGCCGGAGTGATCGCCGCCCAGGCCGAGCTCGCGCGCAGAGCAGTTCATGCCCATGGACACGACGCCGCGAAGCTTGCTCTTCTTGATCTTAACGTCGCCGGGAAGCACAGCACCGATCATGGCCGTGACGATGTGGTCGCCGGCCTCAAAGTTCTGCGCGCCGCAGACGATCTGCAGCGGGGCGGGGTTGCCGTCGGCGTCGAGGTTCTTGTCGCCCACGTCGACCGAGCACACATACATGTGGTCGCTATCGGGGTGCGGGGTCTTGGTGAGCACCTTGGCAGTCACCACGTGGTCGAAGGACTCGCCCACGGTGTCGATCGCCTCGACCTCGGTGCCGGTACGGATATATTCGTCCGAAAGGGTCTTGGGATCCTCCGGAATATCGATCATGGTCTTGAGCCAGTCGTAAGAAACGCGCATATAGCTCTCCTAGTTCTTAATCTCCGCATAGGGAGGAATATCAAATGAAGACGTTCGCCTTAGGGTTGTCCAGGTGCCCCAGGTTGGCGTGAAAGAGGAGCGACGCGTACTAAAGGTACGCAAGCGACGGTTTGAACGCCAAGATGGGGTGCCTGGGCAAGCCTAAAATTGGTTCAGGAAGCGCATGTCGCCCGTCATGAGCGTACGCAGGTCGGGCAGGTCGTAGCGCAGGGCCGCGACGCGCTCGGCGCCAATGCCAAAGGCGAAGCCGGTGTACTTCTCGGGATCGATGCCGCAGTTGATCAGGACGTTGGGGTCGACCATGCCGCAGCCCAAGATCTCGATCCAGCCGCTGTGCTTGCAGAAGTTGCAGCCCTTGCCGCCGCAGACGTGGCAGCTCACGTCCACCTCGCAGCTCGGCTCGGTGAAGGGGAAGAAGTGCGGGCGATAACGCGTCTTGCGGTCCTCGCCAAACATGCACTTAACAAAGTAGTCGAGCGTGCCCTTAAGATCGCCAAAGGTGATGCCCTCGTCGACGACCAGGCCCTCGATCTGGTTGAACTGCGGCAGGTGGCAGGCGTCGGCCGTGTCGGGACGGTAGACGGTGCCCGGGCAGATCATGTAGATGGGCGGCTTCTGCGACTCCATGGTGTGGATCTGCACGCCCGAGGTCTGGGTGCGCAGCAGCACGTCGGACTCACCGTGGGCGTGAGCCTCGGGGTGCGCGACGCTGCCGGGGTTGTTGTCGACCACGTAGAAGGTATCGCGGGCCGAGCGGCTCGGGTGATCCATGGGGGCGTTGAGCGCGGTGAAGTTGTAGTAGGAGGTGTCGACCATGGGGCCGGACTCGACGGTGTAGCCAATGCCGCAGAAGATGTCCTCGGCCTCCTCGATGATCTGCTTGATCAGGTGCTGGTGACCGATCTGCGGACGGATGCCCGGCAGCGTGATGTCGACGGCCTCGTGCTCGAGTGCGTGCTTGAGGGCGGCGGCCTTCATCTCGGTGGTGCGCTCGTCGAACATGCCCTCGATCAGCTGGCGCATCTCGTTGGCGCGCTTGCCCATCACGGGACGATCCTCGGGGGCGAGCTTGCCCATCATGCGCATCAGGCCGGTGATGCGACCCTTGCGACCGAGCAGCTCAACGCGCGCAGCCTCGAGCTTGGCGGCGTCGTCGGCGCCTGCGACGAGCTCCTTGGCCTCTTCCTCGAGTTTGACCAGATCATCAATCAGACTCATGTCTTCCCTTTCGTCTCTCGCGCATTCGCTTGCCAGGGCGACCAATGCCGCTTGGCGTTGCGAAAACGCGGCCCGGTTCGGTAACAAAAAACCGTCCTCGGGCATGTGCATTGCCCAAGGACGGTTGAATTCCGCGGTACCACCTTGTTTGACCCGACGGATGTCTGGCCCGCCGCGCCCACTCTTTGCCCCTTGTCGCGAGGCTCACGGCTTCCCTACTGGGGACATCGCCGCCGCTGGCCGCGCGCCCGTTGAGGTCGCTGCTCGGGAGTGAACGCTTGGCCCTTGTCACCGCAGGAAGGCTTGCAGCCCATGACCTTCCCTCTCTTGCCGGCAACGCGGCGGGCAAAACCCTCTCCGTCAACGCATTGGGCTACAGGATACCACATTGTTTGGGTGTATCGCCGCGTTCCGTTTTGTTCGTGCTGGGTACAAGGCAGGTAGCTGTGCAAACTGGCCGCGCCGCCGCGTGCGACGGGCGACCTGCGAGATCAAGGATATGGTATGGGAAAGAAGCACGATAAGAAGGCCGAGCCCGCAGCGGGCAAGACGCCCAAAGGCATGAAGGTCGATAAGGCCGTCAAAAAATTCCGCAAGCTCGAGGGCAAGCTGTGGACCCGCGAGTACCTGCTCAAGATTGCCGAGTTTGACGGCGCGACCATTGCCCCCGCCCATGGCGCCGCAGCGCGCTCCGACGCCATGGGCACCCTTGCCGGCGAGCATCATAAGCTCCTGACCAGCGAAAAGTCTGTCGAACTTGTGCGCTCGCTGGCACGCGAAACCGTCGCCGGCGGCAAGATCGACGACCCGCAGCTGCTCGACGAGATCCGCGTACTCGGCCGCGACCAGCGCGAAGCGAGCGTCATTCCCACCGAGGAGGCCGAGGCCTGGACCAGGCTCACCTGCGAGGCCGACGCCGTGTGGCACAAGGCCAAGACGGCCAATGACTGGGCGAGCTTTGAGCCGTATGTGGAGAGAATCGTCGGCCAGCTTAAGCATCAGGCCGAGCTCATGGACCCCAAGCGCGACCCATACGATGTTTGGCTTGACCAGTACGAGCGCGGCCTTTCCGCCAAGAGCTTCGATGCGTTTTGCGATGAGGTCAAGGCGACGGTCGTGCCGCTCGTGCACGCCATCGGCGAGCGCAGCCAGCAGCCCGCTGCCGACTTTTTGCACGCCCGTGTGCCCGAGGCCGCCCAGCGCGCCATGAGCTTCGACCTTATGAAGCTCGTCGGCCTGGACCTGAACGACACCACGCTTGCCTTTACCGAGCACCCGTTTAGCGAGGGCTTTGCCGTGGGCGACGCGCGCATCGCGACGCACATCTATGAGGACGACTGCATCTCCAACGTCTACAGCATCATCCACGAGGCCGGTCACACCATGTATGAGCTGGGCGTGAACCCCGCCTATGCTCGCACCTGCCTGGAGGGCGGCACCTCCATGGGCATCCACGAGAGCCAGAGCCGCTTCTTTGAGAACACCGTGGGTCGCAGCCGCGCCTTTATGGGACCGCTGCTCGAGGTGCTGCGCCGCCACGCGCCCGAGGTCTACGGCAACGTGGACGAGGACGCGCTCTACCGCGCCGTGAACATCGCGCAGCCGTCGTTGATCCGCACCGAGGCGGACGAGCTCACCTATCCGCTGCATATTATGGTGCGTTACCAGATTGAGCGCATGCTGTTTGCCGGCGAGGCCACGGCCAAGGATATCCCCGCGCTTTGGAATCGCTTTATGAACGAGTACCTGGGCATTCCCGTTCCCGACGACACGCACGGCTGCCTGCAGGATACGCACTGGAGCGGCGGCTCGTTTGGCTACTTCCCCACCTATGCGCTGGGTAGCGCCTACGACGCCATGTTTGTGCCGGCCATGTGCCGCGACGGCGTCGACCTCAATGGCGCCTGTGCGAGCGGCGATTTGGCGCCCGTTCGCGCCTGGCTGGGCGAGCACATTTGGCAGTGGGGCCGCGCCAAAGACGCGCCGGAGCTCATCAAGGGCGCCTGCGGCATGGACTTTGACGCCCGCTACTACTGCAGCTACCTGCAGGACAAGTT
>CALFGH010000029.1 GCA_937958315.1 uncultured Collinsella sp. | reverse complement strand
GGCGATCGGCGACATCACGGCGGGGTGCTGCGTGCCCCCGTCACCGGTCTGGGCGAATGCCGTGAACGGTGAGATGAGGCTCGATCCGGCCATGGCGGCCATGGTCGCCGCGGTGACGGTCAGACGCGCGATCCCCTTCGGGGCGTGAATCTTTTTGCTTGGCAGTGCGGCGAAGTGATCGCCACCGGCGGCGAAATGCTTTCCCTGAGTCATTGTGCTGTTCCATTCCTTTTCCGTGCCCTATCCGACTGGGCATCAGAGTGCTTTCCAATAGAGATAATTATGCGCCTTAACTGGGATTGTTGTATATAGTCCGTTGGCTTTTATACAACAATCCATGACTCTTTTTGTCATGGATATCTCGCCGCTACAACGATCCTTTGGTCTACGCTGCAAAGAATTAAGATCAAAGTCTGGTTACTCTCAAGTACAATTTGCGAATCGCATCGGCATGGACAGGTCTTACTACGCCTCGATAGAGGTCGGACGAAGAAATGTCAGTCTTTCTAACCTCTGTAAAATTGCTAACGGATTCGACATGACAATCGCTGCACTCATGACTGGTGTGACTGAGAAAACGGATTAGTCCATCAATCAATCAGCGAACGCAGTGAGCGAATCAATCGACGGCACAGCCGGCGGCAAGGACACGGTACGTGGCCGCGCAGCGAGCTTCGCGAGCAAAGAGGACGGCATCGCCGTCCCTATATCTTTATAGTATATTTCTCTATTAATTGGTTTCACCAAAATGGGTATAGCGCAAGCTTCTGAACAGGCATTTTTATCAAAAACTCAAAGCAGCCGAATTATCAAAATGGTGAAATTTTTTACCCAAATTGAGGAAGCGCTTCACCAAAATGGAACCGACTAACGGCTGTTGAAAACTTTTTATCCCCAAAATGGTGATTTCCTGTTTTCAGTGGAAAACTCGGTAAGTTAAATAATTTACTTACCAGATTTACAAACGAAAGCGGTTCTTAGTCCCAAAACCAGAACAGGTCAGAAGCAAAAATAACTCCTGACCTGCGATTTTCCTGGTGCCCCCGGGCGGATTCGAACCGTCGACACCCGCTTTAGGAGAGCGGTGCTCTATCCCCTGAGCTACGGAGGCATGTTGTACTAGTGTAGCAGATTTACCCCTTTGCCATGTAGCGCATGGCCACTCATCGAGAAGGCTCTATAGCGAATAGTTTCCGAGGGCAATCCTCAATATCGGAAAGAATAACCCGGAATAACGCGAAATAATGGGACAAGCTTTCCCAACTGGCCCTCAAAAGGAAAATGCATCCCGGAATGAGAACAAATTCCGGGATGCATTTTCCGCCATCTATCGCCAACGATTAGCTGTCTCTGTGGAAAAGGCTCTTGATGGCAGCGGGGATGCTCTTGGCGCCCTTGGTCGTTACGTCGATAAAATCGGGCGAACGCACGAGCTTATCCTCATCGACGTACTTACGGACCGCACGAAGCGTCTCTTTGTCATCGCGCGTCGTAAACGTAAAGTGGCCGTTATCCTTGGTAAAGATGGCAAAACGCGTGATCTTCTTGGTGCCGCGCAAAACCTCGGCGGCAATATAGTCGACCTCGTCCCACGGGATTTGAATATAATCCTCGGGATTGCGCTCGTTATAGTACTCGAACGCCTTATTGCCCACCATCACGTTACCGTGGCTGGTAAGCCCCATCAGGCAGGTTGCCGGCGTTGCCAGATCGACCGTGCTGTTCTGAGATTGCGCCATACGCGCCTCGCCCTCCAATTAAAACAATCGGACCGCATCCAGTGTACCCACCGGGTGCGGTCCGTTTCAATGGCTCAAAAGCCCTTACCTAGCAACTCTCGGTCTTAAGCCGAAGCGTGCTTACATGAAGCCGCAGAAGCGACCGATGATGCCGACGGCGAAGAGAGCCAGGATGATGACGATCGGGCTAACCTTCTTCTTGAGGAGCTTGCAGACCAGCAGGGTCAGGCACACGGCGGCAAGGCCGGGGATGAGCTGATCGAGATTACCCTGGAGCGTGGTGACCTTCATCTGATCAAGGGCGGTAGCACCGACGGAGTTGTACATCGTCAGCGCTTCCTTGATACCCTCGGAACCGGAAGGCAGGCTAGCCCAGTCGATAAAGGCGCCAGCAGACTGCTTGACCGTGGAGACGATCGGGGTGAAGGAAATGGACACCCAGCGCTCGACCAGGGCGCCGATGATGAACATACCCAGGATGGAAGCGCCCTCGGTGACCTTGCCCATCAGACCGCCGGAGAGGTCCTTGGCGATAGAGGAGCCGACCTTGTAGCCAAACTCCTGCGTGTACCACAGGAAAGCGTAACGGATGATGTTCCACGCGAAGAAGAACAGCAGCGGACCGACGATGCTGCCGGACATGGCCAGGGAAGCGCCCAGAGCGCCCAGAATCGGGCGAAGGGTGAACCAGAAGACGGGGTCACCGACGCCGGCGAGCGGACCCATCATACCGACCTTGACGCCCTGGATGGCGACGTCATCGATCGGAGCACCGTTGGCGCGCTCCTCCTCGAGGGCGAGGGTAACGCCAATGACGGGGGCGGAAACATAGGGGTGGGTGTTATAGAACTCCAGGTGGCGCTTAAGCGCGGCAATCTGGTCATCCTTGCTGGTGTAGAGCTTCTTGATCGCAGGGATCATTGCGAAGCACCAGCCGCCGTTCTGCATACGCTCGTAGTTCCACGAGCCCTGAAGGAACTGATGACGGAAGCAAACCTTCTTACGGTCAGCCTTGGTGAGCTGAATCTTGTTCTCTGCCATATGTATCACTCCCCTCCTACTCGTAATCGTTCAGAATGTCGCCGAGCGGGTCGCCGGAGCCACCGCCCGTGCCGCCACCCTGCTTGGCCAGATCCTTAAGGCCAAGGTAGATGAGGGCAAGGGAGATGCCGATGAGGCCAAGGGCGATCAGCGTGAGCTGAGGGATGGCAGCAAGGACAAAGCCGAGGATGAAGAACGGCCAGGTCTCCTTGGTGGCCATCATGTTGATGACCATGGCGTAACCGACGGAAGCGACCATGCCGCCGCCGACGGCCATGCCGCCGGACAGCCAGTCGGGCATAGCGTTAAGCGCGTTGGTAACAGCCTCGGCCGGGATAACGCACAGAAGTACTGCCGGGATGGCGATACGAAGGCCCTGCATGAGGATGGCAGCGTACTGCCAGCGCTCGATGCCGGAGAAGTCGCCCTTCTCGGCGCAACCGTCCATGGCGTGAGCGATAGCGGTAGCAATGGTACGGCAGATCATGGTCAGGAACAGACCAGCGACCGACAGCGGGACGGCGACGGCGATGGCCGCGGTAACGGCCTTGGCCGAATCAGTGGCGCCGCCGTTGAGGGCGAGCACCATGATGATCGAAGAAGCGACCGAGGCCAGAGCGGCGTCAGGCGCGACGGCGGCGCCGACGTTAGCCCAGCCAAGGGCCATCATCTGGAGCGAACCGCCCAGGAGGATGCCCTCCTGAAGGTGACCGGTTACGAGACCGATAAGCGTGCATGCCACGAGCGGCTGATGGAACTGGAACTCATCCAGAATGCCTTCCATACCGGCAAGCAACGCGACAATCGCAACAAGCAGAATAGTGATTGCAGACATGTATCGGACCCTCCTTTACTATGCTTGAGCGGCCAGTTCGGCCTTAGCTTTCTTCAACATGGCGTCGAGATCCTCGGAGGCATCCGAAGGAACCTTGCGGACCTCGAACTTGACGCCCTTGGCCTTGAGGGCCTCGAGGGTCTTAACGTCGTCATCGCCCATAGCGACGGCGTTGGTGACGACGACCTTGCCCTTGGAGTGAGCCATGGAACCGATGTTGACTTCCTTGATGTCGACGCCGGCCTCGATGGCCTTGAGCAGATCCTGCGGGTTCTCGAAGAGCAGCATGGCCTTGGTGTCACCAAAACGCGTGTCCTTGACGACCTCGGCCATCTTCTTGATAGGCACGACGTTGGCATGGACTCCCGGAGGGGCAGCCTGCTCGATCATGGTCTTGCGGAGCTCGTCGTGAGCAACGCCGTCGGAAACCACGATGATGCGGTTGGGGTTGATCTGCTTGGTCCACGTGGTGGCCACCTGACCATGCAGCAGACGGGTGTCGATACGGACGTGGGCAATCTTGATGTGCCCGTCGCCGATGACCGTTCCCGGAGGGATGGCGCCTGCAGGAGCAGCGGCGGCCGTAGCCGGCTTCTTCTCCTCGGGCTCCAGAGACTCGGGCTTGACGCGCACGCCAGCCTTAGCCTCAGTCACGAGATGTTTTGCGATCGCATGTGCAGTGTTCTTTGCATCAAAGCGCTGCGAATATGCCTCGATGAGCATAGGCAGGTTGACACCGGTGACGATAGCCCAGGAATCATGGCCCTCGATGAGCCCGCTAATCTGGTTGAACGGCGTGCCGCCCCACAGATCAACGAGGAAGAGCACCTGCTCCTGGTCCTCGAAGGAAGCGATTGCTTCCTCGACCTTAGCACGGAAGTCGTCGGGGCCCATGCTCGGCTCGAGCGAGACCACGGCCACAGACGGCTGATCGCCAAAGACCATCGAGCCCGTCTGCTTGATTCCAGCTGCCAAGTCCCCGTGGCTAGCAAGAACAATACTTACCATCACATAACCTCCTTTTTGTCTACGTAATTCCTACACGACATGAAAGGAGTATACCTGTTTGGTTTGTGGAATTATAGCTAAATTCGTAAAAGGTTGCATTATTTGTTTAAACGTCTAAGTTTGTTACAAGTTGATTACGTTACTGCTTTTTGACTCATTACCCGCCAAGGCGTCGCTCATCAAGCCACGCATTTTACAGATACAAGCAGACTGTTCATTAATATCGATTTTAGGCAAGCGCGAATGCGCTTGTACTGCCGCTACATTGTTCAAACAGGTATGACTTGACTATTTGCGCGACTTATGATCTACGAAACCACTCAAAAAAGTTGCGGGGGAATAGTTCTTGCTTAAGAACCAGAAGGCTGGATTTAGGAACTATTTCACCGCAACTTATAGGGAATCCTAGACGATGTGGAGGGGGTGAGCGGCATCGACGGCGTCGAGGACGTCGGAAGGGCCGTCGGGGGCAGCGTCTGCCGGTTCCTCGTCGGGGGTCTCGATCTGCTTGATCATGACCTCCTGGCCCTGCAGCAGGTATGTTTCGCCGCTACCGCAATGGGGGCAGGTCTTGCCGTGCTCGACCGTCGCGTAGTCGCGACCGCATGCCTCGCAATGCGTCACGGCCTCGACGGGCTCCACAATAAGCTCCGCGCCCTGCGTGATGGGCTTTTTATCTGCCGCCCAGCGCCAAGCGTCGAGCAGCAAGTCGGGAACGACGCCCGAGACCTCGCCCAACAGCAGCGTGACGCTCGAAACGCGACTCACGCCATTGGCGCGCGCCACGTTCTCGACATCGCGAATGATGTGATAGACGATTCCGAGCTCGTGCACTTTTAATTCCTTCCGCCGTTCCCGTTATGGCTACTTACTTGCGACCAAATTTGATCTTGATAGCACGCTTAAGCGCATACTTGCCGAGGCTTGGGAGCTTTTGCTCGTATTTGACCATCGTTGAGCACTCGGGGCGGTCGCGATCCAGATGGATGGCGTCGAACGCGCACTTGGTGGTGCACAGGCCGCAGCCGATGCACTTGTTGGGATCGACGATCGAGGCACCGCAGCCCAGGCAGCGGGCGGTCTCGGCGCGCACCTGCTCCTCGGTAAAGGTCTCGACGTACTCGCTAAAGGGTGCAGCCTTCTCGCGGTCGCGGTCGACATGCGCCACCTCGCGGCTCGCGTTGTCGTAGCTCTCGATCACGACATCGTCGCGGTCGAGCGCGGTGTAGTGGCGCTGGTTGCGGCCGATGGCGAGCGTGGAGCCCGGCTGCACAAAGCGATGGATGGACACAGCGGCCTCGTGACCGGCGGCGATGGCATCGATGGCAAAGCTGGGGCCAGTGTAGACGTCACCACCCACAAAGATGTCGGGTTCGGCGGTCTGGTAAGTCTGGGGATCGGCAAGGGCGCCCTGGCCGCGGCCGAGTTCCACCTTGGAGC
>CALFGH010000028.1 GCA_937958315.1 uncultured Collinsella sp. | reverse complement strand
TGGTGCAGGAGGCGCTCGAGAACCTGATGCGCGGCCGCACCTCCATAGTGGTGGCGCATCGCCTGTCCACCGTGGCGGCGCTCGACCGCATCGTGGTACTGGCGGACGGCGAGATTGTCGAGGACGGTACGCATGCGCAGCTTGTCGAGGCGGGCGGCGAGTACGCAAGCCTGTGGGGCCGCCAGACCGGCGCATTTTTGGAGGCGTAAAGACCCCATACGTGGGACAATCGTGCCCATAAGTTTGTTATGCCGCTGAGCCGAGGAGTCGTTATGCCACGCGAGACCAATGCCGCCAAACGCGAGCGCGCCGTTGAGGTGTGCGAGCGCCTCAACCGTCGCTATGGCCCGGTCGAGTGCTTTTTGGACCACGAGAATCCCTTTAGGCTGCTCATCGCGGTGCTGCTCTCGGCGCAGACGACCGACGCGCAGGTCAACAAGGTGACGCCGAAGCTGTTTGCCCAGTGGCCCACGCCCGAGGCCATGGCGGGGGCGAGCGTGGCCGATGTGGCCGACACCATTAAGTCACTCGGCTTTTATAAGAGTAAGGCCAAGCACGCTGTGGAGGCCGCGCAGATGATCGTTGCCGATTATGGCGGCGAGGTGCCGGCCGACATGAAGGAGCTCGTCAAACTGCCGGGCGTGGGTCGCAAGACGGCGAACATCGTGCTCAACGTGGGATTTGGCATTGTCGAGGGCATCGCGGTCGATACGCACGTCAACCGCATCGCGCACCGCCTGATGCTGAGTCCCAAGACGCATGCCAAGGAGCCGCTCAAGACCGAGCAAGACCTGCTCAAGATTTTGCCGCACGAGTATTGGGAATCGGTCAACCACCAGTGGATTACCTTTGGCCGCGAGATCTGCGACGCCCGCAAACCCAAGTGCGACGAGTGCCCGCTGGCGGATTTGTGTCCCAGCGTGCGCGTAGCGGGGTAGGGCGGAACGCATTTTCGTCTGGCGTTTTTTGCGGGGCTGGGTTTGCCCTTGAGCCGGAGTCCTCTCCATGCGTTACCATGACAGACAATGTATTTGACGTACGACCCGCCGAGCTTGCCCCGGCGGGCTTTTGGCGTTGCAATGCCGGAGGAACAGCATGCTCATTCACCGTATAGCCGCGCAGCTCTACACTGCCGAGGCCTTGCAGACCGTCGAGGCCGGGCTCGATGCCGGCGAGGACGTGACGCTGGCAGTGTCGCAGTCGGGCCGTACGCTTATGGCGGCCGCCCAGTTTGCGCGCCGTCCGCGCCCGACGGTCTACATTGTGAGCGGCGAGGACGCGGC
>CALFGH010000027.1 GCA_937958315.1 uncultured Collinsella sp. | reverse complement strand
GGGCATCCCGCGCAAACGCCCCGCGCCGCACGCCCACCCTGCCCCCACACGATGAAGCATGCGTAGAAAATCGCCCGCCGTGCCATTAAGGTGCGGCGGGCGCTTGTATACCAAGGCAACCTGCCTATAATGATGCAAGTCAAAAACGCCGAGCGCATCGCACGCACTTGCATCAGGCATCCGAGAGGAGAAAACATACCCATGAAGGCACTCTACAATGACGGTTCGGTGGCCGAGCTCCCGCAGGACGAGGTCACGCACGTCATCCGCCACTCAGCCGCGCACATCATGGCGCAGGCCATCAAGCGCCTCTATCCCGAGGCCGACTTTGCCTACGGCCCCGCGACCGACAACGGTTTTTACTACGACGTCGACCTGCCCGAGGGCGTCAAGATCAGCGAGGACGACTTCCCCGCGATCGAGGCCGAGATGAAGAAGATCGTCAAGGAGAACCTCAAGTTCTCCGTGTACGAGAAGCCCCGCGCCGAGGCCATCGCCCTTATGGAGGAGCGCGGCGAGAAGTACAAGGTCGAGCACATCGGCGACCTGGACGACGACGCCCGCATCACCTTCTACCAGCAGGGCGACTACATCGACATGTGCGTCGGCCCCCACATCTGCTACACCAAGGCGCTGAAGGCCTTTAAGCTCACCGGCGTCTCGGGCGCCTACTGGAAGGGCGACAAGGACAACAAGATGCTCACCCGCATCAACGGCGTCGCCTTTGCCACCAAGGAAGAGCTCGACGAGCACATGCACATGCTGGAGGAGGCCAAGAAGCGCGACCACCGCAAGATCGGCCGCGAGATGGACCTCTTTATGATGCGCGACGAGGCCCCCGGCTTCCCGTTCTTCCTGCCCAACGGCATGATCCTTAAGAACACGCTGCTGGACTACTGGCGCGAGATCCACCACAAGGCCGGCTACGTGGAGATCTCCACGCCGCTCATCATGAACAAGCAGCTGTGGAAGACCTCGGGCCACTGGGACCACTACAAGGACAACATGTACTCTACCGTCATCGACGACGAAGAGTACTGCATTAAGCCCATGAACTGCCCGGGCGGCGTGCTGGTGTACGCTTCCAAGCCGCACTCCTATCGCGAGCTGCCCATTCGCGCCGGCGAGATTGGCCTGGTGCACCGCCACGAGCTGCGCGGCGCCCTGCACGGCCTGTTCCGCGTGCGCTGCTTTAACCAGGACGATGCCCACCTGTTTGTGCGTCCCGACCAGCTGACCGACGAGATTGTGGGTGTGGTCAACCTCATCGATTCCGTGTACCAGAAGTTTGGTTTTAAGTATCACGTTGAGCTTTCCACCCGCCCCGAGGACTCCATGGGTTCGGACGAGGATTGGGCTCGCGCCGAGGAGGGTCTGCGCACCGCTCTGGAGCAGCTGCACATGGACTACGAGGTCAACGAGGGCGACGGCGCCTTCTACGGCCCCAAGATCGACTTCCACCTGGAGGACTCGCTCGGCCGTACCTGGCAGTGCGGCACCGTCCAGCTCGACTTCCAGATGCCGCTCAACTTTGATCTGGAGTACGTGGACGCCGACGGCACCAAGAAGCGCCCCATCATGCTGCATCGCGTGTGCTTTGGCTCCATCGAGCGCTTCATCGGTATTCTGATTGAGCACTTTGCGGGTAAGTTCCCCACCTGGTTGGCTCCCGTGCAGGTCAAGGCGCTTCCCGTCTCTGAGAAGAGCCGCGACTACGCCCACGAGGTGTGCGCCAAGCTGGAGGAGGCCGGCATTCGCGTGGTCTGCGACGACCGCGATGAGAAGATTGGCTACAAGATCCGCGAGGCCCGCTCCATTGACCGCGTGCCCTACATGCTCATCCTGGGCGAGAAGGAGGTCGAGGCCGGCAACATCTCCGTCCGCGATCGCTCCAACGAGACCGTTCAGATGAGCGTTGACGAGTTTGTGGCCAAGGTGCTCGAGGAGATTAAGACTCGCGCCTAGCACAAACAACACAAGAATTAACAAAGGCGATCGTCCTCGCGGGCGGTCGCCTTTTTTGTTGTCTATAGAAGAAAAGCCGCTGGTTAGAGCGGCTTTTTTGTTGTGCAAAAAGGTACAGGTTTTTGTAGAGGCGTATGGAGATGCGCCTATTCGCGGCGCATTTTGTGCAATCTGGGAAAACGCGAGCAGTTTGCTCGTATAATGAGCTTCGTCGAAAGATACAAAAACCTGTACTTTTGCGACTGCGCCTAGCTGCGAGCGAGAAGCCTGTTCTTAACGTCTCTGCATCCGCGTGCGTCGCGGAGCAAGAAAAGGGGGCGAGAGATGGAACAGACAATGCGGCGCCAAGAGCAGCTGCCCGGTGCCTTTAGTGGCGCTACTACCAACAGCCAGCATGGCCGCGTCCGCTGGTATCTGGTCCACACCCCCAACGGTAAAGAGCGCGAGACCTGCGAAAAGGTCCGCCGCATTATCCCGCACGAGCTGATGCAGGACGCTTTTGTAATGCAAAAGGAGTTCTGGTTTAAGCGGGACGGCGCTTGGTCGCTCCAAACCAAACCTATGTACAAGGAATACTTCTTCGTCGCCACGCGCGATGCCGCCCTGCTCGATAGGGCTTTGGCCCAGTTGAGCTTTGGCTGCCGCATTGCCGGCAGCAGGGAGCGGGCCTATGCGCCCATGCCGGACGATGCGCAGGACTGGTACCGCAGCGTGCTGGACGAAGACGGCGTGGTGCGTAACAGCGTTGCGCGCATAGAAGACGGCGTGCTGCACATAGAGCAGGGCCCACTTGTGGGGCAAGAGGCGCGCGTTAAAAAGATCGACCGTCATAAGCGCTGGTGCCTGGTCGACTTTGGCGAAGGCGACTCCGCATTTAGGGAGCTGCTTGCGCTGGACGTCCCCAGCAAAACGTAGGGGAGACGTTGCACTGGCAATTTATTTGGTTTTTGAATCCGTGGATGGGGGGGTTCCTGGGGACAGGAACGTAAGTTTTATTGTGGCTGCTAAAGAAGTAACAGAAAGTAATACGCCCGTGGGGGTGCCTGCTAGAGGCATTTCCCACGACTATTTCCTTGGTGGGGTGCTAGCCCGTGCCTAGGAAACCGACGGGGACCCTCTTCTACCGCATATGCAAGAGAGCGTTCGACATAGCCTTCAGCGCCGGGTGCACCGTGGTGCTGGCGATTCCCATGGCCTGCGTCTGCGCCGCGATCTGCGCGGAGTCGCCGGGCTGCCCGGTCTACACGCAGGAGCGCGTGGGCAGGGGAGGCCGGGTGATCCGCGTGCTTAAGCTCCGCAGCATGGTGGCAGACGCCAGCGACGTACACAAGTACCTTAGTCCCGAGCAGCTGCACCAGTGGGAAGTTGAGCGCAAGGTCGACGATGACCCGCGCATCACCAGGGTGGGCAGGTTCATCCGTAAGTGCTCCATCGACGAGGTGCCGCAGTTCCTCAACGTGCTCAAGGGCGATTTGTCCGTTATCGGACCACGTCCCATCACACGTGATGAGCTGGAACAGCACTTCTCCGACGAGGAGAAGGAAGAGCTGTTGAGCGTTGCCCCGGGCATCACGGGCCTATGGCAGGCCACTGAGCGCAACGGCGCGACCTTTGAGAGTGGCCTGCGCCAGAAGATCGAGCTCCATTACGTGCGGAACCGTTGCTTCGGAATGGACTGGAAATGTTTTACAGGCACTTTCGGTGCCATGTTTGGAAAAAGGAGGACTGGGCGATGACCATGGATGCAAAGCCCTTGGTGAGCGTGATCATCCCGCTCTACAACTGCGAGAAGTATCTTCCCGAGGCCTTGGACTCGCTCGTCGCGCAGACGGTGCCTGACTGGGAGGCCATCCTCGTGGACGACTGCTCCGCGGACGGCTCCGCGGCGATGGCCGACGCCTACGCCGACCGCGACCCTCGCTTCCGCGTTTTTCGACAGCCCGAGAACGGCGGCGCTGCCAAGGCCCGCAACAGAGCCCTCGAGAACGCGCGCGGCCGCTTCATCGCCTACCTCGACTCCGACGATTACTGGATGCCGGAGAAGCTCGAGCGCCAGCTCGGCTTCATGCGCGACCGCCGCATAGGCGCGTGCTTTACCTCCTACGAGACGGTGAACGAGGACGGGGATCATCGCAACTACGTCCACGTGGACGCCGAGGTGGGCTACCACCGCTTCCTCACCAAGCCGCCCACGTGCAGCCACACCGTCATGTTCGACACCGCCGTCGTGGACCGGGCGCTTCTCGTGATGCCCGACATCCGCAAAAGGCAGGACGCCGCCACATGGCTCCAGGTCATCAAGGCGGGCCACAGGCTGCACGGCCTCGACGAAGTACTCGCGGCGAACCGTAAGCGGGCGGGCTCGCTCAGTTCGAACAAGCTCTCCGCCGTCCGCAACACATGGATGCTCTACAGACAGATCGAGCGGCTGTGGCTACCGTACGCCGCCTACTGTCTGTTCTGGCAGATGTTCCACGCAACCCTCAAGAGAATAGGAAGTATTTAAATGTTCACAACCCTTTACGAAGATCTGCTCGCAGGTGACGCCAAGCTCTCGCTCGTAGGCCTCGGCTACGTTGGCATGCCCATCGCCGTCGAGTTCGCCAAGCACGTCCCCGTCATCGGCTTCGACATCAACGAGGCCAAGGTCGAGCAGTACAAGCAGGGCCACGATGCCACCAATGAGGTAGGCGACGAGGCCCTGGCTCACACGACCGTGGACTTCACGGCCGACCCGACGCGCCTAGAGGAGGCCCGCTTCCACATCGTGGCCGTGCCCACGCCCGTGAACCAGGACAAGACGCCCGACCTAACGCCCGTCATCGGCGCGTCGGAGACGCTGGGCAAGCACCTGAAGCCCGGCAGCATCGTGGTCTACGAGTCCACCGTCTACCCGGGCGTCACCGAGGACGTCTGCGTGCCGATTCTCGAGCGTGAATCCGGCCTCAGGTGCGGAGAGGACTTCAAGGTGGGCTACAGCCCCGAACGCATCAACCCCGGCGACCGCGTGCATACCCTTACGACCATCCGCAAGGTGGTCTCGGGCATGGACGACGAGTCCGCCGAGCTCATCCGCAGGGTCTACGACATCGTGATCGCCGCTGGGACCTTCCCGGTCTCGACCATCAAGACCGCCGAGGCCGTGAAGGTCGTCGAGAACTCGCAGCGCGACATAAACATTGCCTTCATGAACGAGCTCGCGATGGTGTTCGACCGCATGGGCATCGACACCTCCGAGGTCATCGAGGGCATGAACACCAAGTGGAACGCCTTGGGCTTCCGACCGGGCCTGGTGGGCGGGCACTGCATCGGCGTCGACCCCTACTACTTCACCTACGAGGCCGAGAAGCTCGGCTACCACAGCCAGATTATCCTTTCCGGCCGCAAGGTGAACGACGGCATGGGCGGATTCGTGGCCGACGCGGCCATCCGCGAGATGGTACAGGCCGGGCTTGCCCCCGCGAAGTCGCGCGTGGCCGTGCTTGGACTCACCTTCAAGGAGGACTGTCCCGACGTGCGCAACTCCAAGGTGGACGACATTCTCGCTCGCCTGCGCCAGTACGGCATCGCGCCCCAGGTCTGCGACCCCTGGGCTGACCCGGCTGACGCCAAGGCTGCCTACGGGGTTGACCTTGTTCCCATGGAGGAGCTGCGCGACCTCGACTGCCTCATCGTCGCGGTGGCGCACCGCCAGTTCCGCGATATGAGCAGCGACGACGTGAAGGCCCTCTTCGCCGACAAGCCCGACGCCGAGAAGGTGCTCGTGGACGTGAAGAGCGTCCTGCCTAAGGCGGAGTTCGCTGGGTACCGGTACTGGAGGCTGTAGTGCGGCAGAAGACCACGACGATATGTTACTTAGCGAATGCCGACAACTACCACACCTACAAGTGGGCGTCCCAGTTTTCGCTCCGGGGCTACGGGGTTCACGTCCTCTCCCTTGAGGAGTGCCGCTCCGAAGCCATCCGCGAACTGAAAAACGTCACCGTCCACTACCTGCAAAACCCCAGCGCCCGCCAGGGTTCGGAGTTGCAGAAGCTCGGCTACCTCTCCACCGTCGGCGTGGCGCGCCGCCTCATCGAGGAGCTGGACCCCGACGTCGTGCACGCTCACTATGCCTCGAGCTACGGGCTTGTGGCGTCGCTCGCGTGCAGGCGCCCGTACTACCTCTCGGTCTGGGGCTCCGACGTCTACGATTTCCCGCGCAAGTCCCCACTGCACCGCGCCGTCGTCCGGCGCTCGCTCGCCAAGCCTGCCTGG
>CALFGH010000026.1 GCA_937958315.1 uncultured Collinsella sp. | reverse complement strand
AGGATCTGCAGCGTGCCGAGCATCATGGCGATGTGGCAGTCGTGGCCGCAGGCGTGCATGCAGCCCTCGTTGACGCTGGAGAAATCCTCGCCGGTCTGCTCGGTGACGGGCAGGGCGTCGATATCCGCACGCAGCAGGATGCGGCGGCGCGGCGTGCCGTCCTCGCGATAGGCGTCGGGCGCGGTGCCGCGAAGGGTCGCCACCAGGCCCGTCTTAAGGGGACGCTCGTAGGGGATATTCATGGCGTCGAGCTGGTTGGCGATGTCAGAAGTCGTGCGCTCTTCGGCGAGGCTCAGCTCCGGGTGCTTATGGAAGTGCCGACGCTGCTTAATGATGTAGGGTTCAAACTCGGCGGCGATATCTTGGATGGCTGCGGTGACGTCGTCAGCCGCGCGAGCCTCGGTCGCCGCCATAATCTGCTGTGCCTTGGTCTTCGTCATGGTCGATTTGCTCCTTGCTGGGTTGATCGCAAAATCGTACAGGCTCTCTCCAGTATGCCACCTGCCGCTAGGGCTGGTAAAGTTGCCGTTTGCCGCTTGGGGTTTTGTTGCAAGGGCGGGGGAGTACACTCGGGGGTGTTGAATTTCCTGCCAGAGATGGGGATGCCCATGCAACATATCGATCGGATTATCCGCTCCAAGAACGTCTTTACCGCGCAAGACGGCATCGATACCGCCCGCGAGCTGGCGATTGCCATCGCAGGCGACCGTATCGTCGCAGTCGGTGCGCCCGATGACGTGATCGCCGCCGCGCCTGCCGCCACGCCGGTTCTCGACTACGGCGAGCAGTTTGTCTGCCCCGGTTTCCATGACGCTCATCTGCACTTCTTCCATACCTCGGTCGGTTCCTCGCCGTACATGCTCATGGATATGGGCACGTCCGAGGCGGCACTGGTGCAGCACGCGCTCGAGTTTTCCCAGGACCTGCCCGACGACGCCTGGGTTGTGACGCAGGGCTGGCGCGACTACCGTTGGGACCCGCCCGAGCATCCTACCAAGGCGTCGCTCGATGCAGCATTCCCCGATCGTCCCTGCGTTATGTATTCGGGCGACGGGCACACGCTTTGGCTCAACAGCCGCGCACTCGAGGCGCTCGGCGTCACGCGCGACAGCGAGCCGCCAGCGGGCGGCAGTTACGACAAGGACGCAAGCGGCGAGCTCACGGGCATTGCGCACGAAGCGGCTGCCATGCAGCTGCTGCCGCGCTGCCTTGAGTGGCTGGACGAAGGTCGCATCGCAAGCGCTTACGCCGATCAAATGAGGCGCATGGCCGAGCAGGGTATTACTTCGATCTGCGATATGTCGCTCATGCCCATGCCGGGCTGCGATTTTATCCGCGACGATGTCTACGACAAATTGCAGACGGCCGGTAGGCTGGGCATTCGTGCCCATCTGTTTCCCACGCTGCTGGATGACCAGTCGCGTCTGGAAGAGCTGCAGGTACGTTACGCGAACAACGCGCTGCTTTCGGCGCCGGGTTTTAAGCAGTTCTTCGACGGCGTGTCGAGTGAACACACGGCATATCTCACTGAGCCCTATACCAATCCGCGCTTCCCGGGCGACCAGGGCCGTCTGACGGTCCCGGCTGAGCGCATGCGCAAATTGGTTCTGGCGGCTTCGGAGCGCGGTCACACCGTGCGCATCCACGTCATTGGTGACGGTGCGATTCATGCCGCGCTGGATATCTTCGAGGAAGCAGCCGACCTGTACGGCCTGCCCCAGCACGGCCATAACACGCTCGAGCACCTGGAGAACCTTCTGCCCGAGGACATCGACCGCCTGCGCAAGCTCAACGTGGTTGCTTCGAGCCAGCCCTGCCACATCACGCTCGACCCGGGTGGCCCGGAGCGCGACCTGGGCCTGGAACGCAGCCGCATCATGTGGCCGTTCGCAACCTATAAGCAGCGCGGCATTCGCCAAGCCTTCGGTACCGACAGCCCTATCACGCCCGTTACCAGCATGAACGTGCTCTACACGGCTATCACGCGCCAGGACCCCAAAAGCCACTGGCCCGAGGGCGGCTGGTTGCCGAGCGAGCGCATCGATGCGGCAACGGCTCTGCGTAACTACACCCTGGGCAGCGCGTACGCAGCGGGCGACGAGCAAAACCTCGGCAGCCTGGAACCCGGCAAATACGCCGACCTGGTAGTCCTGGACCAAAACCCGCTCACCGTTGACCCCCAAGAACTGCAAGCCACCAAGGTTCAGGCCACCTACCTGGCAGGCAACGTAATCTACGAGCGCTAGCCCCGCATCCCACCCCTCAGTTGCGGTGAAATAGTCCCTAAAATCGGCCTTCAAGCCCAAAAACAGGAACTATTCCACCGCAACTTAAAAGAGCGCGTCCCAACAACGTGCCCCCTATCTTGTGCATTCCATCCGCATCGCCATTTTGCTGCACTGACTTTTCTGAATGCCGGGCCCTAGTTAGTCAACCTGGCTCCCAGGGCGGACCGGAGGGCATGAAGTTTGTCGCGGGTTCCGCACGCAAAGGAAAGCACTTAATGTGCTTTCCGTCTTGCGCAGGACTGTAGAGCAGCAAACTTCATGCCCTCCGGTCCGCCCCGGGAGCCACCGCTAAGTTATCCCCCGGCATTCAGAAAATCTAAGTGCCAAAAAATAAGATTTTTTGACTCCGTGTTGTATAACCCGCCATTCGTGGGTACCATTCAATGCGTACGCAAACAAAAAGGGTTAATTCGCGTGGTATAACCGCGCGGCCCAAAAAGGAGGAGACAAGCATGTCGTCTTTGAAGCCGCTTGCAGATCGTGTTCTGGTCAAGCCCGACGAGGCCGAGCAGAAGACCGCTTCTGGTCTGTATATCGCCAGCAACGCTCAGGAGAAGCCGCAGCGCGGCACCATTGTTGCCGTTGGCGCCGGCAAGGTCAACGACAAGGGTGAGCGCATTCCCATGGACGTCAAGGTCGGTGACGTTGTCATCTACGGTAAGTTCGGTGGCAACGAGGTTAAGGTCGACGGCGAGAAGTATCTGCTCATGCGCGCCGATGACATCTACGCTGTCGTCGAGGCCTAGTCTCGTCAGAATCTCTGATTCGTCTTTGAACGCGCTCGTCGCATAGGACTCGGAAGCGGCGACGCGAGTCACATTTCTTTTGGAGGATTACCCACTATGGCAAAGAACATTACGTTCAACACCGATGCCCGCGCTAAGCTCGCCAAGGGCGTCAACACCCTGGCCGACGCCGTTACCGTCACCATGGGCCCCAAGGGCCGCTACGTTGCGCTGCAGCGCACGTTCGGTGCCCCGACCATCACCAACGACGGCGTTTCCGTCGCTAAGGAGATCGAGCTCGAGGACAACATCGAGAACATGGGCGCCCAGCTGGTGAAGGAGGTCGCCACCAAGACCAACGACACCGTGGGTGACGGCACCACCACCGCAACCCTGCTCGCTCAGGCCATCGTCAACGACGGTCTGCGCAACGTCGCCGCTGGCGCCAACCCGCTGGCCATCCGTCGCGGCATCGACAAGGCCGTCAACGCCGCCGTCGCCGAGATGAAGAAGCAGGCCAAGCCGGTCGAGACCAAGGAGCAGATTGCTTCCGTCGGTACCATCTCCGCCGGTGACCCCGAGGTCGGCGAGAAGATCGCCGAGGCCATGGAGGTCGTGGGCAAGGACGGCGTCATCACCGTCGAGGATTCCCAGACGTTCGACATCACCATCGACACCGTCGAGGGCATGCAGTTCGACAAGGGCTATGTCTCCGCTTACTTCGTCACGGATAACGACCGCATGGAGGCCGTGATGAAGGATCCGTACATCCTCATCACCGACCAGAAGATCTCCAGCGTTCAGGACATCATGCCTGTTCTCGAGGCTGTCCAGCGCGCCGGCCGTGGCCTGCTCATCATCGCTGAGGACATCGACGGCGAGGCCCTGCCCACCCTGGTCCTCAACAAGATCCGTGGCGCTCTCAACGTCTGCGCCGTCAAGGCTCCGGGCTACGGCGATCGCCGCAAGCGCATCCTCGAGGACATCGCCGTCCTCACCGGTGGCCAGGCCGCTCTGGACGAGCTGGGCGTGAAGGTCGCTGACATCACCGCCGATATGCTCGGTACCGCTAAGTCTGTCACCATCTCCAAGGACAACACCGTCGTCGTCGGCGGCGCTGGCTCCAAGGAGGCCATCGACGCCCGTATCGCTCAGATCAAGGGCGAGATGGAGAACACCACCTCTGACTTCGACCGCGAGAAGCTCCAGGAGCGCCTGGCCAAGCTCTCCGGTGGCGTTGCCGTCATCAAGGTCGGCGCTGCTACCGAGTCCGAGCTCAAGGAGATCAAGCATCGCGTCGAGGACGCCCTGCAGGCTACCCGCGCTGCTGTCGAGGAGGGCATTGTCGCTGGCGGCGGCGTCGCCTTCATGGACGCTGCTCCTGCGCTCGACGCTGTCGAGATTGACGACCCCGAGGAGAAGATCGGCGTCGACATCGTCAAGAAGGCTCTGACCGCTCCGGTCGCTACCATCGCCAAGAACGCTGGCTTTGAGGGCGCTGTCGTGGTCGACAAGGTTGCCGAGCTGCCCGCCGGCCAGGGTCTCAACTCTGCCAACGGCGAGTGGGGCGACATGATCGAGATGGGCGTCCTCGACCCCGTCAAGGTAAGTCGCGTCACCCTGCAGAACGCTGCTTCTGTCGCCAGCCTGATCCTCATCACCGAGGCTACCGTCTCCGATGTGCCCAAGAACACTCAGCTTGAGGATGCTATTGCTGCTGCTACCGCTGGTCAGCAGGGCGGCGGTATGTACTAAGGCCGACAAGGTCTAGAACTCCCACCGGGAATCCGGGGGCGTGACGGGGTTTCTCTCCGGAACGTCCTCGGACATGCAAAGAGGCCCCGCATCGCGCTTCGCGCTGCGGAGCCTCTTTGC
>CALFGH010000025.1 GCA_937958315.1 uncultured Collinsella sp. | reverse complement strand
AGAAGCGCCGTCGACCTCGGAACCCCGGCACGTTTTTACCAGATCATCAATTGCGTCCGCATAAGCATGAGCACGGGCATGGGGGCCAGCGACCTCAATAAAGGCAGGCTGAGCGGCGGTCCCGTAAGCGGCATCAGACGCGCCGACACCCTCCCCTAGCGGCGCGATCTCAAACAACACATCGCGGGCATCAAATGCCGTGGCAAGCTCCTCGCGCATCGCCGCCTGCTCGCAGGCAAGCAGCACGACGACCTCTCCCCCATTGTTCGCCACGGCAGACAGCAGCTCAAGCAGGCCGTGCGTAAACGACGTGACACCGCGCACGCATACGGCGCGGGTGCACGCCGGCAGGTTATCGGCCAGGGCACCGGCTATAATGTCAGCTGCCTCGCAGGGCTCGACCATATCTCGACGGTCCAAACCGCCCGCGTAGGCACGCAAAAGCTCGAACACACGAGCCTCGGCATCGCTTTTTGGCTCAGGCCGGCAATTGTTGTCACGGCATCGCTCGGCCGTCGTCCCCGCAACGCCCGGCAACACGTCGCGGGCCATGCGCGCAAGCATGCGCACTGTACCCTGGCTGCGCGAAAGCGGCTGCAGGTCGACATCATCGAGACGCGTGACCATGTCCGAGAACAGCATCTGGCGCTGCAGGTTGTCGACGAAACCGCGCCCGTCGCCCAAAAGCTCCCAAAGCGAGCGAAGCCACGATGTAGGCGTCTTGTAGTCGATACCCAGCGAAACGCCGGCTTCCGCCGCATCATGACGGCACAGGTCGAGCTCGGCAAACGTTGGCGCCAGCAGCACGGCACGCCCGTGGCGGGCAATAAGATCGGCAAGCAGCGCCGACTCGGCATCGCTCAAATCCGTGCCGGCATTGGTGGTATAGATTCGAACAGGCATGGTCCTCCACTCAAACCGTTCGCAATAATCAATGCATCCATCCTACCCGCCCACGCGGACAGATTTGCCCCACGCCAACAGATTTGATCCCCTGGGGACGGAGGAAAACGGATCACCGGGTTAGACTGACCCCCTCTGTGATCCGTTTTCCTCCGTCCCCAGGGGATCAAAAAACCGCCCCCGGAGGGACGGCTCTTCGTAATTCAATGTTGTCGCTGGCCTACTCGCCATCCTCCAGCTTAATGAGGATCTTGCGATAGCCACCGTACTCGCCGTTGAGTGCCTTGGACACACGGCTCACCGTGGTGGACGAAGCGCCGGTACGGGCCTGAACCTCGACATAGGGCTCGCCCTCGTCCAGGTAACGCGCGACCTGCAGACGCTGCGATAGATCGCAAATCTCGCGCGGCGTGCAGATATCGGTCAAAAACGCTTGGATATCTTTCTCGTCGTCCAAAAGGCTAAATGCGTGGACCAGCTGCTTGACATCAGGCTTGTCAAACATGTTCTCGATATTCATCGATCACCACCAAACCCGCCAAAAGGCATCGAAGTTGATACTGACATCGGGCATCGCTCGCCCGTTCTATGCAATAGGGCAACGCCTGTGGCTTTTGCCCGTAGCAGTTTAGCACACCACCAAACTAAAGCGACAAGACTCTCTGCCAGCGGCGCATTTTCTAGGACGAGCGCCGTTTTGAAACCGAATGCGCACGCAAGCTCCACGAATATCTGAGACAATGGGCGCCCAAACAGGACCGTGCCCACGCATCTATCCGAGTTGCAAAGGCATGTGCCCCTCACGCCCCCTCACCACGCCATGCGCAAGAAAGGATTCCCACCATGCGCTTTTTGCTCAACTGGCTTTTGACCTCAATCGCCATCGCGATTGCAACGTTTCTCGTCCCCGGCATTCAGCCCTTCGGCATGGCCGACGCCTGGGTCTGCTTTGCCTTCGTGGGACTGTTCCTCAACATCGTCGACTCGCTCGTCAAGCCGTTCCTGACGGTCATCTCGCTGCCGCTCACTATTATCACGCTTGGTATTTTTCAGCTCGTAGTCAACAGCTTTATGCTCGAGCTGGCCAGCTACCTGTCGGTCAATCTGTTGGGCGCGGGTATCTCCATTGCCGGCTTTGGATCAGCCTTTATGGGCAGCATCCTGGTATCCATCATGCGCAGCATTCTCGACAGCGTCGCCAGGAACTAAAGCGGCCGGATACGGACCGCCACAACACGCCAAAACGAAGGCCGCCCATCGCAACGATGGGCGGCCTTGTCATTTGCCAAGCCTCAGAGGACAGGAAAATCTACCATTTCAACCCCGTCCCCAAATGGCAGGTGGAGCTAGATAACGTAGTCGTAGCCCTCGTTGGGGGCAACGAGTGCATCGAGCGTCACGCCGTCGAGGTAGTCATTGATGAGCTTGTCCAGGTTCTTCCACACGCCGAGTGTAGGGCACTCGTCCGAACGCGAGCAGCCCTTGCAGTCGCCGTCCAGGCATGCGACCGGTGCCAGGCTGCCCTCGGTCAGGCGCAAGATCTCGCCCACCGTGTACTGCTCGGGCGGGCGCGTGAGCACGTAGCCGCCGCCTTTGCCGCGCATGCCCGAGAGCATATTGGCGCGCACGAGCGTGGCCAAAATGTTCTCCAGATATTTCTCCGAAATCCCCTGACGCGCGGCGATCTCTTTGAGGGGAATGCGGCCTGCCGCCTGGTGCTCGGCCAGGTCGACCATAACGCGCAGGGCATATCTGCCCTTTGTGGAAACCAACATATATATTGCTGCCTTTCGGTCTTTTAATTCGTAGAAATTCTAGCCGAAATATTGGTTTTGAAAATACCTATTCCCGTCAAGATGGTTAATCGACTCGTAATAATCTTCTATTTCCTATTGCGTTACTAGGCTTTAGTGTCTACTATGCTTGCCAACAGCTAAACGAACAACCTATAAGGTTTATGGGTTTAGCTGCTACACGCACCGTACAACCACACGGTATCCAGTCATTTGAACACTTTGGAGGTTCACCATGAGCAATGTTTACACGTCCATCGATCAGCTTATCGGCCACACCCCGCTTCTGGAGCTCACTCACTTTGAGGCCGATGAGGACCTCAAGGCCCGCGTGCTCGTCAAGCTGGAATACTTCAACCCAGCCGGGTCCGTCAAAGACCGCGTCGCCAAGAACATGATCGACGAGGCCGAGAAGGCCGGCAAGCTCGTGCGCGGCGGCGACTACACCATCATCGAACCCACGAGCGGCAACACCGGCGTCGGCATCGCCTCGGTGGCGGCGGCTCGCGGCTACAAGGTGATCATCACCATGCCCGAGACCATGTCCGTCGAGCGCCGCAAACTTATGCAGGCATACGGCGCACAGCTCGTGCTCACCGACGGCTCCAAGGGCATGAAGGGCGCCATCGCCAAGGCCGAGGAGCTGCAGAAGGAGACGCCCAACAGCATTATCGCCGGCCAGTTTGTGAACCCCGCCAACCCCGCCATCCACAAGGCCACGACCGGCCCCGAGATCTGGGATGACACCGACGGCGAGGTCGACATCTTCGTCGCCGGCGTCGGCACCGGCGGCACCGTGACCGGCGTGGGCGAGTTCCTCAAGGAGCAGAACCCCGAGATTCAGGTTGTCGCCGTCGAACCCGCTACCTCCCCGGTGCTCTCTAAGGGCCAGGCCGGCCCGCACAAGATCCAGGGCATCGGCGCCGGCTTTGTGCCCGACGTCCTCGACACCCAGGTCTACGACGAGATCATCCCCGTCGAGAACGACGATGCCTTTGCCATCGGCCGCGCCGTGGGCCACAAGGAGGGCGTGCTCGTGGGCATTTCGTCCGGCGCCGCCGTGTGGGCCGCACTGCAGCTGGCCAAGCGCCCCGAGAACGAGGGTAAGACCATCGTGGCGCTGCTCGCCGATACCGGTGAGCGCTACCTGTCCACGGCACTCTTCCAGGACTAAGGCCTGTCTCCCATAGGTTGAGCCCAGGACGAACCGGTCTCCTCTCTCCCGGCAGTCTGAGCCCATCCCATCAGGGTGTCCCACGAGACGTCCGAACTTGCTACAATGTCTGCGGCGCGGAACCAGCCTCCCGCGCCGCTTTTCTTTTTTGGCCACATGCCACCAAGGAGAACCTCCCCATGCACAATAAGCGCGTGCTCGTCGCCATGAGCGGCGGCGTCGATTCCAGCGTGACTGCCTATCTGCTCAAGCGCCAGGGCTACGAATGCGTTGGTGCCACCATGCGCCTCACCTGCCCCGCGCCCGATCCCGTCACGGGCATGAGCAAGGTCGACCGCGACATCGCCGATGCAAAGGCCGTCGCCGAGCGCCTGGGGATACCCCACCATGTGCTCGACCTACAGCAGACCTTCGACCGCAACGTTATCGAGCGCTTCGTGACTGCCTATCAGGAGGGGCTGACGCCCAACCCGTGCATCATCTGCAACCGCCATATTAAGTTTGGCGCGCTGCTCGATGCGGCACTCGATATGGGCTGCGACTACATCGCCACAGGTCACTACGCCAAAACGAGCCAGGCGTCCGACGGCACCTGGCAGCTGCATCGCGGCGAGGACCCCAAGAAGGACCAGAGCTACTTTTTGTATTCACTCACGCAGGAGCGCCTAGCACGCACAATCTTTCCGCTGGCTGGGCTGGACAAAGAGCGCGACGTGCGCCGCATTGCCGCCGAGCAGGGCTTCATCAACGCCAAGAAGGCCGAGAGCGAGGATATCTGCTTTATCGCGGACGGCGACTACGCGGGCTATATCGAGCGCCGCTGCGGACATGCCGCTGCACCGGGCGATATTGTGTGGCGCGACGGCAGCGTGGTCGGGCGCCACAATGGCGCGCTGCGCTATACCATCGGCCAGCGCAAGGGCCTGGGCGTCGCGATGGCGCATCCCGTGTATGTGACGGGCGTCGATGCCGCCAACAACATTGTGCATCTGGGCGAGGCCGAGGACCTGACGGCCGCAGCGCTCACGGCCAACGACTGGATCTGGAGCGCCCCTGACGCACGCATGGAGGCGGAGCTCGACGCCGGCGGCATTCGCGTAGGTGCCAAGTACCGCTACCGTCAAAAGGACCAGGCAGCGACCCTTACACGTGGCGCCAACGGGCAAATGCTGCTGACTTTTGACGAGCCACAGCGAGCCATCGCCCCCGGCCAGGCCGTTGTAGTCTATCGCGGCGACATCGTCCTAGGCGGCGGTACCGTGACCGGCGCACTTAAGTAGCCGCGGGTTTATCGCTGCACGTGTCGAAGTACCTCAACAGCGGCACCAACCTCGATTACGCGACGCTCGAGGCCGCGACGAATGGCCTCGAGTCGACCCTCCGCCGTCGCCCATTCGCTCTGCGAAAGAATCTCGATCGCCTCATCAACAAATCCGTTGAGTCGTGATGAATCGAACCAATCGAGTGAGTCCGCAAGCGCCAGCTGGACGGAAGGGTCGGGCCCAAACGGCTTAGCGGAAAACCCAAACTCCCCAGCTGCGAGCACGGCAGTTGGTACGTTGTACCACAGGCAGTTGCCGCTATCGAACAGCGGAGCAGGCCTTATCTCCAGGGTGTCGACATTGCGGATGATGCCAAAGTTTCGCCAATGGCGGTTGCTGTTGGCCAAAAGAGCATCGCAAACGATCATCTGCGACATAGACCTTCTCACGGCGACCTCATCGACACCATGCTTACCAAGAAAGCGGCAGTACCGGTCGTACGTCGAGCCTCCTCGCTGGCCGCCAAGGGCGTTCTTAACGTAAACAGCCGGAACGTATTCCTCGCGGCCGTCAAGAAAATCCTCACACAGGCACCCGGGGCCATTGAACATCCGCTCAACCGTATAGGGAACAAACTCGCCCTCCGACAGCAAGCGACGCTGTAGAGCCGTTGCAACCGCCTCGTTAAAGGGACGCTGATCGTCCATCCCGCAACCTTTAGCCAAAACGCGAATGCCGTTTCGGATCATCCACGATTTAGGGAGCTCGCCCTCGGACGTGTTGTCCGGATTTTTAAGACCGATGCCTTCCAGCCAACCCGAACGCTCTTCGGGCGCCGATCGCTCAAATTCGTTCTCAAAGTAATTGATGTTTTGCCATTCGAGCTCATCGCATTCTGCCGGCCGCAGCCAATAGCAATCCGAAAGCGAGAGACCCAGGCACCGAACCGGAACCTCGATACCACTGGCAATTCCCAGTTCACGATAGCGCGAGACGAGTCCGGGACGGACGTCAGGCACCGACCGATGGCTCCACCACACGTTGAGCTCCCGTTTATTCACTGTAGGAGAAGAGCTCGAGCACGTGCCTAACGGCATTCGTTGCGCATCGAGGACCTCGGCGATTTCGAAGGGAAACTCGCGCGTCGGATCAAATGAGACATGCGCGACCTCATGGTCGGCCGACATCAGCGTAAACTTGCGTCCCACATCGGCTGCAGGACGGCGCCCTCGTTTGCGGACCTTTTGATAAGCAACCGCAGAATCATACTCAACCATCTTCCGTCCGCCCACAATATCGCACGCGAGCGTTCCCGATGCGGCAAGTTGAGATATGCGGGCTTTCGTAACGCCCAACAGGTGGGCAGCATCACCCATAGACAAGTACTCAGATGTATCCATACGCCGCATCACCTCGTTAAGTATTCCAAACGTAAAGTTAATTAGTTACATACAGCATAATACTAAACAGACTGACGCGAAAAAAGGCCCGAGCAATCGGGCCTTAGAGCAATTGGTCAGCCGAGTCGCAAGCTGCTCCCCTAGCGCTGTACGTAGGCGCGGACGAGCTCAAAGGTGTTACGCACACCGTCGATGTGGCTGCGCTCGTAGTTGTGGCTCGCGTACACGCCGGGGCCGATCAGGCCATGGCGAATGTCGTAGCCGGCCGAGAGCGTGGCCTCGACGTCGGAGCCGTAGTGTGGGTACACATCGATGGCGTAATCGAGCTCCAGCTCGCGCGCGATGTTGGACAGCGTGGTCACCAGATCGTAGTTATAGGGGCCACCCGAATCCTTGGCGCAAATCGACACCATGCGCTCGGTGCAGCCCAGGTCGTCGCCCACGCAGCCCATGTCAACGCTGATCATCTCGCGCGTGTCGGCCGGCACGAAGGCGCCGCCGTGGCCGACCTCCTCGTACACGGTAAAGAGCAGCGACACCTTGCGCGAAAGCGTCACCTCGCCGTCAGCAACGGCACGGGCCAGACCCAGCAGAATCGACGCCGACAGCTTGTCATCCAGGAAGCGGCTCTTAATGTAGCCGCTCTCCGTCACCGTGGTACGCGGATCCATAGCGATGATGTCGCCGGTCTGAATGCCCAGCTCGAGCACATCGTCCTTGCTGTCAACGTTCTCGTCGAGCAGGATTTCCATGTTCTTCTCGATGGTCTTGACCGGCTCATCGGCCACATGCGCCGAAGGCTCAGTATTGAGGACCACGCCCGTGTAGACATTACCGTCACGCGTGTAGACGGTGCAGTTCTCGCCATCGGCCGTAGACCACTGGTGCCCGCCGAGGGTCGTGGGGCGCAGGCGACCATTATCCTTAATGGAGCGCACCATGGCGCCCAGGGTATCGACATGGCTCGCCAACACGAGCGGCTCACCCTCGCCGCCAAGCTCAACCAGCACGTTGCCTTTATTGGAGCGCTCGGGCCCAAAGCCCATATCGCGCAACGTTTCCATCAGATAATCAGTCGCCGCACGGGTATAGCCGGTAGGCGAAGCAATCGAGGTAAGCGCCTTCAGCTGGTCAGTAATATAGGAGAGCGTAGAATCCATCTTGGACACCAAAGTCACCCTTTCATATCGAATTAAACCCACAGCAACAATACCACCGCGAACCATCTTTTTACCTAGCGAGATGCCCCATCGAGCCCCCCGGAACTGTGCCCGCCACGATAACGAGCCGGCGGCCCCTGCCCGTTAGCCCCACAATCTTTCCGCAGGACGGAGGAAGCCCCCGCCGCACGAAGTGCGCAGCGGGGGCTTCCGACATGTCCGAGGACGATTGTGGGGCTAACGGGCAGGGGCCCGCCGAACCATGTTAGGCAGCCGGGCAGATCTTCTTGAAGAGCTCGATGACGTCGTCGAGCGTCGCCTCGCGCGGGTTACCCGGGAAGCAAGCGTCGGCCATGGCGTCCTTGGCCAGGACCTCGATCTCGTCAGCCTTCATGGCCTCGCAGACGTGCGGGATGTTCACGTCGGCGGAAAGCTGCTTGACGGCGGCGATAGCGGCGTCGGCAGCCTCGTCGGTGCTCATGCCCGTGGTGTCAACGCCCATGGCAACGGCAACCTTGGCCAGGCGCTCGGTGCAAACCGGCTTGTTGAACTCCATGGCGATCGGCAGCAGCATGGCGCAGGCGACACCGTGCGGGGTATCGTAGTGAGCGGACAGGGTGTGAGCCATGGCGTGGTCGATGCCCAGGCCGACGTTGGAGAAGCCCATGCCGGCGACATACTGGCCAAGAGCCATACCCTCGCGGCCGGAGCCGGGCTGACCGGACTTGGCCTCGGCGACGGAGTCACGCAGGTTCTCGCTGATCAGCTTAATAGCCTCAAAGTGGAACATGTCGGAGAGCTCCCAAGCACCCTTGGTGGTGTAGCCCTCGATGGCGTGGGTCAGAGCGTCCATACCAGTGGAAGCGGTCAGGCCGGCGGGCATGGAAGCCATCATGTCAGGATCGACGACGGCGACCTCGGGGGCGTCGTTGGTGTCGACGCACACGAACTTGCGAACCTTCTCGGGGTCGGTGATGACGTAGTTGATGGTCACCTCGGCGGCGGTACCGGCGGTCGTCGGCACGGCGATGGTGAACACGGCGTGGTTCTTAGTCGGAGCAACGCCCTCGAGGCTGCGGACATCGGCGAACTCGGGGTTGTTGATGATGATGCCAATGGCCTTAGCGGTGTCCATGGAGGAGCCACCACCAATGGTCACGATAGCGTCAGCCTCGGCGGCCTTGAAGGCCTCGACGCCGTCCTTGACGTTCTGGATAGTGGGGTTGGGCTTAATCTCGGAGTAGAGGCTCCAAGCGATGCCGGCGGCGTCGAGCTCGTCGGTCACCTTAGCGGTAACGCCAAACTTAACCAGATCGGGGTCGGAGCAGACGAAGATCTTCTTGTAGCCGCGACGCTGGAGCTCGCCGGGGATCTCCTTGATGGCGCCGGAACCATGATAAGAGATGGTGTTGAGAACGAAACGATTAGCCATTGATAGCCTCCCATCGTGTGCGGGGCATCCATTACGCCCCGCGCTATAAGTCCCATCCTAACGCTTTTGAAACAAAAAACGCGTGAGAACGTCAAAAGTGTTAAAGCGTTTCAACAGAATAACGGAGCCCTAGTCCTTCCCTCCCGACAGCAGCGAAGGCTAGATTATGGGAGCAATCGCCCAAAGAATACGACCGACTCAGTCTATAAATTGTTTCTGTTTTAGCAATATATGTTTGACAATACGTTTATAAAAAGATACTTTGTAGTGAATAACATGCATGCAGCAAATAACGTCATTCATTTTGTTAGAAATTGCCCATGCGGTTATTGCAGCTGCATCTACTGCAACGTACAGCGTAATTCTCCGCACGAAGCAGAAGACGGTTCCAATTCGATCGAGGCGATGACACATGGTGGCTAGTTGTCCTAAATCGAGCAAGACGGCTACAAACGAATATCAAATCTCAATTGAAGGTAACCCTTATCCGCATACTCTGGCTCTCATCAACCCAGCAGGAGACAACCTCAACATCAAAAAACATGGGTTCACGGGTCCACTAGGACAGCTATTGAGTCTTAAATATACCGTTTATGACGATGCAAATGAAAAACTCTTCACTGTCGTCGACGGTGGTTTTAGCAACATGCCCAGGGTTGCGCTCATCATCGAACACAAGGAAGTTGCGGTGTTTGATTATGGCCTAAACAGACTTGAGATGAAGTGCGTAACGAACATACCGAATTACACAATAAAAGGTAACTTCCTATTTGGAGATTACGATATATTCAGCCAACGGGAAGTGAAACTATCTTCAGTTATCGTCCTTCAATGTGATAAACAATCGTGCTTTAGCATACAGGTTTTGGATAAAGCCGAATTAGCCGCCGCAATTGGAATACCTACAGCCATTGCCCTTCTTAGGGCTCGGATTGAAGAGCATCTCGAATAAATCGCAAAAAGCAGTTCGTAGCAACATTCAGGAGCTGGATAGTTTTTTCTGGCTCCTGAATGTTGTTACGAACATGCACCTTAGCGCTTAAGACTCGCGGTCTGCCAGTCAGCTATGATGCGGGCCCATTTCCTGTGCAAATCGCGCTCGCGGTCGATAAACATGATGGCAAACGCGACAAACAGCAGCAAGCTCGCCACGACGATGGCATGCAGGCCCATGCGCTCAATACACCAGTTGCCCAGCACGGCGCCAAACACAAAGGTAAAGATCACGCCAAAGTACAGCACGCCGTTTTCCAAAAAGCCGCGCTTGTGGGTGATGATGTAGTCGTCCACGTTTTGCAGCGCGTTGCGCAGGTTACCGATGCACATGGTCGTGGCGATGCCGTGACCATGTATCTTGCGGAAGCTCTCGACCTGCATGCCGCAGGCAAACGAGGTGAGGCAGTTGGCGAGCAGGTTGTAACCGCCACCGGGGATAAAGCTCACGCCCAGCAAGATGACGGCTTCAAAGAACACCGTCACTTGGCGCCAGTGAATCACGCTGCCAAACCGCTCGTGTACCAGGTCGGCAAGCATAATACCCACAGCAAACGACACCACAGGGAAGAAGTAGCGCCCCGCAAGTGCCCAATTGCCCTCCGAGATGCTCACGCCCACGAGCAGGATGTTGCCCGTCTGCGCGTTGGCGAAAACATGATCGCGCCCAATGTACGAATACACATCCATAAAGCCACCGGCGAGCGCCAAGATGATGCCCAGCTCGATGGACTCCGATATCTGTTTGGCACGCTGCATCGTCGTGCATCCTCCTTGTTGACGACTCTCTCGTGCGTTGGCGGAAACATAGCCGCCGTTCATACTGTAACCCATTGACAACATGGCATGCGCGCGAGACGGGTTCTCCAACGCGCAGATACACAGTCTGGAAACAAACGGCGGGTGCGGCGCCGACACCCGACGCCCCGTGTACTCCGCCATTCTTTTTAGCCCCGCCCCAAAAAGACTGGTTACAATTACGTGCAGCATACTAACAACGGGAGGAATCGTGGCAAAAAAGCCCCAGGACGCTCAGCACAACCAGCACGGCAAGCATGCCCAGCGCGGCCAGCAGCAAAAGCGCGGCGGCAAGGCGCAGGGCCCGGTCGCCCGCACCAAGCATTCCCAAGCGAC
>CALFGH010000024.1 GCA_937958315.1 uncultured Collinsella sp. | reverse complement strand
CGTCCGCAGCAATCAGTGCGTCATCGACGGCGCGCTGGTCGAAGGCGTCGAGGCCCACGACGGCGTTAGCGCACTCGTTGTTGACGTGCTCGACGGCCTGCGAAACGCCCTTGCCCAGGTAGCGACCCTTGTCGCCATCGCGCAGCTCGCATGCCTCAAAGGCGCCGGTCGAAGCGCCCGAAGGCACCATCGCGCGGCCGAAGCTGCCGTCCTCGAGCACGACCTCGACCTCGACGGTGGGGTTGCCGCGGCTGTCGAGCACCTCGCGACCGTAGACGTCCAAAATATCGCTCATGTTGTCTCCCTCTCACTTGGAAACGTAGTTGATGCAAGCGACTGGCCGACCGTGCACCATCGGTGCGCCTCCGTAAGTTAGCCATGTCGCACTTTTTGCATTATGCCCTAAGTTAGCCGAGGGATACATATGAATTGGAGAAATCATTCTTTGGGGCGCTTGTTTTTTCACCGAGCATTCATCTCTAGAGGTCGCCCCCCCCCATTAAATTCTTCTATCGGCATACCGTCTTTACCTGGCTTGCGAATGAAAGTGTCAATATTGTGCTTTCACATCGTGCAAAGTTCTGGATATTGTGCTTTCACATCGTGCAAAGTTCTGGATATTGTGCTTTCACATCGTGCAAAGTTCTGGATATCGTGCAAATCTAAGGGTCTGAAGTTCTGGATATCGTGCATAATCAGGTTATAAAAGTTCTGGATATCGTGCACGAGGTAGCCATGCTTAAACGAAAAGCCTATGACAAACTACTAAAGTGGAAGCATGAAAGCGCTGGTAAAACAGCACTTCTTATTGAAGGAGCCCGCCGTGTCGGCAAGAGCACGCTTGCCCGCACGTTTGGAGAAACCGAATACAAGTCCTGCCTTGTCATTGATTTCTTTCAAGCACCTGCCGAAGTTAAGCAATATTTTGAGGACTATCGCACTGACTTCGACTCGCTCTTCCTCTATCTCTCGGTTTTCTATAACGTCAAACTCTATGAACACGAGACGCTTATCGTCTTTGACGAGGTCCAGATGTACCCGCAAGCACGCGGACTCATCAAGTATCTCGTTGCAGACGGACGTTACGACTACATCGAAACTGGATCCCTGCTCAGCATCAAGCAGAACATTAAAGATATCGTCATCCCATCCGAGGAAGAGTCTCTGGAACTTGAGCCCCTCGACTTTGAGGAGTTTCTTTGGGGCATGGACGAAAAGGGGCTGGCCGATCTCATTCGCATGAGTTTTAACAAGATGAAGCCGCTCCCCGATGCCCTACATCGCAGAGCGCTCTCCCTTATGCGCGAATACATGCTTGTAGGCGGCATGCCTGAGCCGGTATCCATCTATGTTGAACAGCGCGCTTTTGCGCCCGTCGACGCTTCGAAGCGCCGAATCGTCCAGCTCTATCGCAACGATATCTCTCGTTTTGCAACCGGTTACGAATTCAAAGTCGTCTCCGTACTCGATGGCATCCCGGGTCAGCTCTCTAGGCACGAAAAACGATTCAAGCTTTCCTCACTTGATAAAAACGCACGCATGCGCACCTACGAAGAAGCTTTCTTTTGGCTGGCAGACGCGCGAATTGCCAATATCTGCTATGCCGCAAGCGAACCGAGCGTGGGCCTTTCACTCAGCATGGAGCAAACGGCCCTCAAGTGCTACATGGCAGACACCGGCCTGCTTGTAACGCTTGCCTTTTCTGACAACAACGATACCGATGAAGACGTTTACAGGGCCGTGCTTCGCGGCGACATCGGATTGAACGAAGGAATGCTTACCGAAAACTACGTTGCCCAATCTCTAAAGGCCAATGGACACAGGCTCTTCTTTTATTTCCAAAGCGGAAAGAAGGAGGGGGAGGAGCGCATGGAAATCGACTTCCTCGTTACCCGACCCTATGTCAATGCCGCCGGAAAGCCGCGCATCAGCCCCATCGAAGTTAAGTCGCCACGCAGATACGGAACCATCTCCCTCGACCGATTCCGCGCGCGCTTTAACAAGAAGATTGGGATGGCTTACGTGTTGCACCCTAAACAACTCGAGTGGGATGCCGAAGCGCAGCTGGCACATCTTCCGTTGTATATGGCTTTTTGCTTGTAGAGGCCTCTCTACGAATGGATGCCGTGAGAGACGCAGGCCTCACTCGCTTGCTTTTGCTTGGTCCCACAGGTCGTTGAGTTGAGCGGTTGAGCAGGCGGCGAGGTCATCGCCCGCCTCGTGCACGGCGGCCTCCATCGCGGCCCAG
>CALFGH010000023.1 GCA_937958315.1 uncultured Collinsella sp. | reverse complement strand
GCAGCGCTGGGCGCTTCCGAGGCGGCCGCCCCGATGGATACCGCCCTCCCCCAGTATGGCATCGCTACAGCAGACGCTGAGCGCCTGACCCGCAGCCTCAGACACACAATGAGCACCTACTGCATGATCAACAGGACCGAAGCGGGTCTATCCAAGGCGCTACAAGAGCTTGAAAGCCTGCAAGACGAGGCGACGTCGCTGCATAAGCCGCACGCCAATGACAGCGAAATCGCTGCCCTCGCCCGCCTACAGTCGCAGATTCAGCTGGCTGCGGAGATGGTCAAAGCCATGCGCAAACGGACTGAAAGCCTCGGTTCGCACTATCGAGCAGACTGAATCGATTCACACTTTGAGTTTGATCACAATTTCTCAACATGCATCGAGCCCCGTAAGTATGATTCCCCCAAGGAGAACACGCTTACGGGGCTTGAGCCGTGTTTTCCCTAAGGGAATCACGGTGCAGACAGCTCAGCTCCGCGCCCTTTCGGGTTCGACCCCATGTGAGGTCAACGAAAAAAGCGACCAGCCGAAGCCAGTCGCTTTAACATGCTTTGGTGGGCCGTCAGGGGTTCGAACCCTGGACCTTGGGATTAAGAGTCCCCTGCTCTACCAACTGAGCTAACGACCCAAAGCTAAAGTCCGTTGTGGCGGACTTTAGAGGAGATATCGTGTGGTGGGCCGTCAGGGGGTCGAACCCTGGACCTTGGGATTAAGAGTCCCCTGCTCTACCAACTGAGCTAACGACCCGATATCAACACGAAGCAAGAACTGGGGTGGGTAAAGGGACTCGAACCCTCGACCTACGGGACCACAACCCGTCGCTCTAGCCAACTGAGCTACACCCACCGTGTCCTGTGCGCTTCGCGCTCGACTATTATTGCAAGGAACGCCATGCGATGCAAGCCCCAATTTTCAAGAATTTTGAAAAGAGTTTTTCGAGCGCGTTTCGAGCAATTCCCACCCTTTTCATAGGAGTAAACTTGTCCCACTGCAAACCCTCGAAAGGACCGTCATGAAAGAACTCTCCAACCGCACGGCAAGATTTACCGATTCGGTCATCCGCCGCATGACGCGCATCTCCAATAAGTACGGTGCCGTCAACCTCTCGCAGGGCTTCCCCGACTTCGATCCCCCGGCGCAGCTGCTCAACAGCCTGAGCGCCATCGCCAGCGACCCCAAGCCGCTCTATCACCAGTACTCCATCACCTGGGGCTCCCAGGCCATGCGCAAGGCGCTCGCCGCCAAGCAGGAGCACTTTATGGGCATGCCGGTCGACCCCAACCAGAACGTCGTGGTCACCTGCGGTTCCACCGAGGCCATGATGGCCGCCATGATGACGGTCACGAACCCCGGCGACAAGGTCGTCATCTTCTCGCCGTTCTACGAGAACTACGGCGCCGACACGATCCTTTCGGGCGCCGAGCCCATCTACGTGCCGCTCAACCCGCCCACGTTCGAATTCGATCGCGAGGTCCTCGAGGCGGCCTTCCGTGACAATGATCCCAAGGCCATCGTCCTGTGCAACCCTTCCAACCCCTGCGGAAAGGTCTTTACGCGCGAGGAGCTCACCTTTATCGCCGACCTCTGCAAAAAGTACGACGCCTACTGCATCACCGACGAGGTGTACGAGCACATCGTCTACGCGCCCCACGAGCACGTCTATATGGCCACGCTGCCCGGCATGTTCGAGCGCACTATCAGCTGCAGCTCGCTGTCCAAGACGTACTCCATCACCGGCTGGCGTCTGGGCTACACCATTGCCCCGGCGCAGATCACCGAGCGCATCAAGAAGGTCCACGACTTCCTCACCGTGGGTGCCGCCGCTCCCCTGCAGGAAGCCGTCGTCACCGCCCTCAGCTTCGACGACAGCTATTACGATGAGGTCCTCGACCTCTATACCGCCAAACGCGACCTGTTCTGCCAGGGGCTCGATAGCATCGGTCTTGAACACAACGTGCCGCAGGGCGCCTACTACGTCATGATGGACATCTCTGAGTTTGGCTATGACAGCGACCTCGAATTCTGCGAGGACCTCGCATCTAAGGTGGGCGTGGGCGCCGTGCCCGGCTCGAGCTTCTTCCGCGAGCCCGTCAACCATCTGATTCGTTTCCACTTTGCCAAGCGAGACGAGACGCTTAACGCGGCGTTGGAGAACCTCAAATCGCTACGTGATAAAATCAAGCCGCGCGGGTAAGGACGGCCCGGCAACTAAAGCAACCAAAGAAGCCTCGCACCGCCCGCCGCGTTGCGAGGCTTCTTTTTATAGCGCTTTCTAAAATGGTTTAGAGCTCTATACTTTAGTCACGGAGCAACTCGTCCCAAAGAGAGGAATACTATGGCAGAACAGCAGCTTATCGGAGCGCTCGAGGCCGGCGGCACCAAGATGGTCTGCGCCACGGGCTATGCAGACGGTACGGTCCTGGAGCGTGAGCAGATCGCGACCACGACCCCGCAGGAGACCGTTGAGGCCGTCAATGCATGGTTTGCCAACAAGGGCATCGCCGCGCTGGGCATCGGCGCCTTTGGCCCCACCGCGGTCAACCCCGCCTCGCCCCAATACGGCAAGATCCTGGAGACGCCCAAAACGGCATGGCGCTACTTCGACCTGCTGGGCACCATCCAAAACGAGCTCAATATTCCCTGCGGCTACGACACCGACGTCAACGTTGCCTGTTTGGGCGAGGTCACCTTTGGTTGCGCCCAGGGCCTCACGGACGTCGTCTACCTGACCATCGGCACTGGTGTGGGCGCCGGCGTGCTCTCGGGCGGTAAGCTCGTGCATGGCATGATGCATCCCGAGGCCGGCCACATCCTGGTCACGCGCGACCCGCGCGACACCATCGGCGAGCATAGCGCTTGCCCCTTCCACGACAACTGCCTCGAGGGCCTCATCGCCGGCCCCGGCGTTAAAAAGCGCTGGGATGGCAAGAGCGCCGGAGACATGGCCGATGACCCGGAGGCCATGGACCTGCTCGCAGGCTATCTGGCACAGGCGCTCATGACCTACACGCTGTGCTACGCGCCGCAAAAGATCATCATCGGCGGCGGCGTGGCCGACCACACCCCCATCGTGCCGCTCGCACGCAAAAAGTGCGCCGAGATGCTCAACGGCTATATCGTCACGCCCGAGGTCAACGACATCGATACCTACATTGTCAACAACAGCCTCGAGGGCAAGCAGGGCATCATGGGCTGCCTGGCCCTGGGCGCCCAGGCGCTCCAGTAAAGGGCGCATCAACGGCGCACGGCGTAGCCAAGCTCGCAAAACGCCCGGACAAAACCGTCACGCCCCGCAGGAGCCCTCAAACGCACAAGGCCGCCTAGGACCAAGCAAAACGTCCTAGGCGGCCTTTTTGGTGTAAATCAGCGACCGTAAGAGATATCGGAGCACGACGCCTGTCGTCGCCCCGCAGCAGTCGATCATCACATCGGTAATCATGCCGGCGCGACCGGGCACAAAAAGCTGGATCGTCTCGTCGATAGAGGGAACAAGCAGCAAGAACACCGCCGTGGGCAGCAACACATCAAACGTGCGCCGGCCTTCGAGGTCAAAGGCGTGCGTCGCCAAGATGCCAAGCACCATGTACTCGGTAAAATGAGCGCACTTGCGCACAACGAAGTTGGTCACCCACTCGTATGGAAGCCCCAGGGCCTGCAAAAAGCCGCGAATGGATTCCATGATCGACAGGCTCAACGATCCAGACCCCGTACCGGGAACCAGCGAATTGCCCCAAATGACGAGCACCATGGCGCAAGCGGCAAGGGCCCATTTTCGATCGACCTTAACCATGCGGCAATTATGCCTCCGCGCGCAGCGGCGTAAAGCTGGCGGTACCGCCTTCGATAACGCTTAAATAGGCACGGCCCGTGCGCTTGACGGCCGCAGACTGCAGACGGTTGATCTCTTCCTCGAGAATCTGATTGACGCGCTCATGGCGGCGGTTTTCCATAACGCCGGCAGCGATAGCCTCGGCGCGCTCGATACCCTCGCGCGAGATACGCGCGGTATCCTCGGGAAGCACGGAGCTGTGGCGGCCGACATAGACGGGAGCAACCGAGACAGGTGAGGCTGCAGGCGTGGGCACCGCCACGGGGGCGGGCTCGGCAGCCTCGGCCATGATCGCCATAGCGGCGGCCCACATGTCCTCGTGGCCCGAATAATCGGCCATGGGGACATCTTCCTCAAGAGAGGCATCGGGGAGACTGTCGGTATCCACGCGATCCTGGGCATCGATAGACGCAGTGATGGCGGCAGGCTCGTCCAGATCGGAGAGATCCACACCCTTGGCATCGGAAATGATGGGCATGCTGGCGAGCTTGGCGTTGTACGGCGCCGCCTCCGCGGCCTGCATTTGGGCCGAAGCGCCCCAAAGCGAGCTTTCGGCAGCTCGGCGAGCGGCAATGGTCTCCTCGTCGACAGCCAGGGGCTCATCGGC
>CALFGH010000022.1 GCA_937958315.1 uncultured Collinsella sp. | reverse complement strand
CGCCGGGCGTCTGGTGTTCCTCACCTCGTCGCCCGAGTTTGCACTGGAGTCCTACGAGGTCCGTGCCTTCGACTATCTGCTCAAGCCCGTGACTTACGAACGCCTGGCACAGCTACTCGACGAGCTTTCGAGCATGCGCCCGGCGGCAACCGACGAGCTCGTGATCAAAACTTCCTTTGGCTACCACGCCCTGCGCCTGTCCGACATCGAATATGCCGAGGCGCGCAACAAGCACGTGGTCTTCCACCTGCGCGACGGACGCGATATCGAGGCACTCGAGTCGTTCCGCAGCGTCGAGGACCGCTTGGAGCAAAACGCAGTCTTCTTTAAATGCCACCGCAGCTACCAGGTCAACCTGCGCAATATCGATCACTTTGACCGCACGGACATCGTCATGCGCTCGGGCGCGTGCATCCCGCTTTCGCGCAGTTGCAAGCAGGGATTCCAAGACGCCTACTTTGCGGTGCGCTTTGAGGGTGGGAGACACTGATGGTCTCCTCGGTCGAAATGGTCCTTTGGGCAATCCACCACGCCACGACGCTGCTCTTTGGCGTCTTTGCCTCGGCGGCGCTGTGCGGTGTCGAGATCAACCGGCGTCATGCGCTTGACCTGGTGCTGGTCGGCGCCGTAACTGGATGCGCATTTGGCCTCGCAAATGCCGTCGGCGGCGAGCTTTTCGCCCGCCAGGTATATCCGCTCGTCGTGCATCTGCCGCTCGTCATCTATTTGTGCGCGCGCTACCGCCTGAGCCCGCTGCTTGCCGTGCTCGGCATTACGAGTGCCTATCTGAGCTGCCAGTTTAGCAATTGGATGGGCATTGCCGCATTTGCCGCAACCGATTCTCAGATCGCGTACTATCTGGCGCGCATCGCGACCACACTCGCCGTCTTTGCCGTCCTGTTGCATTGGGCCGGCGACATCGGCCCGCGCTTGGCGATTAAAAGCACCACCGAGTTGGGCATCCTTTTAATCCTGCCGCTCGTCTATTACGTCTTTGACTATGCCACCAACGTCTACACCACGCTGTTCCACTCGGGCTCGGTGGTAACGGTTGAGTTTTTGGCATTTGCGCTCTGTGCCTTCTATCTTATGTTTCTTGCCGTTTACCTGCGCGAATACGAAGAAAAGGAAACCGAGAGCGCTGGATGCTCGAAACCCGCGACAGCGCCGCCATCAAAGAGCTCGAGGCTTGGCGTCAATCTGGGCGCGAGCTGTCGATTCTTCGCCACGATATGCGCCACTTCCTACGCGGCCTGGCCGCTTTAATTGAGGAGGGCCACACCGACGAGGCGCTCAAACGCATCGATGAACTCTGCGAAGCCGGCGATCGCACCGCCGTACGCCGCTTCTGCGCCAACGAGACCGTAAACATCGCGCTTTCGTCA
>CALFGH010000021.1 GCA_937958315.1 uncultured Collinsella sp. | reverse complement strand
CACAAGGGGCTCATGGGACCTCAAGGCACCGGCGGCCTGGCCGTGGCGGAGGGAATTGACGTGGCTCCGTGGGCCATGGGCGGCACGGGCGTGCACAGCTTCGATGCGCTGCAGCCGCTTGAGTGGCCCACGCGCCTTGAGGCGGGCACGCTCAACGGTCACGGCATCGCGGGACTTTCTGCCGGTCTCGACTTTATCGAGGCTCAGGGTGGGGTCGAGGCGATTGCTGCCCACGAGCGTGCGCTCGCTGATCGCTTCCTTGCCGGTGTGCGCGAAATCCCCGGCATTGCGCTCTACGGCGCGTTTGACCAGCCCATGCGCTCGGCGATCGTGTCGCTCAACGTGGGCGATATCGATTCGGCCGAGATCTCGGACGCGCTCATGCAGGGGTGGGGGATTGCGACGCGTCCCGGTGCCCATTGCGCTCCGCTCATGCACCGTGCGCTGGGGACCGAGCGTCAGGGTGTCGTTCGCTTCTCGTTTGGGTATTTCAACACGGACGAGGAAGTCGATACGGCTATCGATGCTCTGTGCGATTTAGCCTGCTAAAGCTGCTAGAGCGTATATACTTGCGGGACGGGTCTTTTGCCCGTCCCGTTTTTGTTTCGATTCGAAAGGTGCTCTCATGGCTTCATCCGCCCCGCGCGGTCTGCGCTCCGACCATGTCGTCACCGTCGGCATCGCCCTGTTCTCGATGCTCTTTGGCGCCGGCAACCTCATTATTCCGCCGCTGCTGGCGCTGCAGGCAGGTTCTGCCACGCCGGTCGCCATGCTCGGCTTTCTCATCGCCGCCATCGGCCTGCCCGTCATGGGTTTTATCGCCGTGGCGCTTGCCGGAACGGCACGCGAGCTTGCCGGCCGCGTGCACCCCAAGTTTGGTGAGTTCTTTGTCGCGGCGGTGTATCTGGCTATCGGTCCGTGTCTGGCTATTCCGCGCACGAGCTCCACGGCCTTCGAGATGTTGGTGCCGCTGCTGCCCGAGGGTGTCTCGCTCGGCACGGCTCGCCTGGTGTTTGCCATCGGGTTCTTCGCAGTCGCGTTTGTGCTCACGCTGCGTCCGGGCGTCATCACGCGCGTACTCGGTCGCATTACGGGCCCCGCGCTTATCGCGCTCATCGTGCTGGTTGTGGGTGCTGCCGTGATCTCGCCGCTGGGACCGGCTGCCGCGCCTCAGGCTCCCTACGATGCGGGCGCTGCCGTGCAAGGCTTTCTGACTGGCTATCAGACCATGGACCTGCTCGCGTCGCTCGCCTTCGGCATCATCATCGCCGAGACCATCCACGAGCTGGGCGTTACCGATGACAAGCGCGTGGCCTTTGAGATTTCCCGCTCCGGTGTGATCGCCGGTGTGCTCATGGCCGTCATCTACTGCGGCCTGGCGCTTGCCGGCATGCAGCTCGGCACGGTCATGCCCGATGCCACTAACGGCGCCGCCATCCTCGCCCGCTCTGCCTCCATGCACTTTGGCCTTGTCGGCACGGTCGTGGTCTTTGCGATCTTTTTCCTCGCCTGCATGAACGTGTGCATCGGCCTCATCAGCTGCTGCTCGCGTTACTTCTGCGAGACGTATGTGGTCGAAGGAGGAGCTGAGGCTTCCGAGGAGGCTATGCGCCGTCCCTTTGCGATTCTCGCCTTTGTGTTCGCAGCGTTTTCGTGTGTGCTCTCCAACGTGGGCCTCGACATGATCCTCATGTTCTCGGTGCCCATGCTCAACGCTCTGTATCCCGTCGCCATCGTGCTGGTGCTTATGGGCCTGGTGCATGGTTTTTGCGATGCGCATCCGCAGGTGTGGGTTTGGGTCGGCGGCGTGGTCGCGGTGCAGAGCGTAATCACTTCGGTCCGCGATGCGTTCTTTGCTGGCGCGTGGCTGCCGTTCGATGCGTTGCCGCTGGCAGATATCGGTGCTGCGTGGGCACCGGTTGCTGTGGCGGCGTTTGTGATCGGTCTGGTTCATAGCCAGTTTGTCACACATTCGAGGAGCTAGGGTTTCTGCGCTTGCACAGGCGGGAAGTCTCCCCTATAATTTCCTTCGCTTTGGGACACGCAAGGTTTATGCCTTAGCTGCTCAACACCTTCGGGACGTGGCGCAGTTTGGTAGCGCGCCTGCTTTGGGAGCAGGATGTCGCAGGTTCAAATCCTGTCGTCCCGACCATATCTTGCGGGCGTAGTTCAATGGTAGAACCCCAGCCTTCCAAGCTGATGACGCGGGTTCGATTCCCGTCGCCCGCTCCATAGGATAGATGAATGGCTCTGATTCCTTTTGGGACCAGAGTCATTTTCATATACATGTCGGGACCCCACATCCCCTCTTGAGTTGCGGTGAAATACGGACTGTTTTTTGGCTTTTATGGCCCATGTAGTCCGTATTTCACCGCAACTATTTGTAAGGTTGGATTTTGATGCCGTTGGGAGGGTCGTAGTGACCGTCTACCGAGAGTGGAAATATTTTCTGAAGCTCTGACCTGCGACGTCAAGTTTTTGGTCAGCTTTTGGCAAGGCCTGCGGACGGAAGCATACGATAGCGTAATGGTATTCTCTCCGCCGTGATGGTTATGGGGTTGGCCATGCTCGATAAAGGCAAACATTTTCCTCAGTCATATGCAAGGATGCTATTCTCGGTCCTTGGAATTCATCAAGATGGACAGCTGCTTATAACAATTGATCCTTGGGATGAACGCCGTGCTCGCGAGCTTATGCAGGAAGAGCTCATGCTTCGTCTTTACAACCATGTGTATGCGGATCCGGTCTATTGGAATAATCTTGGGGTTGAAGATCGCATCTTTCAGTTGGCATCCGCTATTGCGGTCGTTGAACCGGATGCTGTGTTTTGCGGATCGACGGCAGCGCTGCTCTACGGCATCGGCTCGGCGTATACGCTTCTGGATAAAGTGCAAGTGCTGCTGCCACGGTCTACAAGGCGCGATACATATGAGTTCGTTGAGTATCGTCGATGGCGCCCGGGCGAGGTATGGCGTCTCGGCCCGTTTACGCTTACAGACCCCTATCGGACGGTGGTCGATATTGCCCGCACGAGTGCATTTCGGTATGCGCTTGGCTACGTCGATGGATTGGCTCGTGAGTACGATGTTGACCGCGAGGAGCTGCGTGCGTATGCACAGGCCAATTGTCGCGGTTTGCATGGCATCTCCCGTGCGTTTGGCGTGTTCGAATATATGGACGGAAGGTCGGATAACGGGGGAGAGTCCGAGGCGCGAGCGGCAATGATCCTTGCAGGCGTCGTTGCGCCCGAGCTTCAGGTTGAGATTGATCGGCCAGGAAACGCCTGCTATTATCTGGCAGATTATGGTTGGCAGATGCCAGATGGGTCATGGATGTTGGCAGAGCTTCATGGTTTGGGTAAGTTTGAGGATGAAACTCAAAAAGATTCGGAACATGCTGCGGCAAAAACCTATCGAGCCGCCTTATTGCGCGATGCGAACTTGCGTGCCATGGGTCATAACGTCATTCATTTCAAGCTATCGGACGCCTACGACGTAGAATCGTTCGGTGCCATGATGCGCGGTTACGGCATTCCGACAACAAAACCCTACGCCGACTCCCGATAGCGAAATCGTTCGCAGCCAACCTTCAATATGTTGCGGTGAAATACGGACTGTTGAGGCCTTTAAAGGCATAAAACAGTCCGTATTTCACCGCAACTTAGGAGGGGATGGGGTTAGCTGCGGGGTTGGTGGCGGAGCTTGTCGATGGTGGAGTCGGTGCCGTGGCCGCGGGCGTCGGTGCTGCGGCTGTGGGCTTCGGCAGCGGTTTGGCGCTTGCGACGGTAATCAATCATGCCTTGGATGATGGGCTTGCCAAAGCTCACGACATCATCGTTGTAGATGGCGGTTCGGGCTGCGAGGAGGCAGTCGGTAAAGTCCATATGGGTCTTGCCAAAGAGTTTGACGGCAAGGGCGACAACGGTGGGCTCGTCGACCATGACGTCATCGAGCAACCTTTTCAAGGCCGCAGCAATCTCAACGCGGGGAACCTTATAGACGTCGCGCAGCGTGACTACGACGCGCGTGATGATTTCGGGGTAGACGCGAGCGGTGCGTGTGGCGATGACCTTGGCGGCGCGCGGTGACAGAACTTCGTCGTCGTTAAGCAGATAGCGCAGGATGACGGTCTCGTCGATGATGGTGCTACTCATGGATATCTACTTCCTCGGGACCCAAAATCGAATCGTCGCTTTCTGTAGCAAGGTACTCAATCCAGGCATTGCGCTCCTCGGAGCGGCGATTGGGATCTCCATATGCTTTGAGCGATCCATAGGCGGCGGTGCCGTCCTTTGAGCGCACGGCGACCGGCTGAAAGGGAAGCTTGCGCATCAAAATGCTCTGCGCGACAAAAAGGCGAACGGCCTCGGCAAGCGATGTGCCCATGGCGTCGTAGAGGCGCTCGGCATGCTGCTTGTCTTCCTCGCGAATGCGCACCTGCAGGATGGCTCGTTTTTGAGTCGATGTCATCACTGGCCTCCCTTAATGAGCGTGCAATATGAATAGTCAAATACAGCATCGGCTAATATTAGCCAATTTTATAACAACTACTTTATTGCACTAGAGTAATTGAGTCTGAACAATAATACAAACGTACTACATCCTTCAGAAGCGAGCGTAAAAATCTCAGAGGTGTACGCATGTAATACACTCACCTTTATAGCTTCTAGAGAATAATTCCAACCTGCCAAAACCCCTGCAATACACCCGTATTGCAGGGCCTATGCTCAAGTTTGCCACCTGCAACTGCGTATATTTAGCCTGTATATCGTTGGAGGAACTCTATCGAAGCGCCTGTTTCGCCGCATGCGCTTCGATACGCCGATGCCGGACCACGGGCGGTCCGGGGCAACGTCGACAGGGTCTCTCCGGCATGGGATTCAGGAGGGAGTGAACAACATGGGCAATAAACGAGTCGTGGCTGATTCTTCACGCTGCATTGGGTGCCAAACCTGTATGGCGGCGTGTATCGAGGCACACGATATTCCCGGCAACATCGCCGCACCTCGCTTGCGCGTAACGCGCACCTACGAGATTTCCGCGCCGGTGGCATGTCACCACTGCGAGGACGCTCCGTGCGCCAAGGCCTGCCCTACGGGCGCCTTGTTCTTTGATCCAAAGAACCATCGCATCGGCGTCAACGAGGACAACTGCATCGGTTGCAAGAGCTGCGTCATGGCATGCCCCTTTGGCGCCGTGAGCGTGGCGACCACGCAGGTCCCCGTCTTGATGGGCGACGTGCGCGTGGGTTCGCAGACTAAGAGCTTCGTGCTCAAGTGCGACCTGTGCGTGGACCGTCCCGGCGGTCCGGCGTGTGCCGAGGCGTGTCCGACCAAGGGCCTCACCCTGGTAGACGAGGAGCGTCTGGCAGAACTGACTGCCGAGCGTGCCCGCGCCACCATTGAAAACGAGGCGTAAGCGTCGGACGACAGGCCCAATGATTGTCAAATAAGTACCGAGTATTCGGTAGCAGAGAAAGGAAGGAGGGTGTCATGGAGAAGCATAAAGTGATCTGCCCGTACTGCGGCGCCGGTTGCCAGTTTAACCTCTTGGTCCAAAACGGCCAGGTCGTGGGTACCGAACCGCTCAACGGCATCACCAATCAGGGCGAGCTGTGCCTTAAGGGCATGAGCGGCTACGACTTCATCAACGACACCAAGATCTTGACTCCCCGCGTACTGCACCCGATGATCCGCCGCACCAAGGGCGCGGATCTTGAGCGCGTAAGCTGGGACGAGGCACTGGATTTCACCGCATCTAAGATGCAGGCCATAATTGACGAATATGGTCCTAACGCTGTCATGACCACCGGCTCTTCGCGAGGCGGCGGCAATGAGGCGAACTACGTCATGCAGAAGTTTACGCGTGCGTGCATCGGCACCCACAGCGTGGACAACTGCGCCCGTACTTGACACGGCCCTACTGTCCTCGGTCTGATGGACACGGTTGGTTCAGGTTGCATGTCATGCTCCATCCCCGGTATGGAGGATGCGGGCTGCATTTTCCTCTTCGGCTATAACCCTGCCGATTCGCACCCCATCGTCGCAAGGCGTATCGTGCGAGCCAAAGAAAAGGGTTGCAAGATCATCGTCGCCGATCCGCGCCATATCGAAACCGCGCGTATCGCCGATCTCTACCTTCCGATCAAGAACGGTTGCAACGTCGCGTTCCTCAACGCCTTTGCCAACTGCTTGGTCAACGATGGCCTCTACGACAAGGAATTCGTCGCCGAGCACACGAACGGCTTTGACGAGTGGTGGGAGACCATCAAGAACTACACTCCCGAATCCGTACAGGACATCACGGGTGTCGAGCCCGCGCTGATCCACCAAGCTGCCGAGATGTATGCCACGGCGAAGCCCTCTGCCATCATTGGCTGGGGCATGGGCGTATGCCAGCAGAAGCAGAACCTGAAGACGGTGCACACCATCGCCTCCATCGCCTGCGTTGCCGGCCAGATCGGCAAACCCAATTCCGGCCTCGCGCCCGTGCGTGGTCAGAACAACGTCCAGGGCTCCTGCGATATGGGCATGCTGCCCAACCTGTACCCTGGCTACCAGAAAGTCACCGACCCGGCTGTGCGTGCCAAGTTTGCCAAGGCTTGGGGCGTGCCCGAGGAAAAGCTCCCGCTCGAGGAGGGCTACAAGCTCACCGACCTGGGCCACCTGGTCGACGAGGGCAAGGTGCACTGCTTCTACAACTACGGCGAGGACCCGGTGCAGACCGAGCCCGATTCGGCCGGCATGCGCAAGACGCTCTCCGAGCTGGATCTGTTCATTTGCCAGGACATCTTTATGACGCAGACGACCATGCTCGCCGACGTCATCCTGCCTGCCACCTCTTGGGGCGAGCACGAGGGTGTCTTTACCGCATCCGACCGTAGCTTCCAGCACTTTGACGCGGCCGTTCCGCCCAAGGGCGAGTGCCGCCACGACTGGGAGATCTTCGCGGACCTGTCTACGCGCATGGGCTATCCCATGCACTACGACAACACCGAGCAGATCTGGAACGAGTGCATTAGCCTGTGCCCCAACTTTGTGGGCGCGACCTACGAGAAGATGGCTCCCGAGGGCGGCTACGCCCAGTGGCCCGTTAAGAGCACCGATGTGAACGACCACGGTACGCCCGACATGTTCGCTGGTGGCAAGTTCACCACCAAGGACGGCCGCGCCAACCTGATGGCGCACGACTGGGAGGCGCCCTCCGAGCTTCCCGACGATGAGTACCCGCTCATCCTGTGCACCGTCCGCGAGGTCGGCCACTACAGCTGCCGTTCGATGACCGGCAACTGCAAGACGCTGGCGCTGCTCGCCGACGAGCCCGGCTTTGTCCGCATGAATCCCGCGGACGCCGAGGCACGCGGCATCAAGAACGGCGACATCGTCTCGATTCACAGCCGCCGCGGCCAGGTATACAGCCGCGCCGACGTGAGCGATCGCATCAACAAGGGCACGGTCTACATGACCTACCAGTGGTGGATCGGCAAGTGCAACGAGCTGACCATTCACAAGGTCGACCCGGTCTCGCATACGCCCGAGGACAAGTTCTCCGCCTGCCAGGTCGACGCTATCGCCGACCAGGTCTGGGCCGAGGGCGAGGTGGAGCGTCAGTACACCGAGCTCAAGCAGGCTCTGGTGGACGCCGCCGCTCCTCAGGACGTTGAGCCCGGTGCCGCCAAGTTCGACGACGAGACGCACGTGAACCAAATCGTGTAGTCCCGTTCTCGTTGGCTTTTTGGGCCGGGCGTCCCGTACGTTCGGGAGCCCGGCCCGTTATTTTGAAAGGAAGTGGGGATGAACCGCTTCATCGACATCAACCCGGAGAGGTGCATCGGCTGCGGAACATGCCAGTCCGCCTGTGCCGACGCCCACCGGATGCAGGGTCTTCAGGATACGCCGCGTCTGGCGCTCGTGAAGACCGGCGGTATTTCGGCCGCCCTTGCCTGCCACCATTGCGAGGGTGCCCCCTGCGCCGAGGTCTGCCCGGTGAATGCCATCGAGCACGATGGCGATCGCATCCACGTCAAGGAGCAGGAGTGCATCGGGTGCAGGCTGTGCGCCATCGCGTGCCCCTTCGGAGCCATCCATCCCGATGGCACGTCTATCGCCGGTGTCGCAGGCATGTGCGACCCGACCCCTTCGTATCCTAAGTCCCTGAGCAGCCTGCTTACGTGGGCTCCCGGCCAGTACACCTGCGCTGTCAAGTGCGACCTGTGCGCCTTCGATCCGGACGGCCCGCATTGTGTGGCGGCGTGCCCCACCAAGGCGCTGACCGTCATGGGCGGCGCGGCCGATCGCGAGCTCGACGAGGCCAAGCGCCTGCGCTCGATCGAAAACGGTCCCGTCGTCGACGTTACCGCTGTGGCCCAGGGCCTTTCCGAGAAAGCAGAAGGGAGCGTAAACAATGGATAGCATGACGCTGTTTATCGCATCGCTTGCCGTCTCGTGCATCGGTGCGCTCGCCTCGGTTCTGCTGATCAAGGCCGATAACGCCGCCAAGACCGCCGGCTGTCTTATCGGCGCCGTCGCCGCGGTGCTTTCGTTTGTGGCCGGTATCCAGGCCGTGCTGGGCGATGTCACGTCGGTCGACACCATCGTGTTCTTCCCGTTTGCCCATTTCCAGCTGCTGCTCAATCAGCTGTCCGGCCTGTTCGTGGCGCTCATCTCGGTGCTCGCGTTTGCCGGTTCGATCTACGGTCTCAACTACTTTGATGAGTACCCGGGCAAAAAGGGCCGCGCCGGCTTCTTCTTTAACACCTTCGTGGCGTCCATGATGCTCGTCATCACCGCCGACAACGTGTTTTGGTTCCTGGTCGCCTTTGAGCTTATGTCGCTGACCTCGTACTTCCTGGTCGTGATCGAGGAGAACGAGAACTCCATCCATGGCGGTTGGCTCTACTTTGTGATCGCGCACGTGGGCTTTGTGCTCATCATGGCGAGCTTCCTCACCATGACCAACTTCGCCGGTGGCTCGTTTGCCTTTGCGGATTTCCGCGCTACGCAGTTTAGCCCCGCGGTCGCATCCGTGTGCTTCGTGCTCGCCTTCTTTGGCTTTGGCGCCAAGGCCGGTATCATTCCGCTGCACGGCTGGCTGCCCAAGGCACATCCCGAGGCGCCGTCCAACGTGTCGGCCCTCATGTCCGGCGGCATGATCAAGATTGGTATCTTCGGTATTCTCAAGGTGGGTCTCGACCTGCTCTCCGCCTCGGGCGTTCAGGTCTGGTGGGGCCTTATGGTCATGGTCTTCGGTGCGATCTCGTCGGTCCTCGGCGTGGCCTTCGCCCTGCAGGAGCATGACATCAAGCGCCTGCTGGCCTATCACTCCGTCGAGAACATCGGCATCATTCTGCTCGGCGTCGGCGCCTCCATGGCCGCCATGGCGCTCAACTCGGTCGGCATCGCCGTCCTGGCTCTGATGGCCGCCCTCTACCACACGTTTAACCACGCGATGTTTAAGGGCGAGCTGTTCTTGGGCGCCGGTGCGCTGCTGTACTCCACGGGTACGCGCAATATGGAGAAGATGGGCGGCCTGTTCCGTCGTATGCCGGCAACGGCCATCTGCTTCCTTATTGGCGCGCTTGCCATCTCGGCCATCCCGCCCTTCAACGGCTTTGTTTCCGAATGGTTTACCTATCAGTCGCTGTTTAATGCCGCCATGCAGGGTGACAAGGCCGTCATGATTGTGGCCGTGTTCGCTGCCGTCGCGCTTGCCATTACCGGCGCGCTGGCTGTCACGTGCTTCGTCAAGGCCTATGGCGTCTCCTTTGCCTCCGCACCCCGCTCCGAGGCCGCTGCCAATGCCAAGGAGGTTCCCGCCCCCATGGTGTTTGCGCAGGGCCTGCTCGCGGCCATCTGCGTCGTGCTGGGCATTGGCGCTCCCGTGATCGCGCCCGTGCTGGTCGATGTCGCCGCGTCCGTGCTGCATCCGTACGGTGGCGTGTTTGCCGCCGAGGGCATGGAGCTCATGAACCAGTACTCCGGCGCTGCCACCTCCACGCCCGCGATCGTCATTGCGCTCGTGGTGCTCGTCGGCCTTGCCTGCGGTTATCGCAAGCTCAAGACCGTCGGCAAGGTGCAGAAGTCCCAGCCGTGGGCATGCGGCTATGCTCCCAACGAGCATATGCCCGTCGTGGCCACGACCTTTGCCTCCGAGGTGTCCTGGTTTATGCAGCCGCTCTACACGCTGCGCGACCGCTGCACGGCCGTCTGCTGGTCCATCGCGCACTTCTTCCAGAAGCTCACCGGTTTGGCCGAGGCTGTGGAGCCCGTACCCGACAAGGTCCTCGTCGATGCCCCGCATAAGGGTGTCGAGAAGCTCGCCGACCTCGCGACTAAGCTCGAGGGCGGCAACTACAGCATCTATATCTGCTACATCGTCGCGGCACTCGTGGTGTTCCTCGTGCTCGCCGTGCAAATGGGTTAAGGAGGGGAGAGCATGAACAACATCGTACTTGCCGTTCTGCAGGGCGTGGTCGTTATGGCCGTCGCGCCGTTCTTCTCCGGTCTCGGTCGCGTTATCCGCGCCAAGATGCACAACCGTCGCGGCCCCAGCATCATGCAGGACTACCGCGACCTGGCCAAGCTCTTTGCGCGCCCCGAGTCCCAGAGCGAGGACGCGAGCTTTGCGCTGCGCATTATGCCGCCGCTGTTCTTCGCCGTCGCCTTTATGCTCGCGATGGGTCTGCCGCTCTTTACGGCACAAAGCCCCATCCCGGTCTTTGGTGACGCCATCACCATCATGTACAGCCTGGCGCTTGCCCGCTTCTTCTTCGCCCTCTGCGGTGTGGATTCGTCCAACGCCTACGCCGGTATCGGCGGCGTTCGCGAGCTGCTCATGAGCGTGCTCATCGAGCCGTCTATGCTGCTGGCGCTGTTTGCCGCCGCCCTGGTGTGCGGCTCCACCGACATCGCCACCATGGGTCAGCACATCATGACGGGCGCCATCGACGCGCCGGTCGCCGTGATCCTCGCCGGCATCGCCTTTGCGATTGCCTGCTACATGGAACTCGGCAAGCTGCCGTTTGATCAGGCCGAGGCCGAGCAGGAGCTTCAGGAAGGTCCGCTCGCCGAGCTTTCCGGCCCGTCGCTTGCGATGGCCAAGCTCGCCATGTCCATGAAGCAAGTCCTGGTTGTCGCTTGGTTCTGCGCGATCTTCATCCCCTGGGGCGAGCCCACGACCGTGGGCGCCGCCGCCGTTCTGGGTGCAGTCATCTTCCTGGTGAAGTGCCTGATCGACTTTGTCGTATGCGGCGTGATCGAGAACTCTTGCTCGCGTTCGCGTTTTAAGGTGCTTGGCAATCAGACCTGGGCCGTCGTGGGCATCGCCGTTCTGGCGTTTGTCTTCGTGGTCGTCGGCGTGTAGGAGAAGGGAGAAACAATGTCATTTGCAGTCAGTCTGTCCCTTCTCGGCTTGGTCGCTATCGCGGCCCCGATGGTGGCCTCGGTGCTCGTCGCCCTGTTCCCCCGTCCGTACGCCAAGTGGTTCAGCGTTTTGGGTGCTGCCGTCTCGACGGTTTGCACCATCGCCCTCGCCGCGAATTTCGCTGGCGCCGGCATGCCCGACACGCAGGTCCCCCTGATTTCGTTTGGGCAGACCCTCGTCATGGGGTTCACCTTCGATCGCATGAGCACGCTGCTCGCGCCCGCCTTTGTGGGTATCGGCCTGCTTGTCGTGATCTATTCGATTCCCTATATGAGCGAGAATAACCGTGAGCATCCCGACGCGCCTCGTCGTCGCTTCTACGCGTACCTCGCGACCTTCATCGGCGCCATGGCCGGCCTTGTGTACAGCTCGACCCTTTTGGGCCAGCTCGTGTTCTTTGAGATCACGGGTGCGTGCTCTTGGGGCCTCATTAGCTACTACATGACGCCTACGGCCAAGAAGGCCGGCATGAAGGCCCTGATCATTACGCATATCGGTGCGCTCGGCCTGTATCTGGGCGCCGCTATCGTGTTTGCCCACACCGGCACCTTCGCCATTACCGCGATCGCCGGCCTCGACGCCAAGCTCAAGGCCATCGTCCTTCTGCTGGTGCTCTTTGCCGCTTGGGCCAAGTCCGCGCAGGTTCCCATGTACATGTGGCTGCCTTCGGCTATGGAGGCCCCGACGCCTGTTTCGGCCTACCTGCATGGCGCCTCGATGGTCAAGGTCGGCGTGTGCGTGTTCGCGCGCGCACTCGTCTCTGCCGGCGAGATTCCCGAGATCGTTGGCTGGGTTGCCATTATCGACGCCATGGTCACCATGCTCTTTGGTTTCCTTATGTACCTGCCGCAAAAGGACATGAAGCGTCTGCTGGCCTTCTCCACGATCGCCCAGCTCTCCTATGTGTTCTTTGGTCTGGGCCTTTCGGTCTTTGGCAGCCAGCTGGCCTTTGATGGCGCCGTGTGCCACATCTTTAACCACGCTTTTGCCAAGACGCTGTTCTTCCTGATCGCCGGTTCGTTCTCCTTTACGCTCGGCACGCGTATGCTGCCCAAGCTTCGCGGCATCGTAAAGAAGTACCCGATCTCGGGCGTGGGCTTTGGTGTCGCGGCGCTCGCCATTGCCGGCGTGCCGCCCATGAACACGTTCTTCTCGAAGTTCCAGATCATCGCCGGCGGCTTCTCTGTGGGTGCCGGCAACGTCGCGATCCTGGTGCTCGTGTGCATCATGGTCGCCGAGACCGTCGCCACCTTCGCCTGGTTCCTCAAGTGGATGGGCTATTGCCTGCCCGGCGAGCCGAGCGAAGAGGTCGCTGCGGGAGCCCCGCTTCCCCACGCGATGGCGTTTGTGTTTATCGTGCTCATCATCATGGTCATCGTCAGCGGCCCGCTTTCGGCCAGCTGGATCGGTTAGGAGGTAGAACGACATGGGTTATTCGATCGTCAACATCCTTGGCGGCCTTCTGATCGTCACGTCCACCATGGTGGTTGTCTCCAAGAACATCAAACATTCCATCCACTGGTATGCAGTGCAGTCGCTGGTGCTCGTGGGGCTTCTCGCCACGCTCGGTGTCACCACCGGTGCGCAGGAGCTGCTTATGTGGGCCGGATCCGCCTTTATCACCAAGGTCGTCCTGGTCCCTTATATCCTCAACCGCGCATACAAGAAGATGGGCGAGCCGAGCGACGCATCGCTCAAGGCCGGCCTTAAGCCCGCGTGGGCCATCTGCATCATCGCCGTCGAGGTCGCGATCTGCTTTGCCGTCGTGACGCAGATCAGCCTGCCCACGGCCGAGGTCGCAACGCCTGCGCTCGCTATTAGCTTCGCCCACTTCTTTGTGGGCCTCACCTGCATCATCTCGCAGCGCAACATCATGAAGCAGATCTTTGGATACTGCCTTATGGAAAACGGCAGCCATGTGACGCTCGCGCTTTTGGCCCCCACCGCTCCCGAGATCATCGAGATCGGTATCGCCACCGACGCCATCTTTGCCGTCGTCATCATGTCCATCGTCGTGCGTCGCATTTGGGACGACTCCCACTCGCTCGATGCGCGCGACCTGTCCGAGCTGAGGGGGTAGTCCATGGAAACGTTGATTCTCGCCCTGCTCGCGACTCCTTTGGTGTTCTCGCTGGTCATGGCGTTTTTGCCCAAGAACACGTCCTATAACGTGTTTGCCGGTCTCAACCTGGTCTCCGTCGCAGCCGTTCTGGTGCTGTCGATTATGACGGCCGGTGACGTCCTTATGAGCGGCGACACCGCGAGCGCTCTTGGCCTGTGGTTTCACCTCGATTCGCTGGGCGCCATCTTTGTGCTGCTCATCGGCTTTATCGGTTTTCTCACGGGGCTGTTCTCGCTGCCCTATGTAAAGGCCGATATCGAGGAGGGCTCCATGCCCGCCGAGCGCGCCAAGCAGTATTTTGCGCTGTTTAGCCTGTTTGTGTTCACCATGCTGCTCGCGTGCCTGTCCAACAACATGATCCTCACGTGGGCCGCCGTGGAGGCAACCACGCTTTCCACCGTGTTCCTCGTGGGTATCTACAAGAACAAGACGGCCCTCGAGGCGTCTTGGAAGTATGCGATGGTCTGCACCGCCGGCGTGGCCTTTGGCCTGTTCGGTACACTGCTGATCTACGCCAACGCCGCCGACGTGATTCCCAACGCCCACGAGGCCGCATTCCTGTCGTGCGTGCTGCCGTATGCCGACCAGTTCGACCCGACGCTCATGCGCCTCGCCTTTGCGTTTATCGTGATCGGCTTTGGCACCAAGGCCGGCCTGTTCCCCATGCACACTTGGCTGCCCGATGCCCACTCCCAGGCCCCGAGCCCTGTCTCGGCCCTGCTCTCGGGCGTGCTGCTTAAGTGCGCCATGCTTGTGATCATGCGCTTCTACGGCTTTACTATCCAGGCTGTGGGTGCCGAGTATCCGCAACTTTTGCTGTTGATCGTCGGCACGCTGTCCATTTTGGTGGCGGCGCTTTCGATGTTTCGCCAGGACGACCTCAAGCGCCGCTTTGCGTACTCGTCTGTGGAGAACGTGGGCGTTATCGCCCTGTGCCTGGGTATCGGTGGCCCGTTGGGTATCGCCGCGGCCCTGCTGCACTGCGTGTTCCACGGCTTTACCAAGACGCTTGCCTTCTGCGTGTCCGGTAACATCCAGCATGCCTTTGGCACGCGTAGCCTGGCCAAGATCCAGGGCGTCGTCGAGGTTGCCCCCGCAACCGCCGCGCTTGCCGTCCTGGCGCTGCTCGGCCTTGGTGCCTTCCCGCCCTTTGGCATGTTTATCTCCGAGTTCCTGACTTTTGTCGCCGGTGTTACCGCCGGTCCCATGTGGCTGGTCGTCGTGGTCGCCCTCGGTCTTACCGTGGCCATCTCCGCGCTCACCCGTATCGCACTCAAGTCGGTATTCGGCCATGCGCCCCAGGGCATGGGCAAGCATGAGGCCCCGGCGCTCATGCTTATCCCCGAAATCATCCTGGCCGTCATGATCTTGTGGTTTGGCATCGCCACCCCGCTGCCTCTCGTGCACGGTGTGGAGACCGCGACCGGCATCGTGCTCGAGCAGAGCACCGAGGAACTTCACGCGACGCCGATGTACCGCGCTGTGTTCGGTACCGAGACCGCTCAGAGCGAGGTGGAGTAACGAATGATTGAAACTGAGAACAAGGTGTATGCCCGTCGCTGCGAGAGCCATGTCGAGGCCCTGCGCCGCGCCGTTCCGGGCTGCATCGAGAAGGTCGAGTGGCAGTGCGAGGACCAGCTGACGATTACCGTCAAGCAGGACAAGCTGCCCGAGGCCGTCCACTACCTGTACTACGAGCGCTACGGCTGGATTCCCGTGATCATCGGCAACGATGAGCGCAGCCTGTGCGGCCGTTACGCCGTGTACTACGTCATCTCCATGGAGGGGGAGGACCCCGGCTGGGTGACCGTCCGCACCGAGGTCGATCCCGCCAAGATGACGTTCCCGTCTGTGACGCCGTTCGTCCCCGCCTGCGTGTGGGGCGAGCGCGAGCTGCGCGACATGTTTGGCCTGATCCCCGAGGGTCTGCCCGATCGTCGTCGCCTGGTGCTGCCCGACGATTGGCCTAGCGGCCTGTATCCGCTGCGCAAGGACTCCATGGACTACCGTTTCCGCCCCGCCCCCGCGAGCGACATGGAAAACTACGAATTCCTGGCCGACACCAAGGGCAAGGAGACTACGCTCGTCCCCATGGGACCGCTGCACATCACCTCCGACGAGCCCGGCCACTTCCGCCTGTTCGTGGAGGGCGAGACGATCGTCGACGCCGACTACCGTCTGTTCTACGTGCACCGCGGCATGGAGAAGGTCGCCGAGACACGCCTGAACTATGACGCCGTGACGTTCCTCGCCGACCGCATCTGCGGCATCTGCGGCTGCGCCCACTCGGTGGCCTATGCCGAGGCCGTCGAGCGCGCTCAGGGCATCCATGTCCCGCCGCGCGCCCAGTATATCCGCGCCATCATGCTCGAGGTCGAGCGTCTGCACTCGCATCTGCTCAACATTGGCCTGGCGTCGCACTACACGGGCTTCGACTCCGGCTTCCAGCAGTTCTTCCGCGTCCGCGAGAAGTCCATGGATCTGGCCGAGAAGCTCTCCGGTCATCGCAAGACCTACGGCCTCAACGTGATCGGCGGCGTGCGTCGCGACATTTTGGCCGAGCAGAAGCTCTCCACGCTCACGACCATCCACCAGCTGCGCTCCGAGGTTCAGGAGCTCGTCGACGTCTTGCTCTCTACGCCCAACTTCATTGAGCGTACGAGTGGCATCGGCATCTTGGATCGCAAGATCGCACGCGACTTCTCGCCGGTCGGCCCGCTCATGCGTGGCTCGGGCTATGCCCGCGACGTGCGCTTTGACCATCCCTTCGACGGCTACGCCGATCCGGACGTCCAAAAGATGCACGCCGCCACGGCCGACACCTGCGATGCCTTCGGCCGTACCGCCGTTCGCATCCAGGAGGTCTATGATTCGATCGACATGATCGAGACCATGCTCGAGAACTGCCCGTCGGGCCCCATCCTCACCACGGATTGGGAGTACACCCCGCACAAGTACGCCATCGGCGCCACCGAGGCGCCGCGCGGCGAGGACGTGCACTGGGCCATGCTCGGCAACAACCAGAAGTGCTACCGCTGGCGCGCCAAGGCCGCCACGTACAGCAACTGGCCGGTCCTGCGCTACATGTTCCGCGGCAACACCGTGGGTGACGCTGCGTTGATCGTCGGCTCGCTCGACCCGTGCTACTCCTGCACCGACCGCGTGACGGTGACCGATGTCGCCGCCAAGCGCGACCACGTGCTCGACAAGGAGCAGTTCGAGAACGTCTGGCGCGACAAGTCGCCGCTTGCGGGCGAGGGCACCATGGCCGCTCCGCTCGATGAGGAGGCGCTCTAATATGCTGAAGCTTTGGAAGGTCAACGCCAAGGCCGGCGACGCGACGGTCAAGTACCCGTTTGCGCCGTTCCCCACCAACAAGGACATGCGCGGCAAGCCCGAGCACAATGCCGAGCTCTGCATCGCCTGCGGTGCCTGTGGCGTGGCATGCCCGGCCGATGCCATTCGCATGGACACCGACCTTGCGGCCGATACCATTACCTGGTCGATCGACTACGGCCGCTGCATCTTCTGCGGTCGTTGCGAGGAAGCCTGCCCCATGGAGGCCATCAAGCTCACCGAGGAGTTTGAGCTGGCCGTCATGAGCAAGGACGACCTCACCAGCAAGAGCGTCTATACGCTCGAGCACTGCTCGCGTTGCGGCAAGCCGTTTGCCCCGCACAAGGAGATCGACTACGCCAAGCGCCTGCTGCAAAAGGCCGGCGGCATGGAGGCCGAGCAGGCCGCCCGTACCGTCGGCATGTGCCAGGAGTGCAAGCGTGAGCTCGACGCCCTGCGCGCCGCCTCGGCCGTAAAGACCGGCAACGCGCGCGGCATGGCTGCCAACGAGACGCTTGCGTCCGGTGAGCCCCAGGGCCCCGGCATGGAGTATCTGGGCGGCCACGGTGTGAACCCGGAGTATGTCGACCGCGAGCTCAACCCCGATGCGCCCGAGATCCCCGCTGGACCTGCACCGGTCGAGGGCATCATCATGGATTTTGATACGAAGGAGGAGTAACCATGGCCGAACCCACGCTTTTGCCCGAGCGGCTTCAGTACCGCCCGACCAAGATCGAGCTCGACGAGAGCATCGAGAAGGCCAAGGCGACCCTTCTTAAGAAGATCAAGCGCTCGGTGTACGTCTACCGCGTTGACTGCGGCGGCTGCAACGGCTGCGAGATCGAGATCTTCGGTTCCATCACGCCCGTCTTTGACGTCGAGCGCTTTGGCATCAAGGTCGTGCCCTCGCCCCGTCACGCCGATGTGCTCCTGTACACCGGCGCTGTGACGCGTGCCATGCGCATGCCGGCCCTGCGTGCCTTTGAGGCCGCACCCGATCCCAAGATCGTGGTGTCCTATGGCGCGTGCGGCTGCACCGGCGGCATCTTCTACGACAACTACTGCGTCTGGGGCGGCACGGATAAGATTCTGCCGGTCGATGTCTACATCCCCGGCTGCCCGCCCAGTCCCGCGCAGACCATCTACGGCTTTGCCATGGCGCTCGGTCTGCTGGACCAAAAGCTCCATGCCGAGACCACGGTGGAGGCCGCCGGCGAGCAGGCCGATATCCTGCACCCCGGCGTGCCGTACAAGCTGCGCGTTGCCATCGAGCGCGAGGCTCGCGCCATGAGCGGCTACCGTTACGGCCGCGACCTGGCCAACGAGTTTATGGACACGCTTGAGGGTGCGCCCAAGGGCGAT
>CALFGH010000020.1 GCA_937958315.1 uncultured Collinsella sp. | reverse complement strand
GTAGGCCCGTCACGTGGCGTCCCTCGCGCGTGCCCGAGCACACCGCATTCCAGGCACGATAGACCGCGCGCGACTCCTCGGCAGCCTCCATTTGCGCGCGGCGCTCAGGTGTCGCGGCCGCCAGGATGCGCTGACGCTCGGCATCCAAAAAGCCGCCAAAGGCAACCGTTCCGTTCTCGCGCTCGTAATTAGCACGCCTCACCCATGCTCACCACCTTGGCTCGTTCAAGCAGGTCATCAGTAAAGTACCCCAAGTTGGTGGTGGTTATGACCGTCTGGATGTCATCACCGATCAGCTGCAGAAAAGCGCCTCGACGCCCGGCATCGAGCTCGCTCATCACGTCGTCCAAAAGCAGCAGTGGCGCGGTGCCCAGGATATCGCGCGCCACGGCCACTTCTGCCACCTTCCAGGCAAGCACCAGCGTTCGCTGCTGCCCTTGGCTGGCAAACGAACGGGCAGATCGACCCGCAACGGTAAACTCAATCTCGTCGCGATGCGGACCCACAAGCGTCACGCCGCGGCGCATCTCCTCATCGGCACGCTCATCGAGGGCCGCGAGCATATGCTCGTACGCCCAGCCCTTAAGTTCCTCGCGCCCCTCGGTTTGAGGCAAATCCCCCAGTGTGGACACATAGGACACGCCTGCGTCCTCACCGGACGCCACCTGCCCATACGCGGCGCGCACATGGCCTGCCAGTCGGTCGAGCAGGGCCAAACGATGCACGAGCAGGGCGGACCCGGCGCGAGCGATGGAGTCATTCCATGCGCCGAGCATCTCGCGGCAGCACCAGGACTCCTTGAGCAGGGCGTTGCGCTGCGTCACGCAACGCCCGTAGGTGCTCGCCAGGTCGGCGTAACGGGCGCTCAGTTGCACGCCAAAGTCGTCGAGGGCGGCCCGACGCACGCTGGCACCGCGTTTGACCATATCCAGATGATCGGGGCAAAAAAGCACGCTCGGCAAAACCCCGCGCACGCCGGCGGCCGAACATCTCTTGCCGTTACGGCTAAACGAGCGCTTGCCGTCCTCAACGCCCAGCCCCATATCGAGCACGCGGCCATCGCCCTCGAGTCTCAACTCGAGCCTGCACGAGCCCGTGCCGTCGTGCACGAGCTCGGTAGCGGTGGGATGCCTAAACGAGGCGCCGCTCGTCAAAAGCTGCAGCGCCTCTATAAGGTTGGTCTTTCCCGCCGCGTTGGGTCCCGCAAGCACCGTCACGCCTTCGTCCAGGTCAAGACGGTAGCTATCGAAACTGCGGTAGCGCGCGACGGAAAGGTTGCGGGCAAACATGGTCATGGCGCAGCGCTAGATGCGAACCGGCATGACCAGGTACAGATAGTTGATCTTGTCGTAGGACTTAAAGATACCCGCCTGCGAGTAGCTCTTGAGCTCCAGCGTGATCTCCTTCTCCTTGGATAGGGCATTGAGGCAGCCAAAGATGTAGTGGTAGTTAAAGGCGATGGTGCCCGACTCGCCCTCGGCCTCGACATCGATTGTCTCCTGCGCCAGATCCTGGTCATTGGAGATGGAGGACAGGCCCATCTGGCCGTTCTCGACATCGATCTCGAACTTGACTGCGGGGTTCGCGCTCGCGATGACCGCCACGCGCTTGAGGGCGGCATTAAAAGCCGCCACGTCGATCTTGACGCTCGTCACGCACGAATCGGGGATGAGCTGCTTGTAGTTGGGGTACACGCCCTCGATACGGCGCGACACGTAGGTGGTGTTGCCGGCCTCAAAGACAACCTGGGTGTCGGTGGCGCCGATCATGATGGTCGCCTGGCTGGCCATGATGCTCAGGGCGTCGTTGAAGGCGTCGGCCGGAACGTTGAGCTCAAAGGACCCCTCGAGCGTCGAGGTCTCGACCTGGGTGTCGCATACAGCCAGACGGAAGGAGTCGGTTGCCACCAGGCGCACGGTGTTGTTCTCGACCTTCATGTGCACGCCTCCCAGGATGGGGCGGGCCTTATCAGTCGAAGTGACGCGCCACACGCGGCTGACCATCTCGGACAGGATATCGGTCGGGAGCTCCACCGCACTTTCGATGGCATAGGCGGGGAACTCGGGGAAATCGTTGGCGTCGAGCGTGTTGAGGCGGAAGGAGCTCTTCTCGCATCCGATCAGCACCTGACGCTCCGAGAGCTCAAAGGTAACCGGGGCGTCGGGAAGGGTCTTCGTAATGTTCGAGAGCATCTTGCAGGGAATCACCATCTCGCCCTCTTCTTCGACATGCGCGGCAATGCGATGACGAATCGAGATGGTGTAGTTAGAGGTTTGGAATTCCAAGATGCCGTCCTGCGCCTTAACGAGCACGCCCGACAGGATGGGAAGGGTAGATGCCGAAGCGACGCCTTTCATAACGACGCCAATGGCTTGCGTGAGCGAGCTTTGGCTGACGGTAAACTTCATCTTTTAATACCTTTCTATAGATATAAATATCTTAATAATAGTAATAGCACTGACGAAACTGTTGATTACTCCCAAAAGCGCTGGTCAACCCCAAAAAGAGAATCGACAGCAACCTGTGCGCAACCGACCGTGTTTTCCACGTTCAAAACCTGCGGAAAACTTTTCGTCGCCTTGGGGCGAGTTTTAGACACGTTATGCCCGGCGTTTCGACAAGTTTTCAACAGGTGTCTCTATTTCCCTACGAGCGCAGTGTAATTTTATCTCGCAGCGATTTGAGATCCTCGGTTATGGTGCGGTCTTCCTGAATCATCTTCTGAACCTTTTTATAGCTCGTACTGACGGTTGAGTGGTTGCGGTTGCCAAACTCCGCGCCCACCGCCGTAGTCGTCATCTCGCACATCTCGATGGCCAGATATATGGCGATATGGCGGGCTTTGGCTATGTTGGCGTTGCGGCGCGGGCCGATGAGCTCCTCGTGCGTCACGCCGTACTGCTCTTCAATGACAGACTGGACCGTCTGCACGTTGATCTTTTTGGCCGACGTATCGAAGTACTGACTTGCGATGGCGTCGATGTCGTCGAAACTGAGCTCGCTGCCCTCGCGTTCGCGGTCTCCCGCCTCGCCGGCGCAGCGTTCGCAGAAGCTCTCGAGTTCGCGGATGTTGGTTCCCGAGACTTCTGCCATGTGCTTAAAGTGCTCGTCGGTCAGATGCCCACCATCGCCGCCATAGGCCGCCAGCAGCGAGTCGTCACCCGCCTCGGGTGCGGCGGCTATCGTGTTCTCGTAGTAGCGCTGCAAGATCTTGTATTTCATCTCGTAGCTGGGCTCCGCCACCAAACAGAGCATACCGGCATTAAAACGGCTGGTAAGGCGCTCGTCCATGCTCAGGTCTTTGGGCGCACGGTCGGCTGCGATGACGACTTTTTTGTTGTTGCGGATAAACTCGTCCATGAGCTGGAAGAAGTAGTCCACGCTCGCGCGCTTGCCGATGATGTTTTGAATGTCGTCGATGATGAGCACGTCCACGTCGTGGTATGCCTGCATGATGGGGGCGTTGCTCTTCTTTTGGCGGTCGAACTCCGTCATCAGGTCATCGAGGTACGCCTGTGAGTTGGCGTACTTTACCTTGATCTCGGGCGACTTTTCGGCGAGCTCGTTTTTGATGGCGAGCAGCAGATGGGTCTTGCCCAGCCCCGATTTGCCATAGATGAACAGGGATGTGCATGTGCCGCGTTCGTCCGCGAGCGCGGCAAACTTGAGGGCCGAGCGATAGGCATGGCTGTTTTCTGGGCCGTAGACAAAGTTTTCGAAGGTGAATTTCGAGTTGGCCGCGAGCGGCGCGCCGTCGGTGTTCTGCTCGATCGGTGCCGCAGCTGCGGGGACGCTCATGGGCGATGTGGAGGCTGGTTTTGCACTCTTTGCAGGCGCCTCGCCTTTCATCTGGTTCATCATGCGGCGGAAATCGTCGGCCGAAAGCGTGTTTTTGATTGCGATGCCCGAATTCTCGCCCGGTGTTGCGTCGTGCGCGATAGGCATGTGTGTGGCAGCGGACATGGGGGCCGCCGGCGTCGAGACGGTGGGCATGGTTTCACGGGAAACATCGCCGATTTGATGCTCGGGAGCCGACACTGTGGTGGTAGCTGGCGCCGCCGGGGGAACGACGGGTGCCGCGGGTGCGGCGTTATCTGCCGCGGAGCCCTGTGGTGCCACGATGTTGAGCGCAATCGGTGCAAAGGCGATCTCTTCCAGGTACGCCTCGATGGTCGGCTGATGCTTTTTGAGCTGAGCGATGGCAAATCGTGAGGGGGCCTCAATCGTCAAGGTGTCCTCGGTCAGGCTCACAGCACGCGATTGCCCCAGCATGTTGATGAGGCGCGCATCTTGGCCGTCGCGCTGACAAAAGGCGATGGCATCCCCCAGGATGATGCTTGCTTCCTCGTCCACTGTCTCTCCCGTTCCTTAATCTTGGGCCCGCACGCGAGCGCTTCCGATTTCGGTCAGATGGTATTTCTGCCCATGTTTGACTATCAAGCCCGTCTGCGCCAAATCGTTGAGCGTGCGCGACCAGGTGGGTGCAGAGTTTCCAAACGCCCGCGCCAAGTCCGTCGCGCCGCACTCTTGATGTTGGGCCAGATACCCTAATGCAGCGTTGCCGCGTTCGCTTATAAACACGTCCGACTGCGGTTGTGCGTATTGATTCGCCGCATTAGGATACATCATTTGAGCTGCTGGTTGTTGAGAACTCTGCATGGGCGGCATCTGCTGTTGAAAACTTTGCGGCCACTGTTGGTAAGGCTGCGGCGGCATCTGCTGAGTCCAGGGGTTGAGGTTTCCCTGCGGCATCTGCTGATACGGCTGCTGGTACGGCTGAGGATACTGCTGTGGATACGGCTGGGCATATCCCTGCTGCGGCATATATTGGGGAGGATACCCTTGTGGGTACGGTTGGTAGCCCATTTGCGCGACGTTTGGCATGGCCGCCGTCCGCTGCACGGCGCCTGTGTCCGGATCTGCCGAGCCTATCCCCTCCGGCATGTTTTGCACTGGGTTGCCCAGCGGTGTCTGGGGGTCTTGCATGGGAAAACTTCCAGGCTGCTGCATCTGCTGCGCCACGGGCTGCTGTGCAAACGTGCTGGATAGGGGATACGCCGGCTGCTCCGTCTCGGGGCGCACGGCGGCCCCTCGCCCTCCGGCGCGCTCGATTTCCTGTACGCGCTTGGGATTCAGGCTTACCGTGACCACGGTGCCGTTGCCCATGTTGTCCTCGATGGATACAGCGCCGCCGGCGTTTTCCAGGTACTCCTGCACCATGGGAAACCCGGCTCCGGTTCCGCGGATGTATCGTTTCATGTTGCTGTTTGCGCTGGTAACGCCAAAGTCGAACGCGCGCTCCTTGTCGTCGATCCCCGGTCCCTGGTCTGCGAATCGGATGGTGTCGCCGCCGTCTAGGATCGAGATGATGGGCTCTGCAAAGTGGGCGTGGATAAAGTTTTCGACAATCTCGCGGATAACCATGAGCGAGATGTGCCCGCCCTGTTCTTTCATGCACTGGTAGACGGTGTTGGTTGTCTCTTCCAGATAGGTGCGCACGTCCTTAGGTTCGATGACGATGACGCGCGGCGTCGACAGCATGTCGTCATAGACCGCGATGCGTGCGGCATACATGGCAGTCTGCGTTTTCGCAGCGGCCTGCTCTTCCTCGCCACGCTTTTCGCGCACGCCGGTGATGTGCTCGTTGTCGGGTGCCGGGTCTCCGGAATCGACCATGGTGTAAAAGTCGTCAGACATGCCGCTCGCAATCTTTCAAAAGGTTTCGAACAAATAGTAGCTCACCGTGCAATGTTTCTCATCTTTCGACAACTTTTCAAAACCTGTTGAAAACTTTGGAAAACAGGCGAAAAGTTCTCAACATTGCCAACATGACCTGTCGAAAACTCGATGAAATATCGTGAAAAGTTGTAATGCGGCGCAAATTTCGGTTGAGCTTATGGGGGAACCGTGTGAACTACGCAACCTTTTACCTTTGATTTCTTGACATTTGAACATTGATTTCCCTACAATCTTCAAGCTCACGTGTCTATATCTGCGTCCGCGCTCCCGCGGACACTCGAAATGCAGCAGGAGGAACTTAAGATGAAGCGTACGTATCAGCCTAATAAGCGTAAGCGTGCCAAGACCCATGGCTTCCGTGCCCGTATGGCCACCAAGGGTGGTCGTGCCGTGCTCGCCCGTCGCCGCGCCAAGGGCCGCAAGCGTCTCACTGTCTAGCAGCGATACACACATCTCGCATGAAGACTATTAAGTCTCGGCAAGATTTCGAGCATGTGTTCAGTCAGGGGCGTCGTTTCAATCACCCTCTGATTCGAATGACCATATGTGAATCGGTTGGCGAAGGCGACTCCGGAAGGGTCGCCTTCGTTGGTGCTAAACGGCTCGGTTGTGCAGTCGTGCGCAACCGTTCTAAGCGTGTGATGCGCGAGGCCGCCCGCAGCTGCGGATTTCCCGTTGCGGGTTATGACATCATCTTGTTCGCGACTCCCAAGACGAGGATCTCCTCGCCTCAGGAGATGGACAAGGCATTGCGTTCGCTTATGAAACGCGCCGGCGTTGCCGGGGAGGAGCGATGAGCAATCACGTTTTGCGACGTGTTGCCATCGCTCCTATTCGCATATATCAACAGGTTATTTCGCCCTTATTACCTGACGCCTGCATTTACTACCCAACGTGCTCGCAATATGCCGTTCAGGCGATTGAGAAGTACGGTGTTTTGAGAGGCTGCTGGCTTGCCGTGAGGCGCATCGCTCGCTGCAATCCCCTGCACGTCGGCGGTTATGACCCTGTGCCCTAGCGGGCACTCGCTATCGGAGGAAAACTTACATGTGGGATTGGATCGTTAACATCCTTTTCGAGCTGCTCAAGCTCATCCAGACCTTTGCGGTCGACTGGGGCCTGTCCATCATCATCCTGGTGGTCATCATCCGTCTGCTGCTGACGCCGCTTATGCTCAAGTCGACCAAGTCGACGGCTCGCATGCAGGTGCTGCAGCCTAAGATGCTCGAGATCCAGGAGCGCTATGCCGACGATCCCCAGCGCCAGGCCGAGGAGATGCAGAAGTTCTACAGCGAGAACAAGTTCAACCCCATGGCTGGTTGTCTGCCGCTGTTGATCCAGATGCCTGTCCTGTTTGCCCTGTTTACGCTGCTGCGCAACCTGCCGGACTACTTTAGCGACGGCACGTTCTCGTTCTTCAACATCCTGCCTGACCTTACCACCACGCCGAGCGCTTCTTTTGCCGATGGCTTTATGGTTGCGCTGCCTGCGCTGGTTTGCCTGATTCTGTTTGCCGTTCTCACCTTGATTCCGCAGCTGTATATGTCACGCAATCAGACTGGTCAGCAGGCCCAGAGCATGCGCATGATGGCCGTTGTCATGACTGTCATGATGCTTTGGATGGGTTGGAGCCTGCCCGTCGGCGTTCTGCTGTACTACGACGTGTCTTCCGCCTGGCAGGTTGTCCAGCAGATCTTCGTGACGCAGAAGGTTATCGATAAGGCCAAGGCCGATGAGGAAGAGCGTCTTAAGAACGCCCCGCTGCAGGTCGAGGTTACTCGTCGCGAGAAGAAGCCGCGCCCGCACAAGAAGAAGTAGTGGGATAGTATTCTTATTTAGGTACCTAACTTTTGGAGTTCGTTATGTCTGAAGAGATCGTCGAGGATATGCTTGAGGAGGTTGCCCCGCAGGTCGCGGGCGATTATCCCGAGATTGCACAGCGTTACAAGGCTGGTGAAGAGCTGACCGACGAGGAGCTCGACACCATTGCCGATGTGGCTATTTCCATTCTGCGTTCCATCCTTTCGCACTTCGATGCGGCGAACTCTCCCATCGATGAGTATGAGGGTGACGAGGGTGAGTTGATTCTGGACGTAACCGCTCCTGATCTTGCGGTTCTCATTGGCCGTCATGGACGTACCCTTGATGCTCTTCAAGTTATGTTCTCCCTGTTGGTGAGCCGCAGGCTTGGCTTTAGGTATCCGGTCGTCGTCGACGTCGAGGGTTATAAGAGCCGTCGACAAGACAAGGTTGCTTCTATGGCCCAGTCCGCTGCCGAGCGCGCTATTCGCTCTCATAAGAGTGTTTCCCTGCCTCCCATGAATGCCTATGAACGTCGACTGGTTCATATTGCCCTTCGTGGTAACGATGCTGTCGACACACATTCTGAGGGCTCTGATCCCGATCGCCATGTTGTGATTGTTGCTCGATAATCTTCTCGAGTCTATGCTAAGGGGACGTGGTTTCCACGTCCCCTTTTTTTGTCAAAAGTTCTCGATACACTGATTTTTGTCACATAGGAGTCGTCTTGTTTGTGTTATCTGATGAGCAGGTAAGCCAAATGCTGAGCCGTCTAATTTCGTATTGTAAAGACTATTCTTTGAAGGTCTCCGACGAAAGCCTTCGTGTCTGTATCCAGCATCTTGATCTTGTTCTGGAGGCCAATAAGACTACCAATCTAACGCGCATCCTGAATGTTGATGATGCAGCCGTCCTTCATATTCTGGACTCACTTGTTTTGCTGCCCTATATTGATAAAGCTCCTGAAGGTGCTTTGCTTGATATGGGTACCGGTGCTGGATTCCCAGGTATTCCGTTGACTATTGCAAGTGGACGAAAGGCTACTTATATCGATTCCGTTGGCAAGAAAGTCGATGCAGTTAATTCCTTTGTTAAGAAGCTTGGCCTTAAGCATGCTCATGCCGTTCACAATCGTCTTGAAGAATATGCTCGATCCCATAAGAAGCAATTTGCTGTTGTTACCGCCCGCGCGCTCGCACCATTACCGGTTCTTGTTGAGTATGCTTCTCCTTTTCTAAAAGATGGTGGCCTCTTTGTCATTACGAAGGGGAATCCATCTGACGAAGAACTTCAATCTGGACTTGCCGCTGCAAAGATTTGCGGCTTTACTACGCTTATGACGGATGGTCTTGATTTGCCGGATAGTCTTGGCCATCGTGAATTTATAATCCTTAAAAAGACTCGTCAGGCATCTGTTTCCCTTCCGCGTGCTAATGGCATGGCAAAAAAGAATCCGCTTGCCTAGATGTTTCACGTGAAACATAATGGATAGTGTCGATTGCAATGTTTCACGTGAAACATTGCAATCGGTGTCGAATCGGATTGTTTCACGTGAAACATCCTCCATTCAACAGCTTTAAATACACCAGGAGGGACCGTGGGATTTCGCGACGTTAAGCGTTCTAAGAGCGCAAAAGACACGCGTATCATCGCTATCATCAACCAAAAAGGCGGCGTAGGTAAGTCCACCACAGCTGTAAATCTTGCAGCGGCGTTGGGTGAACTGGGCCGAAAGACATTAATTGTCGATTTTGACCCACAGGGTAATAGTACGAGTGGTTTTGGAATCGAAAAAGAAGAGCTCGATCACTGCATTTATGATGCATTGCTGAACGATGTTCCGGCAGAATCGCTCGTTCTTGATACAAATTGCAATAAAGTTTTTGTAATTCCGGCTACTATCCAGCTTGCAGGTGCGGAAATCGAACTTGTCAGTGCGATTGCCCGTGAAACTCGCTTAAAGGATCTACTTGAGCCTGTTCAGGATGAGTTTGATTTTATATTCATCGACTGTCCGCCATCGCTTGGTTTGCTAACCATTAATGCGTTAACAGCTGCCGATAGTGTTTTGATTCCTATTCAGTGCGAATATTACGCACTCGAAGGTGTCACAAAGCTGCTTGAATCGATGAAGATGGTTAAAACACGCCTAAATAAGAGCCTTGATACTTATGGCGTACTTATGACTATGTACGATTCGCGCACATCGCTTTCGAACCAGGTTGTGGAAGAGGTTCAATCGTATTTTGGTGACAAGGCATTTAAGACCTTGATTCCACGTACAGTTAAAATTTCAGAAGCACCCTCGTTCGGTGAGCCTGTAATTACCTATGCGCCACAGAATAAGGGCGCAAAGGCATATATGAACCTTGCTAAAGAGGTGATTAAGCGTGCCTAGCCCTAAGAAGCGCGGCGGCTTGGGTCGTGGACTCAATGCACTGGTTTCAGAAGCTGAATATGAGACTGGTGGATCTGCAGCGTCAGCATCAAATGCCGTTTCGGAAACTAAGCTTCCAATCGAAGACATCGTTCCGAACCCAAATCAGCCACGAATTCATTTCAATGAGACCGAGCTTCGAGAGTTGAGTGAGTCAATTCAGGAGCATGGCGTTCTTCAGCCGCTTCTTGTGCGCAAGCACAGTAATGGCTATGAGATTATCGCGGGTGAGCGCCGTTATCAGGCTTCGAAACTTGCGGGTCTTGAGGAGCTCCCCGTCATCATTAAAGATGTTGATGATGAGCAGATGCTTGCACTCGCACTGATTGAAAACCTTCAGCGCTCTGACCTTAACCCCGTCGAAGAGGCAAAGGGATATCGACAGCTCATCGATGCGAGCGGTATGACTCAAGAAGCCTTGTCAAAGGCTGTCAGCAAGTCTCGTTCCTCAATCACCAATTCGTTGCGCCTGCTTGATCTTCCAGAGGTAGTTCAGCAGATGATCTTCGAAGGCCAGCTGACTGCTGGTCATGCTCGTGCAATTCTTGCTGTTCCGTATGAAGATGCGCGCATTAAACTTGCAGAGAAAGTTGTTGCAGAGGGTTTGTCTGTCCGTGCGACAGAAAATCTTGCTCCACTGTTTTCTGCCGGAGAGACGCCTAAAACACCTCGCCCTGCAACGCCTCAGTCTTTTAAGAAAGCTGCACGCGTTCTGCGTCAGGTGTTTAACACAAACGTTCGCGTCAAGAGCTCGCGCGGCAAGAATAAGATCGAGATCGAGTTTAAGGATGAGGAAGAGCTGTCTCGCATTCTTGGCGAGATGATTCAATTTGACCAGGGAGGTCGGGATGAAGAATAAAGTTCTGACTGCTCTTGCTTTGGCTGCAACTGTAGCGGTTGGTGCATTTGCGGGATTTAAGGTCGCAACAGATGTTGAATTGCGTGGTCGTTTGCTTCGCGGAGCGCAGGATATCGTCGATACGTCCAAAAAGAAAATGGATGTTATGACTGAGGATGTCGCTATGCGTACAGCTCAGGTAACTAAGAATCCCAAGATTAATCAAGATTGGGTTAATCATCAATGGGAAAATGTAGGCTTTTAGGTACCTAACAATTACTAGCCTTTTTTGAAGGGGTCCTTGTCTGAATGCCAGAACAAAGACCCCTTATTTCTTGCGAAAAAGTTGTTGAACGATCGCGCGATGCAGATTAGCGATAGATATGAAACAGCCCCGGTTGCAATTAAACAACCGGGGCTGTCCGATGTTTCACATGAAACGTTTAGGTTGGTCTCCCCTACGCGTTCTTCTGAACCTTGAAGCGCTGTTTGAGTTGCCCGCAAGCAGCGTCGATATCGTTGCCGCGAGAGTTGCGGATCGTGGTCTCAATGCCACGTGATTCAAGACGCCGCTGGAGGTCTTCCACCTTATGGATCGGCGACGGCTTGAGAGGGCTGCCCTCGATATCGTTGAGCTGAATCAGGTTGACGTGGCACAGTGTGCCCTCGCAGAAGTCGCAGAGCGCCTGCATCTCGGGGTTTGTGTCATTGACGCCTTCGATCATGGCGTACTCATAAGTTGGGCGGCGGCCCGTCTTTTCGGTGTAGAGCTGCAGTGCCTCATGAAGGCGCAGAAGCGTGTACTTCTTGACGCCAGGCATAATCTTGTTGCGCGTGGACTGGATGGCGGAGTGCAACGACACAGCGAGCGTAAACTGCTCGGGAATGTCGGCAAACTTGCGAATGCCAGGAATAACACCGCTGGTAGAGACAGTAAGGTGACGGGCTCCAATACCGATACCATCGGGATCGTTAAGGATACGCAATGCCTTGAGAACCTCGTCGTAGTTGGCAAACGGCTCGCCCTGGCCCATGAAGACGACGCTCGTGGCACGCTCGCCAAAGTCGTTGGATACATGAAGTACTTGGTCGACGATCTCTTGAGCGGTCAGAGAGCGCTTGAGGCCGTTAAGGCCGGTAGCGCAAAAAGCGCAGCCCATGCCGCAGCCTGCCTGGGTGGAAACGCAGACGGAAAGCTTGTTACGACGGGGCATACCGACGGTCTCGACGGAGATGCCGTCGTGGTACTCGAGTAGGTATTTACGAGAGCCATCCTTAGACACCTGTTTGGTGAGCTCGGTCGGCGTGTCGAAGGCAAATGCCTCCTTCAGCTGCTCGCGGAAGGCTTTGGGAAGGTTGGTCATGTCATCAAACGAACAAACGTTCTTCTCAAAAACCCATTCGATGAGCTGCTTTGCGCGAAAAGCGGGTTGGCCGAGTTCGGCGACAAGTTCGCGAATATCGTTTTGGCTCAAGTCGCGAATGTCCTGAGATTTAGTCCTGGGATTCATGGAAGCCTTTCGATTTTGGGGAAACGTAGAGGGTATCGCTACAATATGGTATCAGCTGCAGAAATTATAGAGGAGGAGTCTGCCCATGCCGGGTAAAAGCCTAGAGAACATGCACGTAGCGGTCTTGGCGGGCGGTCATTCCGCTGAGCGCGAGATCTCGCTCAATTCGGGAAAGAATGTCGTGGTGGCACTGAAGGAGGCCGGCTACACCTCGGTTGAGCTGCTCGACGCCGCCGCCGATGACTTTATGGTGACTATGGCGACCGGTGGCTTCGACGTGGCGTTTATCGCCATGCACGGCGCCGGCGGCGAGGATGGCGCCATGCAGGGGACCATGGAGACGCTGGGTATTCCCTACACGGCGTCGGGCGTGCTCGCCAGCGCATGTGGCGCCGATAAAGAGGTTTCAAAGCTTCTGTATGCCAGGGCGGGCATCCCCATTGCCCCCGGCCTGGCGCTTGAGGCGGGCGACGAGGTCGATATCGATCGTATCGTCGAGATTTGTGGCGAGCGTTGCTTTGTAAAGCCCGCCGTCAACGGCTCCAGCTACGGCATCTCGCTCGTTCACGAGCCCTCAGAGCTGCCGGCGGCAATCGCCAAGGCTTTTGAGTACGGCGATAAAGTGCTGGTCGAAAAGTGCATCGAGGGAACCGAGATCACCGTGGGCGTGTACGGCGAGGACGACGTGCGCGCGCTGCCGATTGTGGAGATTCGCAAGCCTGAGGACTGCGAGTTCTACGACCTGGATGTAAAGTACGTCGACCCCACAGACATCCACCGTATCCCGGCGCAGATTTCGCCCGAAAACTATGCGCGTGCCCAGGAACTTGCCTGCGCGGCCCACAAGGCCCTCGGCTGTCTGGGCATTTCGCGCAGCGATTTTATCGTGAGCGAGGACGGCCCTGTCATTCTCGAGACCAACTCCATTCCCGGCATGACCGATACGTCACTGTATCCCGATGAGATTCGCCATACCGACGACATGACGTTCCCGCAAGTGTGCGACAGCCTGATCCGTATGGGTCTCCGTCGAGCGGGCGTTGCATGCTAATTGAGGACGCCGTATCTCCTGGAACGCCGCAGTTTGTCATCGATTCTTACGCCACGCTCGCCGAGCGTGCCAAAACCCAATCGTTTGGTCTCATCGAGGAGGACGTAATCGTCCTCGATACCGAGACCACGGGTCTTTCGGTGCAAGACAACGAGTTAATTGAGATTTCCGCGGCCCGCCTTTCGGGCCGCGAGATCATTGACCGCTTTGATACGTTCGTGCATCCCAAGCAGCTAATTCCTGCAGAGATTACCGAGCTTACGAGTATTACGAACGCCGATGTGGCAGATGCTCCGTCGGCCGTCGAGGCCGTCGCGGCACTCGCCGACTTTGTGGGCGGCTGTCCTGTTATCGCGCATAACGCCACGTTTGACCGGTCGTTTATCGAATCGGTCAAGGGCGGCGTCAACGTGAGTGATATCTGGATCGATTCGCTGGCGCTGTCGCGCATTGCGCTTCCGCGCCTGACATCGCACAAATTGTCCTTTATGGCCGACTTGTTTGGGTGCGATTCGGTATCGCACCGTGCGAACGCCGACGTTGATGCCCTGTGCGGTGTGTGGCGCGTGCTGTTGGTCGCACTTACCGACCTGCCTTCGGGCCTTATGGCGCGCTTGGCGGACATGCACGCGGACGTGCCTTGGTCATATCGCCCCATTTTTTCTTTTTTGGCTGGACAGAACCCGGGTTCGATATTTTCGCTCAGCGCCGCTCGTGCCGATGTGCTCAAGGCCGATCGCGCAGACGATCGCGTTGATGCGGACGAGCTGCCGGTCCTTAAGATGCCGAGTCGTGAAGAGATCGAGGCAGATTACGCCCCCGGCGGCCTGGTCAATCGCATGTACCCCACCTATGAGCCGCGCGACGAGCAGATCGCGATGGCGGTTGAGGTTCGCGATGCGCTGGTCACGGGCACCCATCGCGTGATCGAGGCGGGCACGGGCGTCGGTAAGTCGATGGCCTATCTCGTGCCATTCGCCGAGGCCGCCCGCCGAAACAACATTACCGTCGGCATTGCGACCAAATCGAATAATCTTGCCGACCAGCTTATGTACCATGAGCTGCCAAAGCTCGCCGAACAGCTGGACGGGGGCCTGTCGTTTTGTGCACTCAAGGGCTATGACCACTATCCGTGTCTGCGCAAGCTCGAGCGCATGAGCCGTGGTCAGGTTGAGATCACCACCAAGCGCGATCCTGCTGACACGCTCACGGCGGTTGCGGTGATCATGGCGTATGTGTGCCAATCTGCCGATGGCGACCTCGATTCACTCGGCATTCGCTGGCGCAGCGTCAACCGTCCCGACTTTACGACGGCTTCGCGCGAGTGTGCTCGTCGTCTGTGTCCGTTCTTCCCTGACAAATGCCTGGTCCACGGGGCGCGCCGTCGTGCGGCACATGCCGACGTGGTGGTCACCAACCATTCTCTGTTGTTCCGCAACGTGGCCGCCGAGGGGAGGATTTTGCCCCCGATTCGTCACTGGGTGGTCGACGAGGCCCATTCCATCGAGCGCGAGGCCCGTCGCCAATGGGCGCGCGTGGTTTCGGCAGATGAGTCGCGCGTGCTGTTTGAGCGCTTGGGTGGGTCGAGTGCCGGCGCGCTGAGTCAGGTCTCCCGTGATTTGGCCACTTCCGAGGGCTCCACGCTCTACCTGGGACTCACTGCCAAAGCGACGTCGACGGTTGCCCGCGCGAGCATGGCGATTGCCGATGTGTTCGATGGTGTGCGCGAGCTTGGCCGCCGTGCCCGCGGGGGCTATGACAACGCGAATCTGTGGATTGGCCCCGAGCTGCGCGAGTCGGATGACTGGCACGATTTTTTGCAGTCGGCCCATACCGCAATTGATGCGCTGGGCCAGGCGGATAAAAGCGTAGACGCGCTGGTGCAGGCCGTCGCCGCCGATAAGCCCGAGGTCGTCGTCGACCTGGGCGATATTTCGCGCCGCCTGCACGAGTTGGTCGAGAATCTCAAGCTCATCATTGAGGGTACGGATGAACACTATGTGTACTCACTGCAGGTTAACCGTCGGCTGCGTGCGGGCGGGGAGTCTATGACCGCCGAGCGCATCGATATCGGCGAGGCCTTGGCGAACGAGTGGCTGCCCGAGGTGCACACGGCCATCTTCGCTTCGGCGACCATGACGGTGTCCAAGAGCTTTGAGCATTTCAACCATGCTGTCGGCCTCGATCGCATCGGTGAGTCGACATCCTCATCGCTGCACCTGGATTCGAGCTATGACTTTGACTCGAATATGGCCGTGGTCGTGGCGGGGGACATTCCCGATCCGCGCGATCGCGAGCGCTATCTCTCGGCGCTCGAGTGCGTGCTGGTCGATGCCCATCTCGCCATGGGTGGATCGGTGCTCACGCTCTTCACCAACAGGCGCGATATGGAGGACCTGTATGCCCGTGTCGAGCCCAAATTGGCGCGAGCGGGCCTGGAGCTCAATTGCCAGCAACGCAACTCGTCCCCGCGTCGCCTGCGCGATCGGTTTATCAACGAGCCGACCTCATCGCTCTTTGCGCTTAAGGCCTTTTGGGAGGGCTTTGACGCCAGCGGCGAGACGCTGCGTTGCGTCATTATCCCCAAGCTGCCGTTCTCGAGCCCCACGGATCCCCTTTCGTGTGAGCGCAATCTGCGTGAGGACCGCGCCTGGGCGCGCTACTCGCTGCCCGAGGCGGTGCTCGAGGTCAAGCAGGCCGCCGGCCGTCTTATCCGCTCATCGACCGATTGCGGCGTGCTCATCTTGGCAGATCCGCGCTTGGTGACAAAGGGCTACGGCAAGAAGTTCTTGACGTCGCTGCCCACGACTTCCTACCAGCGTATCGAGTCGGCGCAGATCGGTCATTATTTGCAGCTGTGGCGTGCACGCCACGAGAGGCGCCGTTAAAGCGGGCAGGTCAGGCTCTTCGCCATTTCGCATAGACGCAATGCCTGGGCGGGGTCATCCAGTATGCGGATGGCTCCGCCCGCTGCGATTACCTGGCAGAACAGCCAGTGCTCTGACCCATAACGCACGGTCACCGTTGCCATGTCTGCCCCGTTTGGCTCAATCGACATGATGCCGGCCCAGTCTAGGTGCTCTGCCATGTCGAGCGGCATGAGGAGTTTTGCGCTCTGCTCCGCTTTGGAAAGGGATTCGTGGAGGGATGCGGACGCGGGCGCGTGGCGCTCCACAGAATCGTCGGTAAGGGTAAGGCCTTCGATTTTGTCCATGCGGTAGGAGCGCTGCTCATCGACTTCGACATCCCAGGCAATCAGATATGTTTGGTCGCCATGCGTCGCGATGCGCAGGGGGTCGATGAGACGCTCACGCGGTCGTGTGTCGTCCATCGAACGGTAGATGATGCGGCATCGAACGCCGTCTTGAATCGCGCAGTTCAGCTGTTGCCAGTGTGATCCTCGGGCAACGGTATCGACGACGCGCTGGTTGTAGCCGAGTTTCTCGGGTAGGAGGGCGTGTCGGATACGCTCTGCTGCCCGAGAGTCGATTCCCATCGATTCGAGTTCGTGGTTGAGCACGGCACCTTCGGCGGCGCTTAGGCGCAAGGGCAGCACACGCCCCGCATCGCCTGTCAGGATGATGCACTCGCCGTGGCGTTCGCAGATGATGCGTGCGCCCGACTCACGGTCAGCGAGGGTCGAGACGATATCGATAATTTCGTCGAGCGTCGCACCCGTGATATTAAAACGGCTGCAGATATCCCCTCGTGTCATACCGGTCTCGCCGGCAGCGTAGAGGGCTTCCATGATGTCAATTGCACGCGAGAGCCTTTGCTCGCTGGTGAGTTTACGCGCGGGCATGCTCGTGCACCGTCCTTTCGATGAGGTGGTTCCACGCCAGTTTGAGTGCATCGGGGGCAACGGGTCTCATGCCGTCCATGGCGTGCTCCATGCAAAACGAGGCAGCGGCATTAAGGTCGCGCACGCCGACGGTCCAGGTCCAACCGTCTTCGGTGTGCGTGAGCTCCCCGCGACCGCGCGTAAGGCCGCTGACCATGTCGGCCTGGGCTTGCGGGGCAAACGAAAAGGTCGCCATAACGGGCTTGCAATCGGCAAAATCAAACTCAAAGAACAGGCGATCGTTCAGGTTAAAGTCGGCGGGGATGGAATAGGCCTGCGAGGGGCGCCATGCGCGAACGATGCGGTCGCAGCGAAACGTCCTGATTTCATCGGTGGCGTTGTCGAGTCCGCAAAAATACGCCACGCCCTCGTGCTCGAACATGCCGTATACGCAAACGGTGCGCTCTTTTTGCTCTCCGTGCCCGTTTTGATACAGAAAGCGCAGCGCGCAGCGTTCGGCGAAAGCGCTCCACACCGCATCGACGGCGGGTGAGCGACGGGCGGGAGGCTCTTCTGCGGTCGATGCGCCGGTGAGGTAGGCGATCTTGGAGCGTATGTCTGCAAGCGGCGTGGCAAACGCGGCCGAACCGGTCGCAAGGGTCTGGTCGATAGCGTCGAGCAAGATGTCCGCGTCGTCTGCGGTGATGAGGCCACCGGCCGCAAACGTGTGCTCGCGATCGATGGTCCACGCGCTTTCTTCGGTTTCTTGGGCGCCTGCTGCGCGAACTTCCTTGATCGTGATTCCGCGTTCGAGGAGTTTTTCGCGATCGCGGCGAAACTTGCGCTTGTCCGAGTCGATATTGCCCGACCCATAGCCAAGATCGGAATCCAGGACAATTTGCTCTGTGGTCAATGGCTCGGGAGAGCTGTTGAGGACAAAGAACAGATTGAGGATACGCTGGGCGGTCTTGTCGAAACCGGGCCCCGGCGCCGCCTTTTTATTCGTTACGGTTGTATCGCTTGCCGTCATAGAATCCTCGCATGGGAAGGTGTCTGATGCCATGATTTTAGTCCGATATGGAGATTAGGCTATATCCTTGTCCGCTTGGGGC
>CALFGH010000019.1 GCA_937958315.1 uncultured Collinsella sp. | reverse complement strand
TTAGATACAGAACGGCAAAGGCCACGGGCACGCTCCAAAACGCCGCAATGGCAAGCTGCCAGCAAAAGAACAGCGACGCCACGAACACAATGGCGCTTGCGATGATGGCACCCCAAAGCTCTCCCAGCACGTGGCTGTAGGCGTGCTCCATGGCCTGGACGTCACCCATGATAGTCTCGGTTAAATCGGCCAGATCACGACGACCAAAAAACGACAGCGGCAGTTTGCGCAGGCGCTCGGCAATCTCCATACGCTGCTTGCCGCACTCCTCGTAAAAGATGCAGTAGGTGTAGTAATACTGCTGCCAGTTAGAGGCAAAGAGCAGCACAAAAAAGACCAGGAGGCCGCCCACGATCGGCAGGGCATCCGGCAGGTCAGCCCCGCTGGCGAGATGCTCGACAAAGCCGGCCATAGCCAGGAATAAAAAGCCCATGCCGGCCATGGTAATGAGATTGGTAAGCGTGGTCCAGAAAATGCCGCGTTTTACGCCGGCGACGCCTTTATCGGATAGGAAATACTTCTTTTGGAATGAGGCGAACATTTAGGCCTCGCCTCCCTTCGTGACGGCGGCATCCGCGGTCGCTGCAGTGATTTTCCAGCTCGCGGCCTGTTCGTATTCGGCCCACATCTTGGCATACAGACCCTCTTGGGACAGCAACTCGGCATGGGTGCCCGACTCCTGCATGCTGCCCTGGTTGAGCACCACGATTTGGTCTGCGCCAACTACAGTCGAGAGTCGGTGCGCAATCATAATGACCGTGCGACCCGCCGCCAGCTTGCTAAAGGCGCGCTGGATGAGCGCCTCGTTCTCGGGATCGGCAAACGCCGTGGCCTCATCGAGCACCACGATAGGCGCGTCTTTAAGGATTGCGCGGGCGAGTGCCACGCGCTGGACCTCGCCGCCCGAAAGATATGCTCCGCCGGCACCGAGCATGGTATTGATGCCCTGTGGGAGCTTGGCCACAATGTCGTCGCACTGAGCTGCGGAGAGGGCCGCACGCACTTCGTCGTCAGTGGCCGTAGGCTTGGAGGCGCGCACGTTATCGGCAAGTGTTTGCCGGAACAGCTGGTTGGTCTGGAACACGAAGGCGACCTGGTCCATAAGCTCGTGCGGGTCCATATCGCGAACGTCCACACCGCCTACGAGCACTCGACCCGAGGAAACATCCCAAAAACGCGGAATCAGGCTTGCGCAGGTTGACTTACCGCCACCCGAGGGACCCACCAGGGCGAGGGTGCTACCCGCGGAAACGCTAAAACTTACATGGCTAACGGCAGGTGCTTCGGCAC
>CALFGH010000018.1 GCA_937958315.1 uncultured Collinsella sp. | reverse complement strand
TGCGCACCGGCTGGGGCTCGACCCGCATCCTCGACATGCTCGTAGGAGAGCAGCTGCCGAGAATTTGCTAGGGCGGAATCGCATGATTGGCGCGATGCGGCTTGATATCCCTGGAGATGTTCAGATTCCAAGCACGCCCAACGCATAAGCCCAGTATTATGAGGTGCGTTTTGAAACCCAATGACGGGAGCTTTCATGGCAGCAGTTTTTTCCCATGTGATCTTTGACCTGGACGGCACCATCCTCAACACGCTCGAGGACCTGGCGGCCGCCGGCAACCATACCTGCGAGATGCACGGCTGGCCTACGTTTGCCGTCGACGAGTACCGCTACAAGGTGGGAAACGGCATGCTCAAGCTGGTTGAGCGCTTTATGCCCGCCGAGTACGCGGGCGACGGCCGTATGTTTGAGCAGACGCTCGCCGAGTTTAGGGCTTATTACGGCGAGCACAAGGAGGACCACACCGCCCCCTATGCCGGCACGATCGAGATGCTCGACCGCCTGCGTGCCGCGGGCGTGCAGCTTGCCGTGCTCACCAACAAGGACCACATCTCGGCGGCTCCGCTTATCGAGAAGTATTTTGGTTCCGAGCGCTTTGCGCTGGTGCAGGGCCGTGTCGATGCGTTTCCGCCCAAGCCCGAAGCACCCGTCACGCTGCATGTGATGGAGGAGTTGGGCGCTGATCCGGCAACCACGCTCTATGTGGGCGATTCCAATGTCGATATCCTAACCGGCCACAACGCCGGCCTTAAGAGCGCGGGCGTCAGCTGGGGCTTCCGCGGCCGCGCAGAGCTGGAAGCCGCCGGCGCCGACTACGTGGTGGACACCCAGGCAGAGCTCGCGGCGCTGGTGCTGGGCGAGTAACCGCTCATCCCTCCCACGGGCAGCTAATGTGGGACGGAACTCTTTTAGCTGCCCCCGCAACAAAGAAATGTCCCCGACTGCCACCTTCGGCAGCGATGGCAACGCCACGGGTACAAGCGCCACTTTAAGCCAGCCAAGGGAACGCCTCTGTTTTGGCAACGACAGCGAAAACCCGCCAGAGCGAGCAAGGTGCCTTGAAACAAGGCGGCATTGACCTTCTGGTCATGCCGCCGAAGTTGAAAGGCAGATTGCCGCTCTGGCGGGTTTGCAGCGTCGAGCAGTTACGGCGTTTGGTAAAACGCCGTAACGAACTACCGCGTAACCCCCTAGCTCATCATCGCATTCATCATCTCGGTGGTTGCGGAATCGTCGGCAGACCACTCGTTATCCTCGTTGGCGGAATACTTAAAGGTGACCTTGGTGTCCTTGGTCTTAGCGGCCTTGGTCACGTCGACCATCACCTGGCCGGCCATCTTGTACAGGTCGTCCTCGGAAGGCGTCGTATCGAGTGCGGCGACCTTCTCCTGATACTGGGTGGCGAAATCTTCGACGATCTTGTTCATGGACTTGCAGGTGATGGTGACCTCGGCAGTCGCAGTACCCTTGTCCTCGTCAACCGTCACATCGCCGATCTTGTAGTCAAAGCCCTCGAGATAGCTCTTGGCATACTCCTTGGGATCGATACCCAGCTGCTCAAACTCGTCGCCCGAAGCCTTTTCCAGACCGGAGAGGAAGTCATCTCCGCCGTTCTTGATCTCGTCAAACTGGCTCGTAAGGTCGTTGGTGATGAGCTCCTCCACCGAAGGCCCTCCGCAGCCGGAAAGCAAAACCACGCACGCGACCAGGGCAGCCATCAGGGGCGCAAGCAGCAGCTTCTTTTTCATGACAGTCCTCCAAACAAGCGGCACCGCGTTCCTCGCGCAGCGCACGTCGCAACAGTAAGTTCATATTAGCGGCTCTGTCCAAACCCCTACGTCGCAAAAGCGCGGACGGCTCAATTTGACGAACAAATGGCCCGTGAAGCAAGCCCCCTGCAATAAAACGCACCTGCTCGGCCTATTAAAAAAGGGTGGCCGGACAACCCGACCACCCTTGTGCATCTTCTGGATGCCGCAGACTACTTGCGGACGACCTTGACGATGGCGTCACCGGCGGCGACGGCAGACTCGGCCTCGACGGTAAGCTCGACGTCGGCAAACTCGGCGGTGTTGGACACGGCCACGACGACGCAGTCCTTGTAGCCGGCAGCAGCGATCTTGGTGCGGTCGATCTTGAGGATGGGCTGGCCGGCCTTCACGACGTCGTCAGCCTTGACGAAGCCCTCGAAGCCGTCGCCGTTCATGTTGACGGTATCGACGCCAACGTGCACCAGAACCTCGATGCCGCTATCGGACTGCAGGCCCACGGCGTGACCCATGGTGACGGTCACCTTGCCGTCGCAGGGAGCGTAGACCAGGTCGTCCTCGGGCCACACGGCGCAACCCTTGCCCAGAACCTCGCCACCAAAGACGGGATCGGGCACGTCGGCCATCTTGATGACCTTGCCCTTGACGGGCGAGCACAGCACGTCGGCGCCGGCAGAAGCAGAGATAGAGGCCGGAGCAGCAGCTGCCGCGGGCTCAGCCTTCTTCTTGAACATATCAAACAGACCCATACGTTTTCTCCTCTTGATTAAGCGCAACGTTATGCGCATGCCTATGGTGATTATAGTGCCAAATGACCAAAATACTAAGGCGAGGGTTCGAATCGCAAGCCCTTCCAAGCCCTTCCCAAAACCTTTCCCCAGTGGCACTCATATTGTCGATTAATCCAAGCCCTCGGTGCCGTTGGACTTGATGATCTTCTGGTATGCGAAGAAGCTGTCCTTGCGGCGGCGCTCATAGGTACCGGTGCCGTCGTCGTACTTATCGACGTGGATGAAGCCGTAGCGCTTGCGCATCTCGCCAGTGCCGGCGGAAACCAGGTCGATGGGACCCCACCAGGTGTAGGCAATCAGGTCAACGCCGTCGGCAATGGCCTCACCCATGGCCTTGACGTGGCTCTGCAAGTAGGCGATGCGGTACGGGTCGTGGATGGAGCCGTCCTCCTCGACCTCGTCGTAAGCGCCCATGCCGTTCTCGACCACCATCAGCGGAATCTCGTAGCGAGCATAGATCTCGTTGAGGGCGATGCGCAGGCCCAACGGATCGATCTGCCAGCCCCAATCGGTGGACTCCAGATAGGGATTCTTGCCGCCGAAGGTCATGTTGCCCTCGGTCATCTCGTGATCGTTGTGGGTGCCCACGGTGCCGGACATGTAGTAGCTAAAGGTGTAGAAATCAACCTTGCCGTCGGCGATATCCTGCAGGTCGCCGTCCTCCATCACGAGCTCAACATCGTTCTCGGCCCAGAAGCGCTTGGCATAGAACGGGTACTTGCCGCGCGCCTGCACGTCGGAGCAGTACCAGTTCATGGTATTCATCTCCTGCTGCGTGGCGAACACGTCGGCCGGATCGCACGTGGCGGCATAGGAAAGGATGAAGCAGTCCATGTTGCCCATCTTAAACTGCGGGTAATGCTCGTGGGCATAGCGCACGACGCGGCCACTGGCGACAAACTGGTGATGCAGCGCCTGCATACGAGCCTGCGACGTGGTGTGGACCGCCGACGCCGGACCCTCAAAGCCCTGAATCATGCTGGTCTCAAAGAGGTTACCCATGTCCTGGGTACCGCAGTTGATCTCGTTGAAGGTGAGCCAGAACTTGACCTTGTCCTGATAGCGGTCGAAGACGGTCTGGCAGTACTTCTCGAAGAAGCCGATGAGCTCGCGGCTCGCCCATCCGTTGTATTTCTCGACCAGGTGATAGGGCATCTCGTAGTGCGAGAGGGTCACGAGCGGCTCGATATTGTGGGCACGCAGGCAGTCGAAAACGCGGTCGTAGAAGGCGAGGCCGGCCTCGTTGGGCTCAGCGTCGTCACCGTTGGGGAAGATGCGGCTCCAGGAGATGGACATGCGAAACATGGTAAAGCCCATCTCGGCGAACAGCGCGATGTCCTCCTCGTAGTGATGATAGAAATCGATACCGTCATGATTGGGATAGAAGCGGTTGGGGTCGATGTCGATCGTGATCTGACGCGGCTCCTTGTAGCTGCCACCCAAGAAATGATCGTCGACGGAAGGACCGCGGCCGTCCACGTTCCAAGCGCCCTCAAACTGGTTGGCGGCAGTGGCGCCACCCCAATAGAAGCCCTCGGGGAACTTGATGTTTGCCATGAGCATCTCCTTTGCATCGCGGGTCGGTAAGATGAGTATCGCCTGCGCACGGGACGGGCAGAAGCGGCCGCGCCAAACCCGACACTTCTTTTCGCGTCCACGGACCGCCGCCGCCCCGCCCCTGACACTTCCTGATACCTACCAAAACGTGCCAAAATAAGCCTGTCCCTTTTTGGCAGGTTTGGCGAGTGTGGGAGTTCGCATGGATATCAAACGCAAGATCACCGAGGCGCAGGGCCTCACCCCTACCGAGCAACAACTCGGCATTGCAGCCCTTGCCATCGGCGAGGACATCCGCGGGCTTTCTATTAAGGAGTTTGCCGCGCGCACCAACGTTTCCGTTGCGAGCGTGCACCGTTTTTGCAAAAAGCTCGGCCTCGAGGGCTTTAAGGACCTCAAGGTCGAGCTCATCCGCCTGGCATCCGAGGCGGGAAACCGGCGCGACGTGGACATCAACTTTCCCTTCGACGCCACGTCCACCCCTGCGCAGGTTATGGAGCGCATGGAGGGACTCTACCAGACCACGCTGGCCGAAACACAGGAGTTGCTCGACCCCACGCAGCTTGACCACGCCGCCAAGCTCATCGCAAACGCCCGACAGGTCGACATCTACACGGGCTCGCACAACCTCTATCCAGCGGGAATGTTCCGCGACCGCCTGCTCTCCGCCGGTAAAAGCGCGACGTGCCACGACGGTGTCGAGGCCCAGGTGCGAACGGCACTCGCCTCGGGTCCCGACCATGCGGCAATCGTCATCTCCTACAGCGGCCTTGCCCCCAACCTCAAGGACATCTTGCCGATCCTCAGCAGCCGGCATGTCCCGGTCATCGTCATCGGCACGCCTTATTGCGCGCGCCTGCACCCTGGTTTTGCCGCCTACCTTACGGTGAGTGACCACGAGAGCATGACGCATCGCATCACGCAGTTCGCGAGCCACATCGCCGTGCAATACGTACTCGATTCGCTCTACAGCAGCTACTTCGCCAAAGACTATGCCCACTGCTCCGAATTCCTGGAGCGCTCGTTTCCCTACACCCGCCTCCCGGGGCTCAAGTAGCGACGAGCGTGGATTTTTGGACGCTTATCCACGCTCATTCACGACTAGTCATTTAAGAACGCCCCCAATGACTACTCATCCGGAGCAAGGCAACGCCGCAAGAAGAGGACGGACAGCGAGCGCCGTCCAGGACGAACAAGTTGGCATGAAAAAGGCAAGGCATAGACCTTCTGGTCATGCCTCGCCTTTTGAATGACAAATTGTCGTCCTGGACGGCGCGCAGCGTCGGCCGGTTACGGCGTTTGGTAAAACGCCGTAACTACTCCCGAGCTCCGTACTGCTCGTAGTAAGCGTCGATGGCGGCCTTGAGCTCGTCGTCGATGACGACCTTGCCGTCGATCTCGTGGTTGTAGAGAGTCTCGACGACCTCGGCCATGGAAACGATGCTCGCGACGGGAAAACCGTACTTGGCCTCGATCTCCTTCTGCGCGGTGGTCACGCCGCCCTTGCCGACCTCCATGCGGTTGAGGGACACGATCAGGCCCTTGATTTCGACGTCGGCAGCAGCCTTAACCTTGGGATAGGTCTCGTCGATGGACTTGCCGCTGGTGGTGACATCCTCGACCATGACCACGCGGTCGCCGTCCTGGGGCTCATAGCCCAGCAGGTTGCCCTTGTCGGCGCCGTGGTCCTTGGCCTCCTTGCGGTCGCAGCAGTACTTGACCTCCTTGCCGTACAGCTCGTGGTAGGCAATTGCGGTTACGACGGCCAGCGGAATACCCTTGTAGGCCGGTCCAAACAGCACGTCAAAGTCGTCGCCAAAGTTATCGTGGATGGCCTGGGCGTAATACTCGCCCAGCTTCTTGAGCTGATAGCCCGTCACGTAAGCGCCGGCGTTCATAAAGAACGGGGACTGACGGCCGCTCTTGAGCGTAAAGCTGCCGAACTTAAGAACGTCGGACTCAACCATAAACTTGATGAACTCTTGCTTGTAAGCCTCCATGCGGGCTCCTCTCGTAATCGCGTACGTACCTTCCAGTTTAGCGCAGGCGAAGCATCGATGCGGGCGCGCTTTGGAGCCACGGCATTCTGTAAAGGCTTTGTCGGGGGCAATGGTTTTCCGAACAATGGGGTTGACATCGCAAACCCCCTCATCAAGAATACGGGCGGATTAAAAAGGGGTACGAGATACCCAAAGCGCGCTGCGCTCGGCCTTTAGGAGGTGTGCCATGGAAGGCAGTCCTAGTCGAAAAACCTGCATGTCGCCCTCGGCACGCCGTGAGGATTCCGCATACGCATAAACGCCACCGGCAGATCGCCAAAACCACCACAAAGGCGCGCTGCACCCTTTGTGGGCTCAAGAGCTTGACGTGAGCGACATCTAGGTTTTTTGAAGCAAATACGACACGTACGCTAACTCCCTTCAACAAGGAGGACCCTATGCTGATGCTCAAAACCGTTACGGTACTCGAAGCCATCTCCAAGCGCC
>CALFGH010000017.1 GCA_937958315.1 uncultured Collinsella sp. | reverse complement strand
CGTACATGACGGCCTTGATGGTGTGCATGCGGTTCTCGGCCTCGTCGAAGACCTTGGAAGCGGGGCTCTCGAAGACCTCGTCGGTGACCTCCTGCTCGGTGATGCCGAACTGCTCGCACTTCTCGGCGCCAATGGTGGTGTTGGTGTCGTGGAAGCTGGGCAGGCAGTGCAGGAAGATGGCACCTGGGTTGGCCATAGCCATGACCTCGGAGGTAACGCGATACGGGGTGAGCTGAGCGATGCGCTCGGCCCAGACCTCGTCGGGCTCGCCCATGGAGACCCACACATCGGTGTAGATAACGTCGGCACCGGTGACGCCGTCCTTGACGTCAGTGGTCAGCTTGATGGTGCAGCCGTTAGCCTCGGCGATGGGCTTGCAGGCCTCGATGACGTCGTCGGCGGGCATGCACTCCTCGGGGCCGCAGGCCACGAAGTTCATGCCGAGCTTGGAGCAGACAACCATGAGGGAGCGAGCGACATTGTTCTTGCAGTCGCCCATGAAGACGAGGGTCTTGCCCTTGATGTCGTAGTTGAAGTTCTCCTGGACGGTCAGGATGTCGGCGAGCATCTGGGTGGGGTGCCACTCGGTGGTCAGGCCGTTCCACACGGGCACGCCGGACTTGGCAGCGAGCTCCTCGACGTCGTCCTGTGCAAAGCCGCGGAACTCGATGCCGTCATACATGCGGCCGAGAACGCGGGCGGTGTCCTCGATGGACTCCTTCTTGCCCATCTGCGACGAACCGGGATCGAGGTAGGTGACGCCCATGCCCAGATCCATGCCGCCGACCTCGAAGGCGCAGCGGGTACGAGTGGAGGTCTTCTGGAAGAGCAGGACGATGTTCTTGCCCTCGAGATAGCGGTGCGGAACGCCAGCGCGCTTCATGTCCTTGAAGTTCTTGGAAAGCTTGAGCAAGTACTCGATCTCCTCGGTGGAGAGGTCGAGGAGCTTGAGGAAGCTACGGCCGGAGAGGTTAACACCCATGGTTCGTATCCTTTCGAAAAAATGAATTACGTAAGTATTAGTGTTGCCCGTTTGACGGGCGAAACCGGTGCGGTTGTAGGGGGACCGCACCGGAAACGGAAAGACTTAGAGGTCCTCGCGCCAGAAGGGCATGCTCATGCAGCGCGGGCCGCCGCGGCCGCGGGAGAGCTCGGCGGAGGGCACGACGAGAAGGTCCAGGCCCTCCTTGTACAGCACGTCGTTGGTGACGGTGTTGCGGGCGTAGACGCAGATCTTGCCGGGCTCGACGCACAGGGTGTTGGAGCCGTCGTTCCACTGCTCGCGGGAGGCCGCGATCGGGTCGCCGCCGCCGCAGGGGATCAGCTTGACCTGGTCGACGCCGGTGGCGTCCTCCAGGACGTGCTCGAGGGTGTCCTCGATCAGGCGGATGTTCACGTCGCCCGGGTTCTTGCCGGCGGTCAGCTCGTAGACGCGCAGGGTGCCCATGATGGCGGGGTGGATCGTGAACTTATCGACGTCGATCTGGGTGAAGACCGTGTCGAGGTGCATGAAGGCGCGCGAGACCGGGATGTCGAAGGCCAGGATGCGCTCGACCTTGGAGTCGGAGTTCCAGAAGATGTTCTGGGCCATGACGTCGATAGCTGCGGCCTGGGTGCGCTGGGAGATGCCGACGGCGAGGGTCTTCTCGTTGATGTTCAGCACGTCGCCGCCCTCGGTGTGGAACTGGCAGTCGCGGCGGAAGTACAGGGAGACGTCCTTGTAGTCGGGGTGGTACTTGAAGACGTACTTGCCGTACAGGGTCTCGCGGTTGCGGGTGACCGAGTACATGCGGTTGAGGTTGACGCCCTCGCCGACGACCGCGAACGGGTCGCGGGTGAAGTAGAGGTTGGGCATCGGGTCGATGATCAGGTCGGACTCGGACTCGGAGTTGACCAGGGAGTCGAGGGTCGTGGACGCCGTGAGGGGCATGTCGATCTCGGCCTTGGTCATGCCGGCCATGGTCTTCTTGACGAACTCGAGGTTGTCCTCGATGGAGTCCAGCTTCTCGCGGACGATCTGCGGCATGTGCTGGCCGCGGATGCCGGCCTCGGCGATGTACTGGTCGGTGAACTCGGCGCGGGCGCCGGGGACATGGTCGAACACCTCGGCGACGAGGTTCTCGAGGTAGAGCACCTCGACGCCCTGGTCCCTCAGGATCTGGGCGAAGGTGTCGTGCTCCTGCTGTGCGACCTCCAGGAACGGGACGTCGTCGAACAGGAGTCGCTCGAGCTCGTCGGGCGGCAGGTTGAGGAGCTCGTCGCCGGGACGGTGCAGGCAGACCTTCCTGAGCTTGCCGATCTCGGAAGGCACGTGCAGACCTTTCGTCATGGCCTCCTACCTTTCTTTCGGGCCCTTGTCAGGGCCGATTCGTTAGCGCCCCTCCGTGTGAGGCGTTATTGCTGACGACATATTTATATCCAAAATCAGTCCATACTTCCACCTCGCCCCCGAACGGTTTTATATGAGGGGTGAACGGCATACACATATACTTCACGCATGGCACACTTTGATTTAATAAAGTTTATTTACGTGCTTAAACGCTTTTTTAACCGATAAATCAATTGAAACTAATCTTTGTTAAACCACCCTCAAATTGCATATTTCACGCAACGATATGAATAGAATTCGCAATTCTCGCTGTGTCTCAACCATTTTGATTTTTATTCAGAAAAAAGTGCGTCCTATTCATTTTTGACAAACAGATTACCGTTTACCAGACGTTGGATACCGTTCACCGGAAGCTCAGTATAAGGCCCATCGAATACCCGATCGATCTTGCGTCTCCATTTGTAACAACTTGACTTTTTCGGCAGCAAAGACAAACAGACCCGTTCCCCAAAAGGGAGCGGGTCTGCATTCGGTACACCTAGGGTCCAGCAAGGTTTAGGCCTTCGAGAACCTCAAGGGACTAGCGATCGAGCTCGGCCAGTGCCTCGCCCAGAAGCCTCAGGCCCTCGCGAAGAACATCTTCGCTCGCGCAGTAGCCCAGGCGCGCTCCGCAGGGAAGCTCAAAACGGCTACCGGGGACCAACAGCACTCCCCTATCGGCCAGCAGGCGCTTGCAGAACTCCTCGTCATCCTCGGGAATATCCAGCTGGATAAACGAGGTTGACACGCCCTGCGGGGCCGTCCAGGAGACGCGCTGCTGCGTATCGATCCAAGCCTGTGCGATATCTCGGTTACCAAACACGATCTTGCGGTTGCGCTCGAGAATCTTGTCCTTGTGCTCGAGCACGTAGGTCGCCAAAGCATCGTTAAACACGCCACCGCAGATCATGGTGTAGTCGCGGTAGGTGCGGATGCGGTTGGACACCTCTTCATCCGCAACGACCCAGCCCACGCGGGCTGCAGGCGTCGAATAGGTCTTGGACACCGAGTTGGTGACAATGGCCCTCTCGTACACGTCTGCCATCGACATAAAGGACTCGGTGTTCTCGAGCGGCAGATACACCTCGTCGCACAGCACGTAGGCGCCCACCGAGCGGGCAATCTCGGCAATCTGCCCGAGCATGTCTGCATCGAGCACCGTACCGATGGGGTTCGATGCGTTATTGATGCAGATAAGCTTGGTATTGGGGCGAACGAGGCGCTTGAGCTGTTCGATATCGGGTTTCCATCCGAGCTCCTCGCGAAGCTCCCAATACTCGACCTCGGCACCAAGCGTACGCGGGATCTCATAGAGCGGCGCATAGGTAGGCCACTCGGCAATCACGTGATCGCTGGGCCCGACAACGGCCATGATGGCGTTGAGGTTGGCGCCCGTGCAGCCATTGGTCTGCAGAATGTGATCGGGATTGACCTCGCAACGATACAGCTTGGCGACCTCGGCCTTAAACTCCGGCGAACCCTCGATCCAGCCGTAGTTCATCTTCTCGCGATCCAGACGCTCGTAGAACGTAGCGCCGTCCTGCTCGTCGAGCGCGCGAAGCTCGCCCATGGTCAGCGACGAAATCGTCGACTGGGCAATGTCCCACGTAGCGCTCTTCTCCCAAACGTTGAGCCATTCCTCAACGCCAATTGTCTTGATATCCATGACTAAGCTCCAATCGCTAGAACACGGGGATGATGCCGGCAAAGGTCATGGGAATCGAGATGATGCCCAAAAGACAAAGAAGCCGACACCGTTGGGGTATCAACGTGACCGCCTCTAGACATAATGGACACCTTATCTGATGCTAATTTAACTTATTAGACAAGAATGGGGCGGTGCGAAAAACCCGCACCGCCCCATTGGGAGACATCTAATGGCAGCTAGATGTTTGTATTAAGACCCGTACGGTCTATGAAAACCTTAGAGGTCCTCGCGCCAGAAGGGCATGCTCATGCAGCGCGGGCCGCCGCGGCCGCGGGAGAGCTCGGCGGAGGGCACGACGAGAAGGTCCAGGCCCTCCTTGTACAGCACGTCGTTGGTGACGGTGTTGCGGGCGTAGACGCAGATCTTGCCGGGCTCGACGCACAGGGTGTTGGAGCCGTCGTTCCACTGCTCGCGGGAGGCCGCGATCGGGTCGCCGCCGCCGCAGGGGATCAGCTTGACCTGGTCGACGCCGGTGGCGTCCTCCAGGACGTGCTCGAGGGTGTCCTCGATCAGGCGGATGTTCACGTCGCCCGGGTTCTTGCCGGCGGTCAGCTCGTAGACGCGCAGGGTGCCCATGATGGCGGGGTGGATCGTGAACTTATCGACGTCGATCTGGGTGAAGACCGTGTCGAGGTGCATGAAGGCGCGCGAGACCGGGATGTCGAAGGCCAGGATGCGCTCGACCTTGGAGTCGGAGTTCCAGAAGATGTTCTGGGCCATGACGTCGATAGCTGCGGCCTGGGTGCGCTGGGAGATGCCGACGGCGAGGGTCTTCTCGTTGATGTTCAGCACGTCGCCGCCCTCGGTGTGGAACTGGCAGTCGCGGCGGAAGTACAGGGAGACGTCCTTGTAGTCGGGGTGGTACTTGAAGACGTACTTGCCGTACAGGGTCTCGCGGTTGCGGGTGACCGAGTACATGCGGTTGAGGTTGACGCCCTCGCCGACGACCGCGAACGGGTCGCGGGTGAAGTAGAGGTTGGGCATCGGGTCGATGATCAGGTCGGACTCGGACTCGGAGTTGACCAGGGAGTCGAGGGTCGTGGACGCCGTGAGGGGCATGTCGATCTCGGCCTTGGTCATGCCGGCCATGGTCTTCTTGACGAACTCGAGGTTGTCCTCGATGGAGTCCAGCTTCTCGCGGACGATCTGCGGCATGTGCTGGCCGCGGATGCCGGCCTCGGCGATGTACTGGTCGGTGAACTCGGCGCGGGCGCCGGGGACATGGTCGAACACCTCGGCGACGAGGTTCTCGAGGTAGAGCACCTCGACGCCCTGGTCCCTCAGGATCTGGGCGAAGGTGTCGTGCTCCTGCTGTGCGACCTCCAGGAACGGGACGTCGTCGAACAGGAGTCGCTCGAGCTCGTCGGGCGGCAGGTTGAGGAGCTCGTCGCCGGGACGGTGCAGGCAGACCTTCCTGAGCTTGCCGATCTCGGAAGGCACGTGCAGACCTTTCGTCATGGCCTCCTACCTTTCTTTCGGGCCTTACTGGCCGAATGTATCAGCGCCCCTCCATATGGGACGCTGCTTGCTGACAGCTCTAGTTATATCCAAATTCCATTCGTAATGCTACCTCGCCCCCGAACGGTCAGCAAAGTACGATGAACGGTATATCGCATATGATTTCCCATGATGCACTTCAGTTTCGTAAAGCAGATTTTCCTAGGTAAACGTTATTTTTCTAGGAAATCAAGCTTGAACACTCAAAGTTATCCATGATTCAAAATTGCATAGTGAAAACGGTTTTCTGCATATAAATGACGCTTGCCCTCGATTCGACCTACATTCGATTATATTCAGCTTGCTATCATTCTTATTCATACATTCTCACCAGTTGAGTGAGGATATAGATCGCTTGCTCAAAGCACCGGACGTTAGTGCTTCGGCTTGTCAGCGTAAGAAGTAGGTAAAGATACCGTTCACGCGATACGTCCGTGCCAGCGGTCGACTAAATTGAGACAATAGTGAATTAGAGTTAGGCTACCGTCCCCTGCGGGGACTGAACGGACAGATGCATATGCCGAGCAAAATCGAAAAGAAACAAAAGGCCGCTAAGCTGCGCAAGCCGCCGCGCGACTTCTCGTACACGCAAAACCGAGAGCTTAGCTGGCTGCGCTTTGACAACCGCGTGCTTGACGAAGCCTTCGACGAGACCGTTCCGCTGTTCGAGCGTCTAAAGTTCGTGTCGATTTTCGAGTCTAACCTCGACGAATTCCTTATGGTGCGCGTGGGCGGCCTGTCCGATCTGGCGGAGCTCAAAAAACAGCCTGTCGACAACAAGAGCAATATGACCGCCTCCGAACAGGTCGATGCTGTCATGGCAGAGCTGCCCGGGCTCCTTACCCGTTGGGAGTCCATCTTTAAGAGCATCGAGGACAAGCTCGACGCTCTGGGCGTTCACCGCGCCCGCATCGATTCGCTTACGCCCGAGGAGCGCACCTTCGTAACCCGCTACTTCCAAGCCTACGTGTCGCCGGTCATCTCGCCGTTGGTCATTGACCCGCGCCATCCCTTCCCCAACCTGCGCAACGGCGCACTCTATCTGGCTTGTGGCCTGGACGGCGTCACCGACGAGGAGAGCCTGCTGGGCCTTATCGAGATTCCCACCTCGATGAACCGCGTGGTCGAGATCCCCTCGCCCACCGGCACCTACTCCTACATCTTGCTCGAGGACGTCATCCTCGCCTGCCTGGACAGTTGCTTTGGCTCCTATAAGCCGCTGGACCGCGCGCTGATCCGCGTCACCCGCAATGCCGATATCGACCCGGACGGCGAAGGCGTCGAGGAGGAAGAGGATTACCGCCAGCACATGAAGCGCATCCTCAAGAAGCGCCTGCGCCTGCAGCCGGTGGTGCTCGCCGTATCGGGCTCGCTCGAGAAGGCAACGCTCAAGACCATCCGCAAGGCGCTCGAGCTTTCTCGCCGCTCGGTCTTTACCTGCGATATCCCCCTTGACCTTGGCTACGTCTTTGGCATTGAGGGTAAGATTCCCGAGCACCTGCGCAATGAGCTCCTCTTTACGCCGTTTAAGCCGCAGCCCAATCCCACCATCGATATGGCCCGCTCCATCCGCGAGCAGGTGCTGCAGCACGACAAGCTGCTCTTTTACCCTTACGAGGCAATGAACCCGTTCTTGGACCTGGTGCACGAAGCAGCCTATGACCCCGAGTGTATCTCGCTGCGCATCACGCTCTACCGTGTGGCAAAGCAGAGCCGTCTGTGCGAGTCGCTCATCGATGCTGCCGAAAACGGCAAAGAGGTCACGGTGCTCATGGAGCTTCGTGCCCGCTTTGACGAGCAAAACAACATCGAATGGGCCGAGCGCCTGGAAGAGGCCGGCTGCACCGTTATCTACGGCTCCGAGGGCTTTAAGTGCCACTCAAAGATCTGCCAGCTCACCTATCGCGAGGGCATGGCGCTTACCCGCCTGACGCTTTTGGGTACCGGCAACTTTAACGAGAAGACGGCCAAGCTCTACAGCGACTTTATGCTCATGACCGCGCATCCCGGCATCGGCGAGGACGCCAACCTGTTCTTCCGCAACCTGTCGCTGGGCAACCTGCGCGGCGACTACCGCTTCCTGGGCGTGGCGCCCGTGGGCCTCAAGCCGCTCATCATGCGCGGCCTGGACCGCGAGATTCAGCGCGCCCTTGTCGGCGAGCCCGCCCGCGTGTTCTTTAAGCTCAACTCGCTTACCGACCGCGAGGTCATCGACAAGATTGCCGAGGCATCGTGTGCCGGCGTGCGCGTGGACATGATCATTCGCGGCATCTCGTGCCTCAAGCCCGGTGTTCCGGGCAAGACCGAGAACGTGCACGTGCGATCCATCGTCGGACGTTTTTTGGAGCATGCGCGCGTCTATGCCTTTGGCGTGGACTCGGACATGATCTACCTGAGCTCGGCAGACATGATGACGCGCAACACCGAGCACCGCGTGGAGATCGCCTTCCCCGTGCTCGACCCCACCTGCCGCGCCCTGGTGCACGAGTACATGGGCATGCAGCTGCGCGACAACGTGAAGGCACGCAGCCTGACGAGTGACGGCACCTGGGTTCCGGTGGAGCGCAAAGAGGACGAGAAACCCTTCAACTCGCAGGAAGCTCTGCTGGAGCGCGCGTATCGCAACGCCGAGGCCGCCGCGCAGCAGCGCGCACAGGAGAAGGAACGTGTGGCCGAAAAAGTTATCCAGGACGAGATTGAACATGGGGCGGCTGCCAAACCGGAAGCGGTTGCCGCTCTCCCGGTGAATGAGCCCGAGGCTGCCGCAGAGCCCGCCGTGGAGAAAGCGCCCGAGGCCGCTACTGCGA
>CALFGH010000016.1 GCA_937958315.1 uncultured Collinsella sp. | reverse complement strand
CCACCACGGCACGCGACGCACCGCGAGCGCGGGCATTGTCGCGCACGGCAAGCACCAGCGCCTGCCACAGCCACTCCTCGGAACGGAACTCGGGCAGTTCGTGATCCTCCAGGGCATCGAGCATCACGCCGCGCTGAATCTCCTGAACCAGCAGGCTCTCCTCAAAACACGGCGCCTGGGCCACCACGCGACCGCAGTCGTCGAGCACAAACGAACCGCCGGTATACACCGACTCGTCATAGGCACCGACCGGCGCCATGCAGGCAAACCACACGCTGCGCTTGGATGCGATCTTGCGGTAGGCACCGCTGCGCACGGCGGCAATGGCGGCCGTCTCGCGATCGGTCATGTCAAACGCGTTGAACTGGAAATAGGCGATGAGGTCGACGCCGGTCGGCAGCATTTCGAGCTCGCGGTCTAGGTCAAACACCACGGCGACGCGCACGCCGTCCACGTCAAACACCGGCGGTGCCCAACGCGCGTCGTTGTTCTCGCCACGCTGCAGGGCAATACTTGCGCGCGCGGGCACCACGCGACCGTCTTTGAGCATCATGTAGTCAAGCAGGGGCTGGCCCTCAAACGAAACCGCAGAGGGCACGATGCAGATCATATCGAGCTCTTGGATGCGCTCGGCAACACCCGCCAGACCCGTCAGCATATCGTGCTCAAAATCGGCAGCGCCCACCAGGCTGCCCGGCATGGCGCCCATAAAGAGCGGGGCCGGAACGCACAGCACGCGCGCGCCGCGCTCATGAGCCAGGCGAGCCTGGTCCTCGATGCGGCCGCAAATGCCTTCGATGTCACCCAGGCGCATATCGATCTGTGCAAGTGCGAGCTTCATGGCCCAGCCCTTTCCGTCGTAAATCGTCGTTGTCGTAGTAAAAGCGCCGGCCGCATAATGCAGCCGGCGCTCGCATGTGCATATGCTAGCTATGATACCCCGAGCGGGGGCGCGCTCCTAGAACGTCGCGGACCACAGCCCATGCAGGTTGCAGTAGGCATAGACGGTACCGGTCTTGGAGCCACCAGCGAAAAACGTCGTGGGCTTCATGCCGGGCTCAAGGTAATGGACCTCCAGGCGGCCCTCGGCCTCAAGCGCGATCCACTCGATGTAGTGCTCGGGCAGCATGGGGTGCTCCGTCGAGCCCACACGTGCGCGAATGACGTGGCCGTCGCGCTCGATCTCGACAACAGGCACATGCTTCTCGTGCGCCGCATCCTCGGTGTTTGCCGTCAGCTCCGTGCAGCCGGCAGGGGTTGCAACGCCGTCGCCAAGGGCGGCAACGAGCTTGCCGTCGGAGTCCTTAAAGAATTTCGCCATGATGTTCTCCTTTGCTGATGTGCCAATGTACTTGATCCTTCTTATGCCCAAAGAGCGCCGGGCCATCCATGGCATTGCAAATGAACACATAACGGGCGGGAACGGTGGGGCGGCGCGTACTATCCGCCCTGGCGGCCCCACCCGAGCGGGTTAGCGACCGTCGCCACCGAGCAGCGCCAGAACATCCTCGCGCGTGAACAGCGCCGATGAGATGCCGTCGCCGCCGAGCACGCTGTTGACCAGATCGCGCTTGGACTCCTGCATCTGCATAATGCGTTCCTCGATCGTGTCCTTGGCGATGAGCTTGTACACGGTCACGGTGTGCTGCTGGCCAATGCGGTGGGCGCGGTCGGTCGCCTGGTCCTGCGCCGCCACGTTCCACCACGGGTCGTAGTGGATGACCACGTCGGCAGCCGTCAAATTAAGGCCCACGCCGCCCGCCTTGAGCGAAATCAAGAACACCGGCACCTCGCCCGCCTGGAACTGCGCAACCATCTTGGCGCGGCTCTCCTTAGACGATGCACCCGTGAGCTTAAGGAAGGCGATATCCTCCTTGGCCAGGCGCTTGCCGATGATATCGAGCATGCCCGTAAACTGGCTGAACAGCAAGATGCGATGACCGCCATCGAGCGCGCCGTGAACGAGCTCCATACACGTATCGAGCTTGGCACTTCCCGCCTTGTAGTCTGCGTAATGCAGATGCGGGTCGCAGCAGATCTGGCGTAGCTTGGTGAGCTCGGCAAGTACCTTGAGCTTGTCTTTCTTAAACTCCCCCGCCTCGCGGTGCTGCACTTGCTGGGCGATGCGGTCCTGGTTGGCCAGGTAGAGCTTGCGCTGCTCGCCGGTAAGCTGCGCCATCACCGTATCCTCGATCTTCTCGGGCAGGTCGGCCACCACGTCTTCCTTGACACGGCGCAGCACAAACGGCGACACGAGCGCCTGCAGACGAGCGGCGCTGTCGCCCTCGGCATGCTCGACGGGACTCTCAAAACGCTTGGCAAATGAGTCGCGCGTGCCCAGAAGACCCGGCATCAAAAAGTCGAAGATACTCCAAAGCTCGGACAGGCGATTTTCGATGGGCGTTCCCGTCAAGGCAAAGCGCACGCCGGCCGGCAGGCGCTTTGCAGCACGGGCCACCTGGGTGAGCGGGTTTTTAATGTACTGGGCCTCGTCGAGCACCACACGGGCAAAGTCCTGCTCGATGTATTCGTCGATGTCGCGGCGCATGAGATCATACGACGTCACGACCACGTTGTGCTCGGCCACGCCGGCGATCTGCACACGGCGCTGCGCCTTGGCGCCCACAATGGCACACACATCGAGCGAAGGCGCAAAGCGCTCCAGCTCGGCGGTCCAGTTGTACACAAGCGACGCAGGACATACCACGAGCGTGGGCTTGGTGTCCCCCGTCTCCACGCGCGCCAGAATGTGCGCGATCATCTGCAGCGTTTTGCCCAGGCCCATATCGTCGGCCAAGATACCGCCGAGGCCCAGATGCTCAAGCGAGCCGAGCCACTGGTAGCCGTCGACCTGGTAGCCACGTAGCGTGGCCTTGAGCGAGGCGGGTACCGTAAAGTCCATCTTGCCGAGCGTGTCCAGACGCTCGACGGTGCGGCGGAATGCGGCATCACGATCGGCCTCGAGCGCAGGCGTGCGCTCGAGCATGCTATCGACAAAAAGGGTACTCGACGCGGGAAGCGACACGCCGTCGAGCAGGTCGGCAGCATCGACCCCCAGGTCCTCGGCAAGGCCAAACGCAGCGCGGGCACCTTCATCCAGGCGAACGATGTCGCCGGACGTAAGGCGAGCGAACGTCTGGTGGCGCTTGTACGAGTCCAGATAGATGGCAAGATCTGCCGCCGAAAGACCGCTCGTGCCCAGTTCGACATCGAGCAGGTTGCTCTTGACGGTCGCACGCACCGAAAGCTTGGGCGCAGGACGGACCGAGATCTGGCGCAGGCGGTCGCTGAGCATGACCTCGCCCAGCTCGGACAGGGCAGACAGGCCCTCGGTCAGCAAGTGGAACAGGCGGGCGTCATCGCGCTCCTCAAACGCCAGGCCGCCCTCGCGGAAATCGAAGTACATGGCAGCCGTGTCCATAACGCGAAACTCCGCCAGCGTATCGCGGGGCGGAACGCCGGAGCGCTGTTCTTCGAAAGGGCTGCCCGGAGCACCAAGACTAAAGAGATCTGCCGACCAATCGCCGTAGGTCACCGTAATCTTGCAGGTCACAAGACCATCGTCGACGCCGATCGCCATGGCAAAGCTCGGCTCGGGCGCCACGGCGTCGAGCGCGGCGGGAGCGGTCAGGTCGGTGTAGTCGCGCAAGATAGGCAGCGCCATGCGGCAGAACTCGCCCACCTGGTCGGCGGCGATATGGACCGGCGTGCGACAGGGCAGCAAGCGCGATAGAAACGGTGCCGCATGCTGGGCAAACGCTGTGTCGGTACGGCGTGCGCGGCGCGTATCGACCAGATAGGCTGCGTCACCAGCGACAAAGCAATACGTATCGGCCGGCAGGCGCAAGTCGTAGCTGCCCCCAGCTGCCGGGGTAATCTTGGCGGCAAGAAGCGGCGGGCGCTTGGCCGGGACTTCGCCCTCCCCCTGCGGCGACGACTCGACGGCCACCTCGTAGGAGCGATGCGTCGTCGTCCCCCGCGACCAAGCGGGCTCAAAGGACATGGTCCTGCCGCGCAGCAGGTCCAGCACGGACACGACGGAATACTCGGATACCGGCAACTGACGCTCGGCGACAAAGCCGCTGCGGGCAAAGTCATACGATGCCGAGCGCGAGCTCGTAATATCGCCTAGGTAGGCGACCGTCATTGCGATAAAGTCGAGCAGCTTTGTCGACACGTCATCGAAAGCCTCGGGCACATGGGCAAACGTAAGCTTCTTGCCATAGGAGAACGTACCGCCACGCACATAGGCATCGGCCATGCCGTCGATATCCTTAACCACGTAGGACACCGAACCGCAGCGAATGCGAAACTCGAGTGCCCAGTTAAAGCGATCGGCAAACAGCGGATTGTAGTACGGCACCAGCGAGGGCTCCAGCACCGCTTTGGGCGCATCGGGGTCAATGGTGCCGGCGAGCTTGCGACGCATGGCCACGAGCTCGTCCATGCGCGCGTCCGAAAGATCGGAAAGCGCCGCCACAAGGCTCGGGCTCGTGGGGACGGGCGCCGGGAAGGGAAAGTTGGGGTTGACCGCAGATGCGGTGGGCACGGGGCGCGTGGGCTGCTTGGACTGTGCGGGCGGTACCGTAAACGCGCGGACCGGCGTACGCAAGCCCTCGACGGGCTCGGCGCCACTGGCATCCAGATACGCCAGCGCCGTGGCGATAACGTGCTTGCACATGCCGGAATAGCGGAAGGCGGCGGGACAATCGCAGTCGTAGTCGATAACCTCGTGCTCGTCCATATCGAGCGCCACGTGCGTCTTGTACAGGTCGCCGCGCGAGCCGCGCACCGTGCCCTCGATGTTCACGTTTTTGGAGAAGCGCGAGCCGGAGTCCTCAAACGACAGCACGGCACCGTTAAGCATGAGCGAGCGCCCCTTCATAAAGGTGCTGCTGAGCGCCGCCTCCTTACGAAGCGCCTGCACAAACGTCCCCTGCGCCATCACTTCCTCCAATCTCGCATGCCAAATGATTTTTCTGGGACGGGGATGAAAAAATCATTCCCGTCCCAGAAAGACTGGTCTTCCGCCACACGTCACCCAAAATGATTTTTTAATCCCCGTCCCAGAAAAATCATTTTAGATCACCGTCACGCGGCCTTGGTTACCCACGATGGCCTTGGCCTCTGCCAGCAGCGGAATCGAGCGTGCGTTGACCTTGGCCGGCACCTCGGCACGCAGCACACGCCCGTCCACCTGCTCGATAAAGATCTCCACGCGGTCGCCGCCCGGGTTGGCGGTAAGCACCGTGGCAAGACGCGCCATATTGCCCTGGCTAAAGCGGCTGTTGGGCACCATGACCTCAAACACCTTGGGCTTGTTGTTCTCCTCGTTAAGCTCAAGCGGCACGATCTCCTGCGCGATGATCTGGTCGCCGCGGTCCGAACGCTCGAGCTTGCCCTTAATGCGAACAAACGCATCAGACAGCTGCGCACCGGTCTCGGGATCGACCTCGCCGTACAGGTATCCCTCGGCCTCTTTGTAGGTCTTGGGGAACACCACGACCGTGGCCTCGCCTTCCATGTCCTCGAGCTGCACAATACCCATGGGGTCGCCGTTTTTGGTCACGCGCTTGGACACGCTCGAGACCATGCCGGCCCACCACAGCGCCTTGCCCTCGGGAATCTCCTGGTTGATGGTACCACCCGTGGGGTTTTGCACCTCGTAGCCGGTATCGATCTGCGAGAACGAGAAGTCGCGTGCCTTGGCTAGTGCATACTCAAACGGGCGCAGCGGGTGGTCCGAGACATAGATGCCCAGAACCTCCTTCTCCTGGCTCAGCTTAAGGTGACGGTCCCACTCCTGGCCGTCCGGATCGGGCACGCTCACCTCAAAGCCCGAGCCCTCAACGTCGCCAAACATATCGAAGAACGACGTCTGGCCACTCGCGCGATCTTTCTGGCGCTTTACCGCGGCATCGATGATGTTCTCGGGGTTGTTCTTATCCACAAAGTGCATCATCTGACGACGCGGATACCCCGTGGAGTCGAAAGCACCTGCCTTGATGAGCGATTCGATCACGCGACGGTTAGCCTGGCTCGAGTCCACGCGCTCGACAAAGTCGTGCAGTGTCTTAAACGGGCCGCCCGCCTCGCGCTCGGCGATAATCGCCTGCGCCACGCCAGTGCCCACGCCGCGGATGCCGGCCAGACCAAAGCGTACGCCCTCCTTGGTAGCCGTGAACTCGGTACCCGACTCGTTGACATCTGGCGACAGCACGGGGATGCCGTCATGACGGCACGCCGAGACGTAGTGAACGATCTTGTCGGTCTTGCCCGTATAGGACGTCAGAACGGCCGCCATGTACTCGTGCGGATAGTGCGCCTTGAGCCATGCCGTCTGCATAACCAGGATGGCGTAGCCGGCGGAGTGCGACTTGTTAAAGGCGTAGGACGCGAACTCGAGAACATCGTCCCAAATCTTCTGGGCGACCTCGCGCGTGTAGTTGTTCTTGATAGCGCCGTTCATCCAGTGGTCGTAGGTGGTCTCGTCCGAGCCATCCTCCCAGTGGAGCACCGTCGACGTGAGCAGCTTGATCTTTTTCTTAGCCACGGGCTTACGGATACGCGAGTCCGATTCGCCCTTGGAGAAGCCGCACATCTCGACGGAGATGAGCATAACCTGCTCCTGGTAGACCATGGTGCCGTAGGTTTCACCCAGGATGTCGTCCAGGCGGTCGTCGTAGGAGACGGCCGGCTCCTTGCCGTTCATACGGTTGATGTAGGACGAGACCATGCCGGCGCCCAGCGGGCCCGGGCGGTATAGAGCGATCAATGCCACGACGTGCTTGTACTCGGTGGGCTTCATGTTCTTGATCGTGGCCGTCATGCCGGCGGACTCGACCTGGAAGACGCCGGCGGTGTGACCGGAGCCCATGAGCTTAAAGATCTCGGGATCGTCAAAGGGAATCTCTTCCTCTTTGATGTCGATGCCGAAGTTCTTTTTGATGTTGGCCTTGGCCTTAGAAATAACCGTCAGCGTGCGCAGGCCCAGGAAGTCCATCTTGAGCAGGCCCATGTCGGCAACGGTATGGCCCTCGTACTGGGTAATCTCGACGCCGCCCTTGGTATCGAGCTTGGTGGGCACGTGCTCGTTGACGGGGTCACGGCAGATCAAAACGGCGCACGCGTGCACGCCCTCGCCACGGGTGAGGCCCTCGATCGAGAGCGCCGTGTCGATGATGCGGCGAGCGTCGTCGTCCTTTTTATAGGCCTCGGCAAAGTCGGGGTTAAACAGATCCTCTTTGCCGGGTTGCTTTTCGAGCACCTGCTTGAGCTTGACCTTGGGGTCGCTCGAGACCATCTTGGACAGGCGCTGGCCCATGTAGACCGGATAGTCCAGCACGCGCGCGGCGTCGTTGATGGCCTGCTTGGCCTTAATGGTCGAGTAGGTGATGACGTGGGTGACCTTCTCGGGGCCGTAGAGCTGGCGAACGTGCTCCACGACCTCGAGGCGCCGCTCATCGTCGAAGTCCATATCGATATCGGGCATCTCGGTACGCTGCGGGGACAGGAACCTCTCGAACATCAGGCCGTTCTCGAGCGGGTCGAACGCGGTGATGTTCATGGCGTAGGCGACGATAGCGCCGGCGGCCGAGCCACGGCCGGGGCCGACGCCGATGCCGTTGTCCTTGGCCCATTGCACGTACTCGGCAACGATCAAAAAGTAGGCGGCAAAGCCCTTGTCGCAGATGACCTTGTATTCGTACTCAAAGCGCTCTTTGATGTTGACGCCACCGATTTCGCGTGTGGCCCAGTCATCGCCATAGTGTTGGCGCAGGCCCTTCTCGCACTCGCGGCGGAACTGGCTCTCGTGCGTCTCGCCGGGATCGAGCAACGGGAAGCGCGGCAGGATGATGGAGTCCCAGTCCAGCTCAACGTAGCACTTGTCGGCAATCTCGAGCGTGTTGTCGCAGGCCTCGGGGCAATACGGGAACATCGCCCGCATCTCCTCCTCGGTCTTCATGTAAAACTCCGAGCCGGTCATGCGCATGCGGTTGGGGTCGTCGACCTTGGCGTTCATGCCAATGCACATGATGACGTCCTGCACGGGCGCGTCCTCGCGGCGCAGGTAGTGGAAGTCGTTGGTGGCGATGACCTTGACGCCCACCTGCTTGGCAATATCGATGAGCGTGCGGTCCATCTGCTCGTCGGTCAGGCCGTTGTCGGTGGTGATGCCGTGTTCCTGGATCTCGATATAAAAGTCGCCGGGATCGAAGGTGTCACGGAAGGTCTCGGCCCACTTGATGGCGCCTTCCATGTCGCCGCGGTCGATGTATTTGGGGATGATGCCCGCGATGCAGGCGCTGGTGCAGATCATGCCCTTGGCGTGGCGGCGCAGGTTGTCGAGCGTCACGCGCGGCTTGTAGTAAAAGCCCTGCACAGCGGCCTCGGAGACCGTCTGCATCAGGTTGACGTAGCCCTCCTGGTCCTTGGCCAGAAGGATCATGTGGTAGAGCTCGGGCTTGTGGTCGCGGGCGAGCGTCTCGTCCGGCGTAAAGTAGACCTCGCAGCCAAAGATGGGTTTGATGACCAGAGGCGGCTTGAGCTCGTCGATGTTGCCCTTCTCGTCCCACATGGCCATGTCCTTCACATACTGGGCATGCTCGCGCGGGTTTTCCTCGGGATCGGGCTCCACCAGCTCGTCGCGGCGGTCCTTTTCCAAGAAGGCCTTGTCGTGGCTCCAGGTTTTGTACTCGGGCGTGTTGTGGTTAACGGCGTCGCAGGCCAGCGCCAGGTCGGGCACGCCGTACATGTAGCCGTGGTCGGTAATGGCCACGGCGGGCATGCCAAGCTCTACGGCGCGGTTGACCATATCCTGAATACGGGTTGCGCCGTCGAGCATGGAGAAAACAGTGTGATTGTGCAGATGGACAAATGCCATGTAATGAGCTCCGATGCGGGTTCGTGATCTTAGGGTTACGATTCTACCGCACGGCGCGGACGGCATCCGAACCTAGCCAAACCAACACGGCTCCTCTTGCAGTTGCGGTGAAATAGTTCCCGCTTAGGCCACCTGAGCCGCAATACAGGAACTATTCCACCGCAAGTTATCTGAGGGCTAGAGGTTGTAGGTGACCACTTGAGGTTCGGCGGGTTCGACGAAGATGGCAGGGTTCGCTTGCTCCACGCGAACGAACTTGACGGTCACGGCCTCAAAGCCCGCCTTGTGCAGAACGTCGGCGTAAACGCGCGCCTGCAAGGCGTGTTTCTCGAGCAGCTGCTCCGGCGTCTCATCCGGCGTGCCACCCGTCTTGTAGTCGATGACCAGTGCGCGCGACGGATCCGCCGGGTCGGTTGCCAAGGCATCGATGGCGCCCTCGGCATAGGCGCCGTAGCGGGCGATATCCTCGTCCTCGCAGCCCAGCGAAAAGAACGGCCCCTCGGCGCGAACGCACGGCCACGCGAGTAGGTCGGCACGAACAGCCGACTTGAGCCA
>CALFGH010000015.1 GCA_937958315.1 uncultured Collinsella sp. | reverse complement strand
AGGCCCTTGCGGCCTAGTCGCTATTTAGGGCGTCCAAGATTTGGGGCGCAGTTCATGATCGGACGGGCTTTTTGGTGGGTATCATGGTTGAATAATCATTAGGAGGTTTTCCCTACATGGAATTGTTTGAGCCGATTCTTCATTTCTTTGAGCAACGGTGGGTCCACAACATCATCTGGGCCGTCATCTTGGCGATAGGCACCGCCGTCGCCGCCAAGGTCGCATCCAAGACTCTGCGTCACCTACTCAACCGCGACGATAACCCGCTTCCGGCATCGAGTATCTTCATCAATATCGCGCGCGCCGTCATCTGGGTGATCGGCGGCAGCTTTATCCTCGACAACTGCTTTGGCATTAACGCAAACGCGCTCGTCGCCGCTCTTGGCGTCGGCGGCATCGCCATCTCGCTCGGCTTTCAGGACACGCTGTCAAACCTTATCGGCGGCATGCAGGTGACCTTTATGGGCATTATCAAGCCCGGCGACAATATCGAGGTCGGCGGCGTGTCGGGCGTGGTCCAGGACATCACTTGGCGCCACACGACCATCGAAGATGCCTGCGGGCAGACCGTCATCGTCCCCAACTCCAACATTTCCAAGAACACACTCGTGCATTTGATGCCCTTTGGGCGCGTGGCCGTCCCCGTCGCGGTCAAAGACCCCTCCAAATGGGCATCGCTCGATGTGCTAGCAGACGAGCTCGTCAGCGCCACCAAAACGGCCGTCTCACCCATCTCGGGCTTTGACAAGGAGCCCTACGTGCTCTTTAGCGAGATCGGCGACTTTGGCATTAAGGGCAAGATCATCTTTATCGTCAGCGACGACAGCACCACTTTCACGGCGGCCGACGCCTGCATTCGCGCCATCGCCCCCATCATCGCCTAAACCACCACAAAGGGGACAGGCACCTTTGTGGTGGTTTTCATTCGTGGTACCATAGTTCATATAGTTGTTTAAACGACTAAGGGAGCAAAACTATGGAAGAGGCCTATCGTCAAGCACGCAAGCGCGGCGAGCAAGGACGTCGACGCGCCATTAGTCAAAGCGAGCATCCGTACCTTACGGACCTCGATAGCTTGGTTGCCCAGCTCCCCTTGGGCCAGCGAGAGAATGTCGGCCTGAGAGACATTCCGCTCGAAATGGTCGTCGGCACGGTTACCAAGGGCCGTCAGTCGGCCTTTTCATGCAACTTTATGCCCTTGCTGCCGTTTAGCACGGAGTTCGCCCGCAAGTGGTCCAACCTCTACGACATCCAGGTGACCGAGGGCTATCGCGATCCCGTTATCGTCACCGAGTTCATGCATCGGTTTTACGTCCAAGAGGGCAACAAGCGCGTCAGTGTCCTCAAATTCCTGGACGCCCCGACGGTTTCGGCCAAGGTCACCCGTCTCTACCCCGGCACATGGGATTCCGTCGAAAGCCGCCTGTACGGTGAGTTTTGCGCGTTTTGGCGCGTCTGCCCCCTATACGAGATCGAGTTCTCGCGCGAGGGAAGCTACGAGACGCTCGCCAAGATGCTCGGTCAGGACCTTATCGAAAAATGGCCGCAGAAAAAGGTCGACTACCTGCGCCACACCTTCCTACTCTTTAAGCGCGCCTACCTTCGCGCGGGCGGCGACCACCTGGACATTACGCCCGCAGACGCCATGCTCGTCTACCTCAATGTGTACAACCAGGACCGCCTGCTGGATACGCCGACGGATATCGTCGTAAACCGCCTGTGTAAGATTTGGCGTGAGCTGGTCATTGCCGGCAAAAATAACGAGGACAAGGTCGATCTTGTCGAAGCACCGAGCGTCGATGAGGAAGAGTCGCCCGCCAAGTCCACCTCCGGCGTGCTCAACTTCTTTATGGGCAAGACCGTCTATTCGGCGGCCAATCCCCTACGCATCGCCTTTATCCATGAGTTCCCCTGTGCGACGTCGAGCTGGGACAGCCTGCACGACCAAGGGCGTCAGTATCTCGATGAGCACTTTGGCGGTATCGTGCGCACCGAGGCGTTCGAGGACTGCCACGATCCGGACGTGTTCTACGCCGCCGTGGAAACGGCTGTCAAACATGGAGACAGCGTCATCTTCTCGACCTCGCACCGCCTGATGGAATACACGCTCAGGGCTGCCGTTGAGTATCCCCAGGTTCGGTTCCTCAACTGCTCTATCGGCCTTCCCCACCAAAGCGTCCGTTCGTACTTTGGCAAGATGTACGAGGCCAAGTTCCTCCTGGGCGCCCTTGCCGCCAGCATGGCGGACAACCACCGCATCGGTTACCACGCGTCGGTCTTCGCCTCGGGCGCACTCAGCGAGATCAACGCCTTTGCGATTGGAGCCTCGCTACTCGACCCCCGTGCGCAAATTATCCTGACCTGGGGCGATGTGCCCGCCGGAGGCCTTGCCGAGGCCATGTGCCGCGAAGGTGTAAGCGTCATGACCGGCGCCGACATGTCAAAGTCGCTTGAAGACCCCACGGCCTACGGACTTCACCGCCTGGTCGATGGCAAGGTTACCGGCATTGCCATGCCGGTATGGAACTGGGGCCGATACTACGAGCTTATCGTGCGAAGTCTACTGCATGGCACCTGGGATGAGACCAGTGACGCCAGCCAGGTTCGCGCCGTCAACTACTGGTACGGCATGAGCTCGGGCGTTATCGATATTCGCTACGCTCCGGGCCTGCCCTATCAGACGCGCAAGCTTGTTCAGCTACTGCGCAATGGCATCGTCGAGGGCTCCATCAATCCATTTGGCGGCGAACTCCACAGCCAAGACGGCGTGGTGCAGATCGAGGGCTTTCCCCCACTGCCGAGCACGCAAATCGTCGAGATGGACTGGCTGGCAGACAACGTGGTGGGCACCATTCCGCAGCTCGACGATGAGCCGAAAGTCCCTGCCCTATGAAAATCCTTGCCATAGCCGATACCGAAGAACGATGCCTATGGGAGTGCTTTCGCAAGGAACGCTTTGAGGGTGTCGACCTGATTTTGTCCGCTGGCGATCTGGACCCGGACTATCTTGAGTTTTTGGTCACGGTCATCAACAAACCGCTCATCTACGTGCGCGGAAATCACGATGACCGCTACGCACGTCATGCACCGGGCGGCTGTATCTGTGTCGAAGACACCGTGTACGTGTATCGCGGCGTCCGCATTGCGGGGCTTGGCGGCTCCATGCGCTACCGAGATGGCGCCAACATGTACACCGAGCGCGAGATGGCCAAGCGTATGCGCAAACTATCCCGCAAAGTGAGGATGGTCGGCGGCTGCGACATCTTGCTCACCCATGCGCCCGCCGCCGGCGTGGGCGATCTGGATGATCTGCCACATCGAGGATTCGAATGCTTTAACACAGCGCTCGAATCCTGGAGCCCCGACTACATGGTGCACGGGCATGTGCATCAGAGCTACGGTCCCGATTTTCAGCGCGAGCGGCAACACACGTGCGGGACGACGATTATCAACGCCTGCGGCTATACGCAGTTTGAGCTCGACGAAACGCGTTACCCCATCCGTGGCTGGCAGGCAGCCTGGCTCAATTCGCAAACCATGCGCCGCGAGCTCAAGCGCCACGAGGCTATCGAGTCCTCAACCGCTAGAACACCCTGGTAACCACCTTAAAGGGGGCACTGTCCCCTTTAAGGTGGTTTTAACGCGATAGCAAGAAACCCGGTCCTGCACGAGACAGAACCGGGTTTCTTTAGCAATGCTTGCTTTGCTCAGGCAGTAACTAAAAGTTACTCAGCCAGGAAGTCGCGCTGGATAGCGGGATCAACCTTGATGCCAGGGCCCATGGTGGAAGACACGGAGATGGACTTAACGTACTTGCCCTTAGCAGAAGAGGGCTTGACGCGCAGGATCTCGGTGTACAGGGCAGCGTAGTTCTCGACGAGCTGCTGCTCGGAGAAGGACTTCTTGCCCAGGGGCACGTGGCAGATGCCGTAGCGGTCGGCGCGATACTCAACGCGACCGGCCTTGAGCTCGGAGACCATCTTGGCGACGTCCATGGTCACGGTGCCGAGCTTAGGGTTCGGCATGAGGCCACGGGGACCAAGGATCTTACCGATGCGGCCAACCTTGGCCATCATGTTCGGCGTAGCGATAGCGGCGTCGAAGTTGATCTCGCCCTTCTGGATCTGGGCGACGAGCTCGTCGGAACCGATGATGTCGGCGCCGGCAGCCTCGGCCTCGCGGGCCTTCTCGCCCTCGGCGAAGACGGCAACACGAATGGTCTTGCCGGTGCCGTGGGGCAGGGAGATGGAGCCGCGGATGTTCTGGTCGGCCTTACGAGTATCGACGCCCAGACGGAAGTGGGCCTCGACGGTCTCGTCGAACTTGGCGGTGTCGAGCTCCTTGATGAGCTTGGCAGCCTGAAGGGGGGTGTAGAGCGTGGCGCGGTCGATCTTCTCGGCAGCGGCGTTATAGCTCTTACCATGCTTAGCCATGTGCATTACCTCCTGTGGTTAAACGGGCGTGAGCCCTCCCACATCGTATCGTGTGCCCTATTGCACACATTTAACGGGCGCCCCGGTTGGAGCACCCGTCGTTACCAAAAGAAATCGCTACTCAGCGATGGTGACGCCCATGGAACGGGCGGTACCGGCGATGATCTTCTTGGCGGCGTCAATGTCGTTGGCATTGAGGTCCGGCATCTTAATCTCGGCGATCTTGGTGAGCTGCTCCTGGGAGAGCTGACCAACCTTGTCGGCCTGGGGCTTAGCGGAACCAGACTTGAGGTTCAGCTCCTTCTTGATGAGGTGAGCCGCCGGCGGGGTCTTGGTGATGAAGGAGAAGGACTTATCCTCGAAGACAGTGATCTCAACGGGGATGATGTCGCCCTTCTTGTCCTGCGTCTCGGCGTTAAAGGCCTGGCAGAACTGCATGATGTTCACGCCAGCTGCGCCCAGGGCGGGGCCGACGGGAGGAGCGGGGTTAGCTGCACCAGCAGGAATCTGGAGCTTAATGACGTTGGCAACCTTCTTCTCAGCCATGGTCATTCCTTTCGAATCACGAGTGTGAAGTACTTGCTATATCGTAAGCACGCACGTGTTAGAAGCACTCCTGAGATGAGCAGTCACAGAAGAAGCACGCTCGCGCGAACGGACGAAAACTTAAGCGATGACAGCAACCTGGTTAAAGTCGAGCTCGACCGGCGTCTCACGGCCAAAGATCATCAGGGTGACCTTCAGCTTGCCTGCCTCGGTGTTAACCTCGGAGACCTTGCCATCAAAGTCGGTAAGCGGGCCATCAGTGACGCGGACGGACGTGCCGACCTCAATATCAACCGAGGTGCGCTTGGGCGAATCGCCCTTACCGGGACGACGAGTCATCTTATTGTACTCGTCGCGGGAAAGCGGAGCGGGCTTGCCATTGCCGCCCAGGAAACCGGTGACACCGGGCGTGTTGCGAACACACGTCCACGCATCGTCATCCATCTCCATGCGAACCAGGACATAACCCGGGAAAATCTTGGAATCCTTGGTCTCGCGCTTGCCACCCTCTTTGATCTCGGTGACGCGCTCCATAGGAATCTCGATATCAAAGATACGGTCCTGCATGCCCATGGTCTCGATGCGATGCTCGAGATCGGACTTAACGCGGTTCTCGTATCCAGAGTAAGTGTGAACGACGTACCAACGCTTAGACATGGTTTAGCCCCTCAATCCAGAGAACAGAGCAAGAGCCTCGCCAAAGCCAGCATCGAGCAGAGCGATGACGACGCCGACGACGATCAGAGAAGCGCAAACGACGACCGAGTAGTTCACGAGCTCCTTCTTATCGGGCCACGTGACACGCTTCATCTCGGACTTCACCGAAGCGAAATACTTCTTGGTGCGGGCGAAGAAACCAGGCTTCTCATTCTTCTTGGACTTCGCAGCCTTCTCGTTCTTCTTGGCAACGGCCTTCTTGGCCTCAACCTTGGAGTTGGCGGCAGCGTTGTTGGCAGGTGCCGGCTGCTGAGCCTTCTTCTTGTTCTTCTTGTTGGCCATTTGGGTTACCTCCGCGCAATGCGCTTATACATGAGTAAACCGTAAGCCCCCAATTGGGAGCTTACGGAATAATGACTGGCACGCCAGGAAGGACTCGAACCCTCAACACTCGGTTTTGGAGACCGATGCTCTACCAATTGAACTACTGGCGTATGTGACTAGAGACTAGCGAGTCTCTTTGTGCAGCGTGTGGTGACGGCACCAGGGGCAATACTTCTTGATCTCCATACGATCAGGCATGTTCGACTTGTTCTTGGTGGTCGTATAGTTGCGGCGCTTGCACTCAGTGCACGCAAGAGTAACTAGAGTACGCATTTATCCTGAACCTTTCATTTCCGCCCCGTACGGGCACGAGTTGGTACTTTATCAGCTCTACGTAAGTGCTGTCAATGAAAACCTCGAATCAATTGGTTCTCGCTGGATCCATTCATATTTGGAACACATCAATGAAGCCAGCGAGATCTAATCGATCCCTCACGCTCGGCTTAAGAGCGAGCGAAGCGCAATCGGCAGGGAACAAGCCCCGCGTAGAAAAGAACCCGGCACCCTATAAGTGCCGGGTTCTCTAAGTCAGCTATATCAAAGAGCTAATTTACTCAATGATCGTGGAGACGATGCCCGAACCGACGGTGTGGCCACCCTCGCGGATAGCGAAGCGCAGGCCCTCCTCCATGGCGATCGGGTGAATGAGGTCGCCCTCGATGGTGATGTGGTCACCAGGCATAGCCATCTCGGTGCCCTCGGGCAGCTTGACCGTACCGGTAACGTCGGTGGTACGGAAGTAGAACTGAGGACGATAACCATCGAAGAACGGGGTGTGACGGCCGCCCTCCTCCTTGGTCAGAACGTAGATCTCACCGGTGAACTTGGTGTGCGGGGTAACCGAACCAGGCTTGCAGAGAACCTGGCCGCGCTCGATGTCCTCGCGCTTGATGCCGCGGAGCAGCAGACCGACGTTGTCGCCAGCCTCGCAGAAGTCCATGGACTTACGGAACATCTCGATACCGGTAACGACGGTGTTCTGGGTATCCTTGATGCCGACGATCTCGACGGGCTCGTTGAGCTTGAGCTCACCGCGCTCGACACGGCCGGTAGCAACGGTACCACGGCCGGAGATGGTCATAACGTCCTCAACGGCCATCAGGAACGGGAGGTCGTTGTTACGAGCAGGCGTCGGGATGTACTCGTCGACGGCCTTCATGAGCTCGCGAATGGCGTCCATCCACTTGGCGTCGCCCTCGAGAGCGCCCAGAGCGGAACCACGGATGACGGGGATGTCGTCGCCGGGGAAATCGTACTCGGAGAGGAGCTCACGGGTCTCCATCTCGACGAGGTCGATGAGCTCGTCATCGTCGACCATGTCGCACTTGTTCAGGAAGACGACGATGTAGGGAACGCCGACCTGACGGGCGAGCAGGATGTGCTCGCGGGTCTGAGCCATGGGGCCGTCGGTAGCGGCGATGACCAGGATAGCGCCGTCCATCTGAGCAGCACCGGAGATCATGTTCTTGACGTAGTCAGCGTGGCCCGGGCAGTCAACGTGAGCGTAGTGACGGGCAGCAGTCTCGTACTCGACGTGGGAGACGGAGATCGTAATGCCGCGCTCGCGCTCCTCGGGAGCCTTGTCGATGTTCTCGAACGCAGTGAAGTCAGCCTTGCAGCCCTCGGTCTCAGAGAGAACCTTGGTGATGGCGGCGGTCAGCGTGGTCTTGCCGTGGTCGACGTGACCAATGGTGCCGATGTTAACATGCGGCTTAGTGCGCTCAAACTTCTCTTTGGCCATAAAGCCCTCCTCTAAACAGGTCGTCCCCGGACGGGACTTTGCCTTTATACCATAGTGGCCTCTCAACATACTATTGAGAAGCCACCGTGTTACCTATGGTAGCGGTGACTGGATTCGAACCAGTGACGCCACGGGTATGAACCGTGTGCTCTAACCAACTGAGCTACACCGCCGGATGGAGCCTGCAACCAGACTTGAACTGGTGACCTCTTCGTTACCAACGAAGTGCTCTACCGACTGAGCTATACAGGCACTTGACGGGTGGGAGCTATAGGATTCGAACCTATGTAGGCAGAGCCAACGGGTTTACAGCCCGTCCCCATTAACCACTCGGGCAAACTCCCAATCGTTCAAGTATCCGCAGGTTCTTTGGTCTTTTGGACCGCCGCCCCCGCGAACGAAAAAGATAATACGATGCAACCTTGGGGGCTGTCAACGAAAACCTCTAGATACACGGTGCCGGGCGTATCTATATGCCTTTGACCTGCGTTTTTGTTGAGTTTAGATATGAAGGGCGGTGGATTTCGCTACGCTGGTGACATTTCCCAAGGGAACACTTTGGCACGGTGGAGTACGCCTACAGCATCGACCTTCGATAACGACCCTCTTGCACTATTACATAGGTCGCGATCGGACTTTTCCGGCACGAACGAGCGTGGATTTTCTCCCGTTTGAAATCGAGCGTGGATAATCTCCCTCTTTTAGCACGGCTTCGAACCCAAAGTGGCAGATTATCCACGCTCATTCATTAGGCGGGAGATTTTCCACGCTCGCACGTCCAGAAATCCACGCTCAAGGTAAACGGCTGGGCCCGCTCCCGCCTTTGTCTCTATCTGTAACATTTAGAGAACATTTTCTCCCCTATCTGTTACAGATCGAGATGTTTCGCGGAGACCCCAGCTTACGTCTCATTCTGTAACAGTAAGAACGGTTTTCCGCCCCTTCGTGTTACAGATCGAGACATTTATCTATTCTCGCCTTACATCCACGACATCTGCCCAGTCGATAACGTCGTAGTCATCATCGCTTCGCCAGACGACGCACTTGGGTCGTGCATCCACCCGGGTCGCATCGTCCCCCGCCGTCTGATGATGACTCGCAAAGAAGCGCTCAAGCTCAGCTCGCGGCAAGATAATCCCTTGCACGCTCCTGCCATCCTCAAGACACACCCGTGCACGGCGGCCAGCCTTTTCATATAAGAGCCAATTGGCAACCTGCGAAGACTCGCCCCCAGGCATCCTTTCCCCTGGAATATCAGGAACAAACATGGGGTCGACCTCCTCCAGTTGAGCAAAGCCCATCCCCTCCAAACGCGAACCAAGTTTTTCCTTAGCGTAACCGCTCAGCTCGCGCTTGATCATGCCTGCAATACGCCGGGCCGTCCTACCATGGGGATCAAACCGGCTGCATCCGCGCTCATAGGCAGCCAGCGCATCCATAAGCACGTAGACCTCGCTCAAATTGAGCGGCAGCGCCAGCGGGTGTACCGAGGACCTGAATTCGCCGCGATACCCAAACTCCTCGGCCACGCACATGCCGCCGATACGCACGCCATCGCGAATCCTGGCACGGCGCTCCCCCACCGCGTTCTTGCTGCACAGCAAAACGTTATAGGCGATGTCTTCCTGCGAGCGCTCTTCGTGGGAAACGGTGAGCATAATCAAGTCCGCCTCTTCACCGCCAATAAAGGAATCCTTGAGTTCGTAGCCCTTCATGCCTTTGTTAGACGGCTCAGCTGCAAGCAGCGCAAAAAGCTCGTGCACCTGATGGTAGAGCGCTAGGCGTCCCTCCAAATATGGACCATCGGGTCCATTTGCATACGCCTTGATATGCATCCGCAAGGCCCCCGTGTCGACGGGCGCTACCGCCATCTGGCTAATAGCATATCCCTCGCCTGGACGGGAAATCATATCGTTGAGCTCGACCGCATCTGGCATGTTTCTTTTTATGTACTGTCCAAGCAGCATTGGCGGCGCCCGCCTTTCTAATCTTTAACCTATCGATTTTTTCTCTTCGAGTCCATCTCAAGATAGCGTTGGATTTTGTCGAGCGACAAATTGGTCCGGCCCAGGGACTCTGCCGCCGTCAAAATCTTCTGTGCAAGATTTGATCCAAAGTAGTAAATCACATCTCCATTGGCGATGCGCTCAACGTATTCGTCTCCAATCTTATTAATAAGGGAGAAAAACTCAGGGCACAGCATGGGATAACGCTCAGCTATTTCCGTAATCCCCGCATGGCCAAAATCGGCAACGTCCTCGCACTGCCGCTCAAGATCTTCGATACCGTGGCCATTAAGGCCGCGCCCGCAGGAAAAAGCAAGGCCGCGAGACAGGGCAGTTTTGACGCGTTGCCCCTGCTCGTCCGATAGCTTTCCACCCAGCAGAACTCGCATCATGATCTGGCAGCAAGCGTACGTAGGTCGATAGAGAAAATCGACACGTGCATCACTGGGCATATGGCAATCGCTGCTCAGAGGAAAACAACCGTCTTCTCGTTGCGACTCGAGAATGACATCGAGGGACTCGCGCCAATCCGGATCGTTATCCAAGCCATAATCGCGAAAGTAGCGCAGTAGCTGCATCTCCATATCCATGGCACGGATGCTGATGATCGGCTTATTTGTTGCCCTGTCCTTGCCGGCAATGTCGCAAAGAGAGTAAATCATGGTCTTTTTCCTTTCCGTAGACCTGATGCCAACGATTCCGTTTCGCTGACCTTGTTGATCCCATTCTCTTTTGTGGGGCCATATCAGACGACCAAGCAGTGCTTGGTTATTGCGGGCCGGAGGGTTAACTGGGCGGAATCACATACCGTTGCAGCTGCACCCATACGCAACGTCGTCGAGACGCTCCACCCTCTACCTTCCGCAGGTACGACACTTCACAAGCAACAAATCATCGCCAGAATGTTTTACGGAGATAAGGTCAATCAGCTCGGAGAATTTCGCAAGAAGGCACGCTTGGTCACGTACTGCGCCCTTGCCATCGCCGTCGTATTTGCCCTCATTGCGGGCGGATTCTCCAATAGGCTCAGGAGTGTCGTGGCCGTCGACAACGCTCGTGCCATTATCGAAAGCTACCACGGTAAGCGCCCGCTTATTCGACTGACGCTTTAGGCGATACAAAACGAAAGCGTGTCGGCGGCCACGGGTTGTTGCTCAACAAATACACTGCCGCCTGTGGCATACTTTATTCACTAATGCATCGATAGCATCGAGAAAGAGAATGTCATGGTCCCTTCGGGTAACGGCTGCAGCCAGATCATCATCATCGCTTTGGGCATTTGCCTTGGCCTGACTATGTTTGCGGTCTGTGGCTAAACGATTCAGATCTGCGCTTATTTCCAGCGCAAATCTTCTGCCGTTGCTTGCCGGCATCGTGTATCTCGTTAACAGATACATTGCGAGCTTCGACTTTTTCCTCCCCTACAACTTCGCCCATTATCAGCTCGGAGATCTGTGCGGAGGAATCATTTTCCCCGCCTACGTAAACGTCCTCTGCGAAATGGTAAGCGGGAAAACGCCGATATGCAGCCTTGCAAGCAGTTTGACATTATCGGCGGGATGCTCAATCTGCTGGGAAGTACTTGCGCCCATGGTAGTCGAGTTTAGTACCCCAGATCCACTTGACGCCTGCATGTACGTTATCGGCGGCATCTTGTACCTCGTAGCTTTTAAGCTGACGACGGTCAGTCGAATATAGCCGCATATACAAGAAACGGGCCCTGTCCCACAAGGGAACAGAGCCCGAAACTCTCATGGAGCCAGTGACAGGAATCGAACCTGCAACCCACTGATTACAAATCAGTTGCGCTACCGTTGCGCCACACTGGCACACTTGGCGCTTTCGCGCGAAGCCTGTTTAGAATAAAGGAATTGCGGACGAGGCGCAACAGGCCCTTTGACCGACCACATCTCAAAACTATTCGTCAGAACGAATAGTTTTTATTACAATGAAGAAGATAAAACTATTCGTTCTGGCGAAGGGTTTCGCGATGTTGACCACGAAGGAAGCTGCAGAGCTACTCGACATCACCCCGCGCAGGGTGCAAGAGCTCATAAAAAACGGAGCGCTTGAGGCACGCAAGGCTTCTGGTGTATGGCTCATCGACAAAGACAGCGTCAACGCACGACTCCGCTCCGTGACCAAAACGGGGGGACGCCCCCGTCGAGGCCATGGAAAAAGCGAGATTACGTTTACCCTCATGAACCGCACGCACGAAGTCGCCCAGCTGGTCTACAGCACATCGCGAAAAGACTTTACCCACATCGGTGCCGACATCGATTACATCCACGCCCCTATTGGAGTACTTGGCCCCAATAGTCCCGTGTCGCTCGACTCTTTCCGCATTTGGTGGCGAGGCCGCGGTATCCCGCTCGCACGCATTGGACTAGCCTCCCTGCTTGCAGAAGCCGCAGTCGATGTTCCCGATGAACTCATCCAGCGAAATCTCGGCCTCTCCCTATCCGACCAGTATTGGATTAGACCCCAAGATTCCGGTCTCGCGTGGGAGGATATTAACTTCTTCAGTAATGCTTTTGACGACGTTTCTCTGTCCATCGCACCCTTCGCCCCAGAGGGCAAAGCAGCCGCCGCAAAGCCCGATAACACCTCGGACGGCAATCTTCAGAAGTATTGGACATGCGAGGGTGACCGTCGAATCCTCCACAAGGCAGGTGCGCATCTAAACCAGGAACCCTATAACGAGATGGTGGCGACCGCACTTCACCGTCGCATCCTAAACGCTTGCGATTATGTACCCTATTCGCTCGAAGGCGCGGGTACTTCTGCCTTGAGCACATGCAATGTCTTCTTAACTGACGAAGAAGAATATGTCCCTGCGTTCTATGTAAACCAGCATGCAAATGTAGACGAGCGACTAACCGATTACGAACGGTATGTAGCAAACTGCGAGGAGCTTGGAGCGACAGATATAAAAGGCGCCCTTGACCGCATGATTGTATGCGATGACATCATTGCCAACTATGATCGCCATTGGCGTAACTTTGGCCTTGTGCGAAACGTCAACACGCTAGCCTGCAGACCTGCCCCCATCTTCGATTCGGGATCATCGCTCTGGTGCAACGTTTCTCTAGAGGAGCTTAAGGCAGGAGAGCACAGTTTTACCAGCGCGCAGTTTCATTCAAGCCCCGCGAAACAAATGCTGCTTGTTGAGGATATGAGCTGGTTTGACGACGACAAGCTCGAGGGTTTCGTTGACGAGGCAATCGAAATCCTATCCAAAAACGACGCTCTTACAGCAAGACTGCCTTATCTAAAAGAGGCGCTAACATGGCGCCTCGAAAGAATGATCGACATCGCTGAATGGAGTTAGCGAGACAGCATCGCTCCGCCAACTCCCCTACCTCCCGCGCAGAGCCTTGAGCTTGGCCAGCGCCTCGGGGCTCAGGCGACTGCCCAGAGTCATCTTGATCTGCGGAGCTTCCTCTGCCTCGTGAACGTCGTTATCGATCTGTTTGATTTCGTCCACCAGCATGCGGCTCGAGATGCGCGTAACGCCCTTGCCCATGACGACGGCCTGGATCGTGCCGTCGCTCGATACCACGGAGCACGCACGGCCTTCCTCGCGTGCCTCGATGCAGAGCTTTTGCACCACGGTATCGGCCGATACGCCCGTCGGCGAAAACTCGATGCGCACGCCGCGGGCCGGCAGGTTGGGGCGCTCGCTGGAAATATTGCCCGCGCCGTCGAACACAATCACGGCCTCGTAGCGGCCCTGGGCAAAGGCGGCGACGTCGTTGATGAGGGCGGTGCGCGCCATATCGTGAACGTCGCTGGAATACGGATCGTCGGAATGGTCGTACACGAGCTTTTCGTAGCGCGGCGTGCAGTGAATCACGTTGTAGCCGTCGACCACCAGCAGCTCGGGCTTATTGGAGTGCACCGTCGAGACCGGATCGGCGATGGCCTGCGCAAACGCATTGCCGCCCACGCCATAGGTCGCGGCCGAAACAATCGGCTTGGCCGAGCCTTCACCAAAGCGCCTGGCCTTAGACTTGGCACGGTTCTTTTTGGACATGCGCTACTCCTCTCCCATGAGCTTGCCGGCGTTGCGACGTAGCCACTCAAAGCATAGCGCCGTCGTTGCCTGGGCAACGTTGAGGCTCTCGGTCATGCCGCGCTGGGGAAGCTTGGTCAAAAAGTCGCATTTCTCGAGCACCAGGCGCGAGATGCCGTCGCCCTCAGAGCCCATGACGAGCGCAACGCGGCCCTCGAAGGGAGCATCCCAGCAACTGCCCTCGGCATGCTCGGAGGCACCGCCCACCCAAAAGCCAGCAGCCTTAAGATCGTCAAGCGCACGAGCGATATTGGGAACCTGCGCGATGGGCAGATGCATGACGGCGCCGGCAGAAGTCTTGTAGCTGCCCACGGTCACACCGGCGGCACGCTTGTTGGCAATGATGACGCCCGCCGCGCCCACGACCTCGGCGGAGCGCACGATGGCGCCAAAGTTACCGTCGTCGGTCACGTGGTCGAGCACCACGACAAGCGCCGGACCGTCGCCCGCGCGGTCGAGAATATCGGCAACATCGGCATAGGGGAAGTTGCCTACCTCGAGTGCGATGCCCTGGTGAGCGCCATGGCTCGACA
>CALFGH010000014.1 GCA_937958315.1 uncultured Collinsella sp. | reverse complement strand
TTGCTCTCAAAATAATCCTCAAACGTGGGGTGTTCGATCGGCGAGATGTGGTCGCGGCCGATGTTGAGGAAGCACGCCACGTCAAACGGCAAGTTCTCGACGCGCTGGTACTTGAGCGCCTGGCTCGAAACCTCCATGACCATGGACTGGCGACCGGACGTGCGACAGTTGGCGATATGGCGCCAGACCTCGGGGGCCTCGGGCGTAGTATTGGTGCTCTCGTAGCACTCGATACCATCGTCGGTGTTCACCGAGCCGATCATGCCGCAGGACTCGCCTGCCGCCTTGATGATGGACTGGAGCATAAAAGCGGCCGTGGTCTTTCCCTTGGTGCCGGTGATGCCCACGATCTTGACGTCGTGGTCGGGACGGTCGTAGACCTCCGGCGGCAACAGGGCCATGGCCGTGCGGACGCTATCCACGACCAGCATCGCCGCGCCGCTCTCCTGCGCCAGCGGCTCCAGAGACTCGACCAGCGACTCCTCGCACACAAATGCGACGGCGCCCGCATCGAGCGCCATGCTCAAAAACGCGGGCTTAAAGGCAGCACCTTTGCAAAAGAACACGTCACCTGCCGAGACCGCGCGCGAATCAAACGAGCAGCCGGTCACGGCACGCCCGTCAACCTGCTCTGAGGCGCGCAGCTCGCCGCACACATCGAGAAGCTTGGCAAGCGTATCGACCGTGGTCACGGTCGCGGAATCCGAATGGTGCATCTTTCACCTTTCTCAGCCATTTGGCAGGGACGGTTTTTATAGTAACTGAAACGCACCCACGCAAAAACGGCTCCCGGAGGAGCCGTTACGCGCAGGCGTTCGTAAGCCGAGACTAGGCAGCCTGAACAGCGGGCTGGTCCTCGTCGATAAAGAAGCGCTTGTACCACACCAAGAACACGAGCGGCGTATAGATCTTGCGCTGGAAATCGCCCTTGCCCGCAAAGTGCAGATCGAGCAGGTGCATGAGTTCGTCGGTATCGAAGAACTCGCTTGCCCACGGCGCGGTGAAGTACTCCTTGACATAGTCGTACCACTTTTGCTCGCGCAACCAGTAGACAATCGGCACCGGGAAGCCCACCTTGGGACGGGTGGCCCACTCATCGGGCAGCGACTTGTTGGCAGCGTGGCGGAGTACCTGTTTGTTGCCGTTCTCGTTGCTGCGGTAGCGGTC
>CALFGH010000013.1 GCA_937958315.1 uncultured Collinsella sp. | reverse complement strand
CACCCTGCTCGTGGGCAAGGTTGCCTCCATCGCCGCCGTCCAGCTCTTCGCCGACCCCACGAGCGCCGCGGCCGTCGCCCTCGGCGGTGTGGTGGTCTCCGTCAACACCTGCGCCAACCTGGTTGGCCGTCTGTCCTTTGGCCAGATCATCGACAAGCTCGGCGCCTACAAGTCGCTGCTCATCAGTCTTGTCGTCACCATCGTCGCTCTCGTCATCATGTCGATGAGCTTTACGCAGGCCATGTTCTTTGTTGCGCTCGCCCTGCTCGGCTTTAGCTTTGGCGCTCTGCTCGTCATCTACCCGCCGCTCACCGGTGGCGCCTTTGGCACCAGCAACATCGGCGTCAACTACGGCATCATGTTTTTAGGCTACGCCGCTTCCACCTGGATCAGCCAGCCCATCACCGCCGTGCTGTATCACGCCGAGGCCGACAGCGCCGCCTACCAGCAGTCCTTCTACGGCGCCATTGTGATCGCCGCCATCGCCGTCGTGCTCACCGTCTACATGATGGTCTCCGACAGCAAGAAGAAGTCCGCCTAGTTTTACCGATGCGACAAAGGGACAGTCCCTTTGTCGCATTCCACCGGCCACCAGTATTAAGGAGTCGAAATGTCTGAGCTCAACCCCGTCCGCATTGCCGTTATCGGCGCCGGCGCCATGGGCCGCAACCACATCCGCTTTGTCACCGAGGAGCCCGAGGCCGAGCTCGTCGCCATCGCCGACGCCTTTGAGGGCGCCCGCGCCACGGCCGAGACCGCCGGCGTACCGTTTTACACCGATCCCGCCCAGATGATGGACGAGGTCAAGCCCGAGGCCGTCATCATCGCCACCCCCAACGACCTGCATCTGGGCGTTGCTCGCGAGGCTGTGAAGCGCAACATCGTGCCGCTGGTAGAAAAGCCGATCTCCAACGACCTCGAGGATGCCCAGGCCTTTGCCGCCGAGGCCGAGACCGCCGGCGTGCCCGTGCTCGTGGGTCAGCACCGTCGCCACAACCCCTTCGTCAACAAGGCCAAGGAGATCATCGAGTCCGGCGAGCTGGGCAAGCTCACCGTGTCGAGCTTCCACTACATGATCTATAAGAATGACGAGTACTTCGATGTCGAGTGGCGACGCAAGAAGGGTGCCGGACCGATCTTGGTCAACCTGGTTCACGACGTCGACTTGCTCCGCTACCTGCTGGGCGAGCCCGTTGCCGTCCAGGGCATGCAGTCCAGCGCCGCCCGCGGTTTTGAGACCGAGGACTCCGCTGTGGTCAACGTCCGTTTTGCCGATGGCGCGCTCGCAAGCATGACCATCTCCGACGCCACCGCCAGCCCCTGGAACTGGGAGGCAACCGCTCGCGAGGATCCGCAGTACCGCCCCTTCGACGCCGACGCCTACTTTATCGGCGGAACCCTGGGCGCCCTGTCGCTGCCCCGCCTGCACCAGTTCTCCTACGACGGCGCCTCCAACTGGCACAAGCCGCTGCAGATGGAGATTCCAGCTGTGGACCCGGCACTGCCGCACAAGATGCAGCTCAAGCACTTTGTGAAGGTTGTCCGCCGCGAGGTCGAGCCCGTCGTGACCCCCGCCGATAACGTCAAGACGCTCACGCTTCTCAACGCCATCAAGGAGGCCGCCGAGACCGGCCAGCTCGTCGAGCTGTAATGCCTTAAGAGCGACCGCGGCAGAAGCCCCATGCCGAACCCTTCGGTCCGCCACCAACAAGCCCCTCTTCTTTGCCCCGCGAGCAGCCTCCTGCCCGCGGGGCTTTTGTGCAGTGGCATGTGACAAAGGGACAGTCCCTTTGTCACATCGCGGGTGGTATCCTTGGTAGCTCTGTGCTGCAAACGCACCTCAAACGCAAGGAGTCCCATGGATCTTATCGCCCAGCTCGCCCGCGAGCTCAACCTTAAGGCTGACAACATCGAGGCAGCCGTCAAGCTCATCGACGAGGGCAACACCATTCCCTTTATCTCGCGCTACCGCAAGGAAGCCACGGGCGGCATGGACGATGTCGCCCTGCGCACCCTCGACGAGCGCCTGTCCTACCTGCGCAATCTTGAGCAGCGTAAAGAGGACGTCATTCTGCTTATCGACGCCCAGGGCAAACTCACGCCCGAACTCGAGCAGCAGATTCGCGAGGCCACGCAGCTCCAGCGTGTCGAGGACCTCTACAAGCCCTACCGCAAAAAGCGCATGACCCGCGCGCAGAAGGCCCGCGAGGCAGGCTTGGAGCCGCTCGCCAACATGATCATCATGCAGGCATCCGCCAAGGGCAGCGCACTCGACGCCGCCGCGGCATACGTCAACGAGGAGGCCGGCTTCAACACGCCCGAGAAGGCGCTCGCCGGCGCCGCCGACATCGTGGCCGAGACGGTAGCCGAGGACCCGGAGAACGTCGCCGACCTCCGCGCCTTTACGCAAAACACTG
>CALFGH010000012.1 GCA_937958315.1 uncultured Collinsella sp. | reverse complement strand
GGGCTTGGTGGAGCGCGCCTGGGCGCCGCGGCTCAGCCACGCGAGCTCCTTGCGCGCCATGTTGCGACGACGCTCCTCGGTGACGGCGGCCATGCGGTCGCGCTCCACGCGCTGTAGGATATATGCGGAGTAGCCACCCTCGAAGGGATCAACCCGGCCGTCGTGGACCTCCCACATGCTGGTGCAGACCTCGTCCAAGAACCAGCGGTCGTGCGTGACCACGAGCATGGCGCCCTGGCCGCGCTGCCAGCGGGCCTTTAAGTGACGCGCGAGCCAGTTGATGGTGCGCATGTCCAGGTGGTTGGTGGGCTCGTCGAGCATAAGCACGTCGTAGTCGCCGATCAGCAGACGCGCGAGGTCCACGCGACGGCGCTGACCGCCCGAAAGCTCGCCCACCGTGCCCTCCCAGGGCACGTCGCTAATAAGACCGGCCAGGATCTGGCGCGTACGAGGGCTCGAGGCCCACTCGTACTCGGGCGTGTCGCCGACGACAGCATGGTGCACGGTATCGGTATCGACCAGGTTGTCCTTTTGGCCGAGCAATCCGATCGTCGTGTCGCGGCGATGCGTCACGCGGCCGTCGTCGGGCTCCAACGTGCCGGCGAGTACGCTCAGCAGCGTCGACTTGCCGTCGCCGTTTTTGCCGACGATACCAATACGGTCGCCCTCGCCCACGCCGAGCGTCACGCTATCGAAAATATGCTTGGTGGGAAACTCTAGGCTGACGGAATCGCATCCCAAAAGAATCGCCATATGCCCTGCTCCTTCGTAGAAATTCAACGTTGTCCATGATAGCAGCGAGCCCCACCCCAAACCACCACGAAGGTGCCTGTCCCCTTTGCGGTGGTCGTTTCGGTCGCGGAGCAAAAAGGCGGGCCATCTCACGCAAGAGATGACCCGCCTCTCCAATCAGTCCCGCGGCAACCGCGGCCGCCGCGGGCCTCAAGCATGTCCCGGACTAGGAGAACATGCCGGTGAGGTAATCATTCAGCCGCTTATCCTTGGGCCGTTGGAAAATCTCGTCGGTCTCGTCGTACTCGACCATATCGCCCATGTAGAAGAACGCCGTGCGGTTGGACACGCGCGACGCCTGCTCCATGTTGTGCGTCACGATGACGATGGCGCGGTCGGCAACGATCGATGACATGAGGTCCTCGATCGCCAGCGTCGAGATGGGGTCGAGCGCCGAGCAGGGCTCGTCAAACAGGATCACGTCGGGGTTGAGCGCCAGCGTGCGCGCGATGCACAGACGCTGCTGCTGGCCGCCCGAAAGCGCGTAGGCGCTCTTGTCGAGCTTGTCCTTGACCTCGTCCCACAGCGCCGCACCACGCAGGCTTTCCTCGACCATGCAGTCGAGCTCGTCACGGTCGGTGATGCCGTGGCGCTTGGGCGCAAACGTGATGTTGTCGCGAATGGACTTGCGGAAGGGGTTGGGCTGCTGGAACACCATGCCAATGGAGCGACGCAGCTCGTAGGTGTTTTCGGTCTTGGTGTTCACGTTGCGCCCGCGGTAGTTGATCTCGCCCTCCACGCGGCAGCCGCGAATCTCGCGATTCATGAGGTTGAGGCTGCGCAAAAAAGTCGACTTACCGCAGCCCGAAGGCCCGATGAGCGCCGTGATCTCGCCCTTGTGAAAGTCAAGCGACGTGTCGTGCAGGGCATGGTGGTCGCCATAGTACACGTTGACGTCCTTGGTGGAGAGCACGACCTCGTCGCTCACGGCCTTGCCGCTCACGCGCACGCGCTTCTCGCTCTCTCCCACACTCGACAGGAAGTCTTGAGTGTCGGACGATGCCGCTTCGGTTGCGGGCGTTGCTTTCATCTCGCTCATTCGGCCGTCATCTTCCTTGCCAGTTGCTTGCCCACGATACGGGCGACTACGTTAAACAGCAGCACGCTGATCATCAGCAGCGCCGCGGTGCCCCAGACGATCTGCTGGGCCTCGGGGCTGCCCTCGCCATAGATCTTGTAGATGTGCACGGCGAGCGACTCGCCGGGACGGAACACGTTCCAGGCGCAGGTGGGGCTCGACAGGTTAAAGCTCAAGAAGTTCAGACGCACCGGCGAGCTCATGCCCGAGGTAAAGAGCAGTGCCGCGGCCTCGCCAAACACGCGGCCGGCCGAAAGCACGATGCCGGTCACGATGGCGGGCATGGCCTCGGGGATCAGAATGTGCAGCGTAGCCTCCCAGCGAGTAAGGCCCATGGCCAGGCACGCATCGCGCTGGGCCTGCGGCACGTCCTCGAGCGCCTGCTGAATCACGCGCACCAGGATGGGGATGTTGAACATGGTGAGCGCGACGGCGCCGGAGATGATGGAGTACTTCCAGCCCAGCTGCACTGAGAACACCAGGAATCCGAACATGCCGACGACGATGGAAGGCAGCGAGGACAGCGTCTCGATGGCGGTGGAGGCAACGTCGCGAATGGGTCCGTCCGGCGCGTACTCAACCAGGAAGACCGCGCCGCCCAGGCTGATGGGCACCGAGATACCTAGGGTGATCAGCAGCAGATAGAACGAGTCGAACAGCTGGTAGAGCACGCCGCCCTGGGTACCGTTGGCGCGCGACGGCTGCGTGAGAAAGCCCGGCTTAAACAGCGTCGAGACGCCCTCGAACAGGATGTAGGCCACCATGGAGATGACGACGAGCATGACGATGGCGACGATCGCCGTCAACACGCCCGTGGCGATGCGGTCCTGCTTTTGGACGCGCCCGAACCTCGCCTCGTCGATATGGATGCGCGTACTAGCCACGAGCCTTCGCCCCCTTGCGGCCGATAAGGTGGATGATCAGGATGAAGATGAGGCTCATGCCCATCAGCAGCAGACCGAGCGCCCACAGAACATCGTCCTGGGCCGAACCCTCGGCATAGACCGCCATAGACGTGGTGAGCGTGGTGGTGATGGTCGAGGCCGGCGACAGCAGCGACGTCGGCATGGCCTCGATGCCGCCGACAACCATGCGCACGGCGAGCGTCTCGCCAAAGGCGCGGGTCATGCCAAGGATGACCGCGGTCATGAGCGAAGGCATGGCGCTCTTGAGCACCACGTGCCAGATGGTCTGCCAGCGGGTATAGCCCAGCGCGAGCGAGCCCTGGCGGTAGCTGTCGGGCACGGCGCGCAGGCCATCGACCGAAAGCGTGGTCATCGTAGGCAGGATCATAACGGCCAGCACGATGGCGCCGGGCAGGATACCCAGGCCCGTGCTCACGTGGAAAACGCTCTTCATGAGGCCGACGACCACGTGAAAACCGATGAGGCCAAAGACGACCGAGGGAATACCGGTCAAAAGCTCAATAAGCGGCTGAAAGATCTTAGAGCCAAACTTAGGCTGGATCTCGACCGCGAAGATGGAAGAGCCGATGGCGATGGGCAGCGCGATGAGCGTGGAGAGCACCATGACCGCAAACGAGGTGACGATCAGGGGCAGGGCGCCGGTGTAGGGCAGCCCGCTTTCGGCCGTGTTGGCCAGGTCCCACTTGGTGCCGGTGAAGAACTCAACGACCGAAACGCCGTCCTTGACAAAAGCCGAGAGACCCTTTTGGGCGACCATAAAGATGAGTGCGGCAACGACAAGCGTCACGAGCGCTACGCACGCACCCGTGACGCCCAGGCCCACGTTCTCAAGGTCGCGCTTTGGCAGCTGTTTTGCCATTGCAAACCTTTCCGGGGCGATTACTTATTTAGCGGAGACCTTGCCGCTGGCATCCTTAACGACCTTCATGGCAGAGACGGGGATGAAGCCCTGCTCCTCGACGAGCTTGCCCTGGACGTCGTCGGAAAGCATGAACTCCAGGAAGGCCTTGGTGGCCTCGTCGGCGTCCTTAGCGCAGTACATGTGCTCGGTAGCCCAGATCTTAAAGGAGTCGTCGGTGACGTTTGCGCTCTTGGGCTCCACGCCCTCGACCTTGATGGCGTTGAACTTGGAGTCATCGAAGTGCGAGAAGTCCAGGTAGGAGATGGCGTTGTCGGTGCTGCCCATCTGAGTCTGGACATCGCCGGACTTGTCGAGCTCGGCGTCGCCCTTAAAGTCGACGGCCTCGTCGCCAAAGACGGCTGCCTCGAAGGTGGCGCGGGTACCGGAGCCGGCCTTGCGGTTGAGCACGACGATGGTGGCGTCGTCGCCGCCGACCTCCTTCCAGTTGGTGATCTGGCCGGAGAAGATGCCCTTGAGCTGCTCAAGGGACAGGTCGTCGACCGTCACGTTCTTGGAGACGACGGGACCCATGCCCACAACGGTGACCTCGTGGTCGACGAGGTTCTTGACCTGGTCGGCCTCGAGCTTGGTCTCGGCGAAGACGTCGGAGTTACCGATGGTAACGGTACCGGCGGCGACAGCGGTCAGGCCCTTGCCCGAACCGTTGCCCGAACCGGAGACGGAGACGTCCGGGTTGGCGTCCATGAACTTCTCGGCAGCGGTCTCGACGAGAGCCTGGAACGAGGAGGCACCGTCGTAGGTCACCTCGCCGGAGACGGACTCGGCAGCAGCGGCGCTACCCTTGTCAGCGGCGTTGGAAGCGCCTGCGCCACCGCAACCAACGAGACCGAGGCCGACGATGCTGGCAAGACCACCAGCGAGGCCGAGGAACTGACGACGAGAATAAGCCTGATCGAGCATGATCTTCCTTTCATACATGCGACTCGCGGGCACCCCGCCCGCTTTGCTGTTTGGAAAGATACGGCCCCGACCGGGCAGCGCCCGCGCCAACTGCGGTTTCTTACGGGCATCTGATAGACCCTTACCGCAAGCGCGGCTCGGCTTTACAAACGAATAACAAATTCACCACCAAGCATGACCCGCCTTTTACACCAATAAAAACGAAGTTGCGGTGAAATAATTCCTGTTTGGCCATCAAATGGCCCATTCTAGGAACTATTCCACCGCAACTTAGATTGGAAAACCGCGTAACCTTAAAGTTCGAGCTCGTTGAGGCGCAGGATTGCCACGATGTAAATCTTGAGTGCTTGCTTGAGCTGTTCCTCGTTGGCGCACTCGTTGGGGCCGTGCATCTGGCCGCCCCATGCGGGCAGCTCCAGGCCGGTCTCCTCGGGGCCAAACGAGACGGCGCGGGCAAAGTTGCGCGCATACGTGCCGCCGCCCATGGCAAAGGGCTCGGCATGCTTGCCCGTAAACTCGTTATAGGTATCAATAAGCGCCTTCACGGCCGGATCGTCGGCAGAGACCGAGAACGGCACCTTCGCACGACCCACACGGCACGTCACGCCAAAACGGCCCACGAGCGGATCGAGCTGCTCGCGGATGGTATCGGCACTTGTGCTGTCGGGGAAGCGCACGTCGATGACCTGCTCAATATGGCCATCCGCCACGCGGATGACGCCAGCGTTGCAGGTGAGCGGACCAAACGCCGGGCTCGTCGCATCGATGCCCAGGCCGCGGCCATAGGCGTCCGCGTGCACAAAGGCCAGAAACTTGACAAACTCGTGCTCGGCAGGCGTCAGCAGGCGCTCGTCACGGGCACCAAACGCGTCCTCGGCCTCACGCAGATACGACACGATCAGGCCGACGGCATTGATCGTTCCCTCAGGCATCGAGGCATGACCGCCAATGCCGTGGGCAAAAATCTGCGCATGGCCGTTATCGAGCGCCGTAATCTCCAGGCGGTCGGCGTTCTCGACCGGTGCCGGCAGCTCATCGGCGTCAATCGCGAGCTCGCAGATAGACTGCGACGGAATGGCGTTGCTCGCCTCGGCACCGCTCCAGGACACAATGCGCCCGCCGTCGATCTTGGGGCTCACAAACGTCGCCCCAAACTGGCCCTTCTCGGCATTACAGACCGGGAACTCGGCATCGGGCGTAAATAGAAAGTCGGGGTCTGCGTGGTTCTCCAGATAATGGTGAACGTCGGACATGCCCACTTCCTCATCGCAGCCCAGCAGCGCACGGAAGGTATAGCGCGGCACAATGCCGTGCTTGAGCAGGTAGGCGCCGGCATAGAGCGACAACACCGCCGGACCCTTGTCATCGATCACGCCACGGCCGAGCAGCCAGCCCTCGCGGCGCTCCATCGCAAACGGGTCGGTGTTCCAACCGGGGCCAGCGGGTACCACGTCCACATGGCAGATGGTCGCGAGCTGCTTATCGCCGCGGCCCGGAATATCGGCAATGCCCACATAGCCCTCGTCATCGCTCGTCTGGTAGCCGAGCTTTTGCGCAATGCCGAGCGCGCAATCGAGCGCATCACGGACCGGGCGGCCAAACGGCGCACCGGGTTCCGCATCGGCAGCAACGGCAACAGACGGATAGCTCACCAGCTGCTCGATATCGGCGACGACATCCTCCCAGACCTCGTCGACATACTCGGCAACGCTCTGCTCCACCTGATTCATGGACGACCTCCTTACCAATGAGCGGCGAGCGTGCCCGCCCCTCACATCACATACTTTTATAGCGAAAAGTTTAGCAAGCTCGGCCACCGAGTGCACCACCGCATCGGCGCCCGCGGCCTCGTGCTC
>CALFGH010000011.1 GCA_937958315.1 uncultured Collinsella sp. | reverse complement strand
GCCGACACCTCGGCGCTTGCCGATGCCTATCGTGCGGCGCTGGGCGCAAGCAAGGCCACGACCGAGAAAGCGCAGGTGGCACTCGACGCCATCGACGCGTTTGAGGCGAGCGGCAAAACCATGGAGGATGCGGCGCGACTCATGATGTCGTGCAGTATGCCTCGGGCGAGCAAGGCGTTTCCTAAGGAGCAGGTGGAGCTACTCAAGGCCGAGGCCGCCGATGCGTTTATCAATATCGTGCTTGCCTGCGGCGGCCCGGCGCTCGATGCGCTGGTGGGGCTTGCCCGTGCCGTAGAGGCGGAGTACCGTGCGCTCAAGGCCGACCAGTCCGCGCTCGATAACAACGACCTGCTGCGCATGGCATACGAGGCGCTGCGCGACTATCCGGCTATTCGAGCTGCCTATGAGGGCCGCTTTAAGATGGTCATGATCGATGAGTTCCAGGATACCGATCAGATGCAGGTCGATTTGATCCGTTACCTGACGGGCGCGGGGGAGCGCGCGCTGTGCACCGTGGGCGATGCGCAGCAGTCGATCTACCGCTTCCGTGGCGCCGAGGTTGAGGTGTTTCGCCGCCAGGAGCGCAAGGTGGGCTCCTCTGCTGCTCCCGAGACGACTGTCGCATCCGATGCCCCCGCCGGCGAGCTCGTCAAACTCGTGCGCAACTTCCGCAGCCACGACGAGGTGCTGCGCTACGTGGCGCGCGTCTTTGACGGCGACACCGGTGGTTTGATGCAGGGGTTCTTGGATCTTGAACCGAGCGACAAACGCAAGGACAAGCTCAAGGCAAAGGCTTCGCGCCGCCAGGCGCTGTTCGTTGCCGGTGGTAGCACGCAGGAGCGAACGCAGGCGAAAGCTCGTGCGATTGCGGAGCGGTTCCAAGCGCTCGTCAAAGCGGGGCAGCCCCAGGGCGATATGGTGTTGCTGCTGGGTCGCATGACCAATGCCGACGTCTACGCACAGGCCTTCCGCGACCAGGGGCTCGACTGCGTGATCGCGGGCGGCTCAGTCTTTGCCCAGGCAGCCGAGGTGCAGACGGTGCGTGCCCTGGTCTGCGCGCTCGCCAATCCGGCCGATACGGCACAGGGTCTTATGCCGTTGCTGGCCTCGCCGATGTTTGCACTCGGCGCCCAGGAGTTCCTGGCGCTGGCGACCAAACTCGACGAGCAGACGGGCGAGACGTCGCGTCGCAACATCGATGCGGGCATCATGAGCGATTCCGATGTGCCGGGCTTGCAGGGCTTGCCGCTCGTAACG
>CALFGH010000010.1 GCA_937958315.1 uncultured Collinsella sp. | reverse complement strand
AGGGAACGGACGGCAGGGGAATATCGCCCATGGCGATGGTCTCGTCTACGGCAGGCGCAGAGCCTAAGCCAGGGAGCTCGCGGGTCAGCGAATCTTCGGCGGGCAAGCTGTCGAGCAAGATGGTTTCCTCGCTCGTGTCGGATTCGGGCTGGTCGTCGGCCTCGCATTCGGATTCCTCGTGCCCCGCCTCGTCTTCGGTGGGCGCGGCGCCATCGTCTTTTGCATCCTGATCATCGGGCTGCGCTTCGATTTCCGGCTCATCTCGCACATCAACGCTCGAATCGTCAAACGCAATCTCGGCCAGTGCGATCTGGTCAAGGCTCTCCAGGGCCTCGGTACACGCTTCTGCATCTTGGGCCGCATCCTCTTGGCCTATCGTCTCATCTTTCATATATCCCCCAAGCTCAATATCGGGACAACACTGTACCCAAAAATGGAGCCATATAAAGCGCATGCGAAATATAAGATCCGATTTAACCCGAGTGCATCGTTTAGCCGCATCCTCGCGGCAGCAAAAAGCCCCCGGAACGCGGACGAATCACATTCCGGGGGCTCTGCAATGCGTTGAGTTGCGCGGAGCCGGCTACGCGGCTTCGTACTCAAGCGATGTTTGCGCCAGGCGCGTTACTCGGCGTGAGCGTAATCGACCTTGGCGCGACGAGCGGTGGCCTTCTCCCAATCGCTGGTGCCCTCAAAGACATCCTGCTTGTAGGGATTGCGACCGAGCTTCTTGGCGCGGTAGGCGATGTAGATGATCGCGGCGACGTTGGCGATCAGCGCAGCGATCGAGACCGCGGTGGCGGCGCCGGGGTCGAGCGTGGAGTGGGCCACAAAGATGGACTCCTCCTGGAAGTACGGGAACACCTGGGCAAACATGCACCAAATAGCAAGCGTAAAGGCGCGGTTCTGAATCCAGCCGCCCTTGTTCCAGATAAAGGCGGCGACGGTGGGCGCCAGCAGCAGCGCAAAGCCGCAGAACCAGGAGTGGGTGGGCAGGCAGTTGTAGGTGTAGCAGAAGTTCCAGATATCGTAGGCGATGATGTAGACCCAGGTCATGTCGGGCCACAGCATGTCGGTCTGATCCTCGGAGGCGTAGACGCTCCACCAGCCGGTCATGCAGAAGATGTTGATGAGACCGGCGATGCCGTTGAACACGTTGTTCCAGCCGGCAAGCTGCGTGGCACCCTCGGAGGTGACCCAAGTGGACTGGCCCAGGACAAAGAAGTGATAGGCGCTCTCGAAGTCGGACACGACGGCGATCATGATGTTGATGGCGACGATCACAAACGGCCATGCGCGGAACCAATGCGCCTTGCCGATTTTGCCCCACTGGTACTTAATGGCAATGAAGCCCCAGCAACCGGCCAGCGCCGCGTATACCTTGGCGTAGTGGAACCAGCTGTTCTGGTACACATGGGTGGGGTTGGTGAGCGCCCACTCGGCACCCTGCGAAACGCCCACGGCGATGGCGACGCAGTAGATGGTCATGGCCAGCGGAGCCACGCCAAAGATGATTGCCGCGCCCAGCTTGGTGCGGCGGCCGACCTCGTTGAGCACGATCAGGCCAATAAAGACCATGGCCCAGCCAGCCCAGTGGATAAGGGTATCGCTACCCCAAACATCGAACAGCATGCTGCTCTCCTTTCACACGCCCGCGGCCCCTCTTCTGATCGCGGGCAGTTTGGCCAAATGTCGTCAGTTCTGGGGCTTGCGCTCCGGATACTTGGCGGTATAGCCCTCGATGTGGAGTGTCGAGGCGATGATTTCCTTGACCGTCTCGTCGGGCACATCGGGGTGTGTGCGGATATACATCAACAACCCCATGATGAGGGTGTAGAACGTCTCGTAGACATGGTCGATGCGCAGCTCATGATGGGCGACAAAATCCACCACGGTGGTGTCGCAGATATACTGCGCCACGCGCTGGACCACGTTGTGCAAAAAACCGCCGTAGAGCGCACCGCTGCTCGAGGTGAGCGTGCTCGGCAGCTCGTGGCCGCTCACGACCAGACGCTTAAAGAGCGGGGCGACGGTGTCGAGCGCGCCTTCGATATCACCGACGGTGCGGCCGGCGTTCCACTGCTCGAGCTCGGAGATAAAACCGTCGATTGCCTCGTCCATGACAGCGGTGACGGCGGCGTCCATGTCGGCGAAGTAGTGGTAGAACAGCGAGCGCGTGCAGCCGGCTCGCTTGGTTACGGCCGAGACGGATAGATGCGACACGCCCAGCTCGGAACTCACGGTGCGCACGGCATCGAGGATCTCGCGACGGCGTTCGTCGCCCGTCAAGCGCTTTGCCGCGCTATCGGATGCGGGGACGGCATCGACCACAGAGGTATCTGCTGTGTTGTCGCCCATGTTTTGCCGCCTTTCATCCTCTTTTGCCTGACCGTTCACCTAACAGTCTTGAATATTGTTGACGGTTCGTCAATACTATTTTTGACACAATGTCAACAATGGCGGGTGAACGGCATGGGGCATGCCCGACCTGCAAAAAAAGAGGGGCGCTGCGGCCTCGTCGGGCTGCGGCAAGAGAAGGGACAACCATGATTCTCAACGGACCGGGGATTAGCTACACCGAGCCCGATATCGGCGCGGAGTTTGTGCCGCCGCTGCCGGAGCATCCGCGCGAGGCCATCGTCAAACTGTGCGAGCACTGCACCAACCGCCTGCTGCATCGCGACGAGCTGCTGGGCTACGAGTACTGGTCGTTTGCCGAGGCCGCGACCGACGAGCAGGCCGAGGTGCTCTGCAAGATGAAGATGCGCCGTCCCTACACGCTGCCCGAGATGGTCAAGCTCACCGGCATGCCCGAGGCCCAGATCGAGAAGATGCTCGACGACATGAGCTACACGGGTCTGCTCGAGTACAACTGGGAAAACCCCGAGCGCGCCAAGCAGTGGGTGCTGCCCATGCTGGTACCGGGTTCCGCCGAGTTCCTCAACATGCGCGTGAGCCAGCTCGAGGAGCATCCGGTCTATGCCAAGTTCTTTGAGCAGGCGTCCAAGGGGCCGCTGTCCAAAGCCACGCCGATGGTGCCGCCCGGAGGCGCCGGTATCGGTATGCACGTCATTCCGGTCGAGAAGGCTATCGATGCTTCGAGCACCTCGGTGCCGATTGAGCATATCGAGCACTGGCTCGACAAATACGAGGGCAAGTATGCCGCCAGCACCTGCAGCTGCCGCGCGAGCCGTCGCGTGATGGGAGAGGGCTGCGCCGACGACCCGGCCGATTGGTGCATCGCCGTGGGCGATATGGCCGACTACGTGGTCGAGACCGACCGCGGCCATTACGTGACGCGCGACGAGGTCTACGACATCCTGCGCCAGGCCGAGGACAACGGCTTCGTCCACCAGATCACCAACATCGACGGCGAGAACAAGATCTTCGC
>CALFGH010000009.1 GCA_937958315.1 uncultured Collinsella sp. | reverse complement strand
ATGAGCGCGCCCATGATGCGCATGGCGACGCGGTCGCGGCCCGATGCCGTGTCCTCGGCAGCACCGTTGGCAACGGCGGCCTCGGCAAGCGCGGCGAGCGTGCCTTCAAGGTCAAAGTTGGGCAGGGTATCGGGGTGCAAGAGCGAGAGTTTCTCAACCTGGAGCGCCCAGGTCATGTCGAGCGCGGGGCCCGTGGCGCCGATGCACTCCAAAATGGTGTTGTATGCCCAGATGCGATCGTCCTGGCCGATCATCGATCGGTGGATGGCGTACTCAATTAGGTTCTGCGCGGCCTCGCGCACGTCAGTCATTACAGCCATGCCGCGTAAGCCCCCTTGTCAGAGATGGCGTAGTGGCGGGCAGAACCCTCGCCCAGCCAGCCGTTCATCTTGGCAATGAAGGTGTCGACCAGATCGAGCGGCACGAAGGCCTGGATGGTGCCACCAAAGCCGCCGCCGTGGATACGGACGGCGCCGCGGCCGTCGAGCACGTGCTCGGCCAGTGCCAGGGCATACATCGAGGGCTGCTCGGAGCCCAGCTTGGCTACGACATTCTGCAGGTACATGGCGGAGCTGGCGCCGGACTCGCGCGTCAGGACCAGGAACTGGTCGATGTCGCCGGCGTTCAGGGCTGCCCAGCGCTTGTCGACCAAGCCGTTCTCGTACCAGTAGTGAACGGCGCGCAGGCAGGCGCGGTCGCCCAGCTTGGCGCGCAGCTCGGGGAGCTTGGCGTCAAAGTCCGCCACGTTTACCTCGCACAGGCGTGTCTTGCCAAACTCGGCAGCGACGTCTTGCATCTCGCGCGGAACGGCGGCGTAGTCGTCGGTGGCGGCCACGTGGTCGGCACCGACCTTAACGAGCACGAGCGCATAGCCGTGATCCTCAAAGTTGAGCTCGAGCTTCTGGGTTTTAGGCTGAACCTGGTCCTCAAAGTCCATGTAGGCAAGGCCGCCCAGGCACACGGCGGCCTGGTCCATCAGACCGCAGGGCTTGCCGTAATAGTTGTTCTCGGTGCGCTGACTCATCTGGGCGAGCGCGACGGGCTCGATGGCGGGTGCGCCCCAGAGCGCCTCCATGGCGCGACCGTATGCCGCCTCGACAGCAGCGGAGCTGGAAAGGCCGCCGCCCGAGGGGACGGAGCAGGTGAAGGCGAAGTCAAAGCCCTGGGGCTCAACACCCAGGGCAGCGATTTCGTGGGCCATGCCGCGTACGAGGCTCGCGGACGTGCCCTTCTCGGACTCTTGAATATCCAGCGTGTCGAGCGTGATCTCAAACGTGGGATAGCCCTCGTCGGCAACGCGAACCTTGTTGGTGTCGGTCGCCACGGCGATGCCGTCGACAGCGACATCGAGCGAGCCGGCGATAACGTGGCCGCCCTCGTGGTCGGTGTGGTTGCCACTGATCTCGGAACGGCCGGGCGCGTGCACATAGAGCACCTGGCGATCGCCGATGGGGCCAAACTCCTCCTCAAACAGCTTGGTGAGCGTGGCGAGTGTCTTTTCGTCGGGGGTGGTCATGGGGGTCCTTTCTTTGGCGCGCACGGATGAGTTTTGCGTCGTTATGAGTACGTTAACAACTTGAAGCGGCATGAACCAAGTGTTCACGATACCGCACGTTACGGGCTATGTTAACGTACTCATAACACAACGCTTGTCACTTTTTGAGAATCCGGTAATCGGTAGAAATACAGCCGTGAACGGTACTGTCGTATGGACTTATAAAGCAGAAGAGATGCAGGTCGAAAAAGTAGAGTACGTTAACATGCGTCCGACGATAGCGGGCCTCGGCGCGGGATGTATTTCTGCCCGGGCCGGCATACACGCTATTCAGATTTCGCAAGGGTGAAGGTGATCCTGTGGCAAGGCGCCCGTCCAACGATATTAGTTCGCGTCCGGTTTCCATGGCCGACGTTGCCCGCGCTGCCGGTGTTTCGCAGCAGACGGTTTCGCGCGTTGCCAACGGATTGCCCAACGTGAACGAGCAGACGCGTAAGCGCGTGCAGGCGGCCATGCAGGAGCTCGGTTTCCGTCCGAGCTATGCCGGTCGCTCGCTGCGCGACGGCCGTTACCATTCGGTCGGGCTGTGCGTCAACGATGTCACCAAGTTTGGCAACCTCTCAATGATCGACGGCATCGCCAGCGCTGCTCGCGAGCATAATTGCGCCATCACACTGGTCGAGATGTCCAAGACCGAGGAATTCTCTCTTGCCGAGGCAACACGTCGTATGGCCGCGCTGCCCGTGGACGGCATCATTATCGGCATGAGCCGTATGGCTCCCGATTTTGAGACGTTCGATCCGTTGCCGGGTATTGGCACGGTCATCGTTACCATGTATGCGCACCCGCGGGTGACTACGGTTGACTCCGATCATTACGGCTGCTCGCTGTTGCTCATGGATCATCTGTTTGAGCTGGGACACGAGCAGATTCGCTTTATCGGCGGCCCGTCGTTCTCGGTCGACGAGCAATTTCGTCGCGCCGGTTGGCAAGATGCTCTCGAGCGTAAACACATCGAGCCGGTAGAGCCGCTCGAGGGTGACTGGTCTGCTAACAGCGGTTACGAGGCCGGCAGGTACCTGGCCGAGCACGATCGCACCATGACGGCGATTTATGCGGCAAACGACCAGATGGCAAACGGCGCCATTGCAGCGCTGCGCGATAGCGGCTTGCGCGTGCCCGAGGACGTAAGCGTGGTCGGCGTCGACGATTCGCTCGATGATTTTGTGGCACACAACGAGCTCACGACCGTGCGATTCGATCTACATCAGCGCGGACGCGAGGTATTCGAGCATGCGGTTCCCGAGGTGGGTACGGCGGGCAAAACCGTTGCCATTCGTATTCCCGGCCAGCTCATTATTCGACATAGCACGGCGATGCCGCGCGCATAGTTTGTGCTGATAAACGGCGATTTATCGCATTTCAATAACAATCGGTAAGGATGCCGGCAGATAGCTGTTGGGATGCAGCCGAGTGCTATGATAGACGGGCTCTTTTGTCTATCTAGGAGGCTTTGCCTGATGGAGATCACCAAGGATATCCGCTACGTTGGCGTCGACGATCACGACATTGACCTGTTCGAGGGCCAGTACGACGTGTCCGAGAACGGCATGGCATACAACAGCTACGTTATCTTGGGCGATAAAATCGCTGTCGCCGATTCGGTCGACGGTGGTTTTGTCGACGAGTGGCTCGGCAACCTCGAGGCCGCGCTCGATGGACGTACGCCCGACTACCTGGTCGTCCATCACATGGAGCCCGATCACTCCGCCGGTATCGCCGCCTTTATGGAGCGCTATCCCCAGGCCCAGATCGTGGCCAGCATGGGCGCTTTCCGCATGATGGTCAACTACTTTGGCACCGACTACCCCGAGCGTAAGATGGTCGTCAAAGAGGGCGACGTGCTCGACCTGGGTGGCCACAGTCTAACGTTTGTCGGCGCCCCCAACGTGCACTGGCCCGAGGTGATCTTCTCCTACGAGTCCACCGACAAGGTGCTCTTTAGTGCCGACGGCTTTGGCAAGTTTGGCGCCAACGACATCGAGGATCCCGAGGGCTGGGCTTGCGAAGCGCGCCGTTACTACTTTGGCATCGTGGGCAAGTTCGGCAAGTTTGTGCAGGCCGTGCTCAAGAAGGCCGCCAATCTGGACATCCAGATCATTTGCCCGCTTCACGGTCCTGTTCTTAGCGAGAACCTGGGCTATTACCTCGACACCTACAACACCTGGTCGAGCTATCAGCCCGAGGACGAGGGCATCACGATTGCCTATGCGAGTGTGTATGGGCATCTGAAGGCTGCCGTTGAAGAGCTCGTATCTGCGCTCGAGGCCCGCGGCCAGAAGGTTTCCGTCTTTGACCTGGCTCGCGACGATATGGCCGAGGCTGTTGAGGATGCGTTCCGCTATGACCGTCTGGTGCTCGCCTCTATCACCTATCAGGGCGAGATCTTCCCGTTTATGAGCACCTTTATCCACACGCTCGCCGAGCATGCCTACCAGAACCGCACCGTGGCGCTCGTCGAGGCCGGTTCTTGGGCACCTACCGCCGCTAAGGTTATGACCAAGGAGCTCGAGGGCCTGAAGGACATCACCCTGGCGCAGAACAAAGTGACCGTCCTGGGTTCGCTCAACGACGCCTCGCGCGCTCAGATCGAGGTCCTCGCCGACGAGCTTTCCAAGTAGCGATATATCGCTTTTAACGAGCAAACCACCACAAAGGGGACAGGCACCTTTGTGGTGGTTTTTTGTTTAAGCGTCAGCGATGAGGAGATTTGGGCGGGCGTCGTCGACGATCTCGGCGATTGAGGTGGCAACGGCATGATCGGGGTCACGGTCCATCACGATGGTGTCGACATCTGCCAGCTCAGCAAAGCGGTACATGCCGCGTCCGTTAACCTTGCTGGCGTCCATGAGGGTGACGCTTTGACGGGCGGCGCCGACCATAGCCGCTTTGGTCTCGGCCATCTGGGGAAAGTCAGTCGTAAAGCCGCAACGGGGGACAAAGGCGCCGGGGCACATGACGGCCAGATCGGCATGGACCATTTGGAGCGCCTGCATGGTAAGTGGGCCGTACAGATAGCGATGGCCTTTGCGCAGTGCCCCGCCCAGCATGACGACATCGACTGAGGGCATGCTCTCGTCGATGTAATCGGCGATGGTAATGTCGGCCGTGATGACGGTGATGCCGTCGCGCTGATCGAGGAGCCGGACGAACTCGAGCGCCGTGGTGCCCGAGTCGACGAGCAGCATGTCGCCGTCATTGACGAGCTCGATGGCGCTTTGCGCGATGGCCTGCTTGGCAGCGACGTTGACATTGATGCGGCGATCCTGCGTGGAGACGGTCAGGCGTTTGTGGAGCGATACGGCACCACCATGTGTGCGGCGCAGCTTGCCTGCTTCGGCGAGCGCGTCCAGGTCGGCGCGGGCGGTGACGGAGGACACGCCAAAGGTCTGGGCGATTTCTGCTACCTGCACCGAGGCATTATGATCGAGCATCTCCATGATGGCGGAACGACGCTCGTCGGCGAAAGCTCGGGTTGTTGCGTGGGCCATATCTGCTCCATCATCGTCTGAAATTTGCAGGAATTGTGTTGACTCTATTTTCGTTCATTTTCTTTTTGAGTAAGAAAACACCTTTCGATTACTTATCTTTTCTATAAAAGAAAGACACTGAACGCCCAAAATTCAATATCTAACATGTTCACTCGGCTCAAATTTCTTCCGTTTGCTTTTCAAAAATGACTGTATTGACCTGCATGGGCTCAATATCTCGCACGTGCAAAGCTGCTGAATTTCATACAATGAGCGCAGCAAAACGCAAGGTAAAACGCCTTGTGAACAACTACGCCCGATGTCCAGATGCGGGCGAGGGAGAGGAGCAAACGCTCATGGCACTTGTTACCACCGAAAAGATGCTCAAGGACGCTCAGGCCGGCCACTACGCCGTCGGCGCGTTCAACGTCGAGAACCTCGAGTTTGTTATGGCCGTTCTGGCCGCTGCCGAGGAGACCAAGTCCCCCGTCATCATGCAGACCACCCCGGGCACCATCAAGACCGCTGGTCTGGACTACTTCTACGGCATGGTCAAGGCTGCCGCCGAGCGCGCTTCCGTGCCCGTCGCTCTGCACCTCGATCACGGCGATGGCTATGACCGCTGCATGCAGGCTTTCCGCACTGGCTACACCTCTGTCATGATCGACGGTTCGCACGAGTCCTTCGAGGACAACATTGCCCTGACCAAGTCCGTCGCCGATGCTGGCCGCGCCATGGGCGTGCCCGTCGAGGCCGAGCTCGGCAAGGTTGGCGGCAAGGAGGACGACGGTCCTGCGGTTGAGGGCGAGAGCCCCTACACCGATCCTGCCGAGGCCAAGGAGTTCGTCGAGCGCACCGGCTGCACTTCCCTCGCAATTGGCGTTGGCACCAGCCACGGCGTGTACACGAGCGATCCGCACATCGAGCAGTCCGTGGTCAAGGCCATCCGCGACGCCGTCGACGTGCCGTTGGTTCTGCACGGCACCTCCGGTGTGCCCGATGAGCAGGTTGCCGAGGCTGTGAAGAACGGCATCTGCAAGGTTAACTACGCCACCGAGCTGCGTCAGGCCTACACCAAGGGCTTCATGGCCTACATGGCCGAGAACCCCGCCTGCTTCGATCCCAAGAAGCCGGCCAAGGAGGGCATGCGTGAGATCACCGAGCTGGTTAAGATCCGCATGACCAACCTCAACTCTGTGGGCAAGGCAGAGTAACAGCAAGGGTACTCCGACTCGCTACATATCCCGGGGAGGGACGAGGGCTTAGTTCCCCAATCGTCCTCGGGCATGCAAAAAGCCTCGCTGCGCACTTCGTGCGGCGAGGCTTTTTGCCCCCTGCGGAAAGATTGGGGAACTAAGCCCTCGTTCCTCCCAAGTTGACCTGCTCGAGGTCGTCGCCCTTGTGGCGTTAGGGCGGGAAAAAATTGGAGCGTTAGGGCTTCTTTGCTGATGGGGGATTAGTATGCCCGGGCTTGGTTGGGGAAGGTTTTGTCTAGGGATGCTTGGAGCTTTTCGAACGATGCCCGCAGGTTGAGGCTCTGGTCGGTTGAGCGTTTGGATTTTGTGGTGGGGGAGTCGAGAAGGCCGTTTCTCTGTGTCGGGGGGAAGGAGAAAAGGTTTGCATGATTTAGGGATGGCTGCTGTGCTGCGTCATTGGAAGAATGCATGCTTATGCGGCCTCCTCGATGTCCACCAAAAGATTGCGCTCGGGGTATGCTGCTAGGTCCCGTGCGCTGGCAGTATTATGCCGCGGCTGCTGCAAAGAAGCGCTAAAGAAAGGCTTAACCTGGTTTGGTGTTACGATGAAACTGCAGGTCAGAAGTATCGAGTAACACTCTTGAAAGGTTTTGAGCTTAAGGGCTTTCTAAGGTTTGTGGCGCGGATGTGGCTCGCCTGTGTGAGGCGTGTGGGCGGCTCGTTCCTAGCGCTGCGGCTCTGCGGCGCGCACCTGCTCGATGACTTTTTCCATCGTGGCGTCGATGCGGTCTTTTTTGAGCTCGCATTCCCAGATGGTTATGGGTGTCCAGCCCATTTGGGTAAGCGCGGAGATGGCGGCTCGGTCGCGCTCGACGTTGCGACGGAACTTTGCCTCCCAAAACTCAACGTTGCGCTTGGGCCGGCTCGGGTTGCACTTAGGGCAGCGGTGCCAAAAGCAACCGTTGACGAAGATGGCGATCTTGCGCCCGGGAAAGGCGATATCGGGTTTGCCGGGAACCTTCCATTCCAAACGATAGCCCGTAAGGCCCGCGGCGCGCAGACGCTGGCGAACGAGCAGCTCGGGTTTGGTGTTCGCACGCTTGTTGCCCTTCATGGACTTTTTTATAGCGGCGCGACGGCGGACCAGTTCGCGCTCGTCGGCGGAAAGGTCCGAGGTATCGATGCCGTCGAGCAGACCGGGCTTGGGGCGCTTCTTGCTGCGGCGCTTAGGTGCGCGCTTGGGCTTGGAAGCGGGCTCGTCGGTCGTGGTGGCCTCGGCGTCGTTGGCAGTGCTGTTGGCCTCGAGCCGGTCTTCCTTCAGCTCGATCAGGGCATCAATGAGCCCCTTGTCGGCGGGCATCCACTCAACCGTGGCAAGCGAGGTGCGCGGAATCCAGCGGATATCGAGTTGGCGGTCGTGCTTCTGCGGCTCATCGGATTCATCGGCGAGCGAGCAGTAGTAGCACTCCATGGAGAGATGAAAATCGGGGTAGTCATACTCAACGGTGTAGAAATCGCGCAGGTTGGTGACTTTTACTTGCAGTTCTTCCATGAGCTCGCGGCGCACGGCGTCTTCGGGCGTCTCGCCGCGCATGAGCTTGCCACCGGGAAACTCCCAAAGTCCCTGCATGTCGCCATAGCCGCGCTGCACGGCAAACAGCTCATCGGATCCTTCCTTGCGAATGATCCCAGCGGCAACATGAACAGTCTTCAACAGGAGTCCTCTCTCAACATCAACAAGTGGCAGGGTAGCTACCCGTACCTTACACAACGGTAAGGCAAGCGTAAGCCATATCGATGGTAGCCGACTCGTCTTCTTGCGACTATAGATGCCGTAGACTAATCGCAAGAAAGGACTCGGTATGCAAACCACGCACATGGCGACCCCAGTACTGGAGGTCGCGCATCTCGAAAAGGTATATGGGGCGCTGGGCAACGTGACCCGCGCGCTCAACGACGTCAGCTTTACCGTCAACCGCGGCGAATTTGTTGGCATCATGGGCGCTTCGGGCTCGGGCAAGTCGACCCTGCTCAACTGCGTGTCGACCATCGATAGCGCCACGAGCGGCACCATTCGCATCAACGGGCAGGACGTTACGCGCATGAAGCAGGCTAAGCTTTCGCAGTTCCGCCGCGAGGAACTCGGCTTTATCTTCCAGGACTCCAACCTGCTCGATACGCTCACGGCACGCGAGAACATCGCCCTGCCGCTCACCATCGCCCGCACAAACTCGGCAGAGATCTCGACCCGCGTGCAGGATGTGGCAGCGCGCCTCTCCATCAGTCAGGTGCTCGACAAGTATCCCTACCAGATGTCCGGTGGTCAGCAGCAGCGCGTTGCCGCGGCTCGCGCGCTCGTCACCGACCCCACCATGATCATGGCCGACGAGCCCACCGGCGCCCTCGATTCCAAGAGCGCTCGCCTGCTGCTCGAGAGCCTGGAGGCCCTCAATCGCCGCCTGCGCGCCACGGTGCTCATGGTCACGCACGACAGCTTTGCCGCCAGTTACACGAGCCGTGTGCTGTTTATTCGCGACGGCAAGATCTTCACCGAGCTGCGCCGCGGCGACACCGACCGCCGAGAGTTCTTCGACCGCATTATGGAGGTCGTTGCCATGATGGGCGGTGAGGGCTCCGATGCTCTGTAAACTCGCTTGGGGTAACGTCCGCCGCGCCGGCCGCGACTACCTCGTCTACCTTTTGACGCTCACCCTGGGCGTCACGGTCTTCTATGCCTTTAACACCATTTCGATGCAGGTCGACATCGCCGGCATCGATGAAGAGGGCTTGGCGCAGGTTATGGGCAGCATGCTCGGTTACCTGACGTACTTTTTGGCCGGTGTCATGGCCTTTTTGATGGTGTATGCCAATAACTTCATCATGAAACGCCGCAAGAAGGAGTTTGGCCTGTACCAGGTGCTCGGCATGGGGCGCGGGCGCGTCGCCACGATCATGGCGCTCGAGACCGTGATAGTATCGGTCGTGGCCTTTGTCGCCGGCATTGTGCTGGGCGTGGGGCTCTCCCAGCTCATGACATTCTTTACGGCCTCGCTCTTTAAGACACAGATCGCCAATTTCCACTTCTTTTTCTCGGTGCATGCGTTCAACCTGACCCTTGCCTGTATGCTCGTGATGTTTGTGCTCACGCTACTGCTGAACCTGCGCGTCGTTCGTCGTACCAAACTCATCGAGCTTATGGGTGCCGAGCGTCGCAACGAGAGCATCAAGACACGCAACCCCTGGATCGCGATTGCCATCTTTGCCGTGGGCGTGGTGCTTGTGGGCGTGGCCTATTACCGTCTGCTACGTGATGGGTTCCCGCTAACCGCGACGGACAGCAAGCTGCAAGAGGCCATGAGCCAGTTTGGCATTACGACCGCTATGGTTACCGTGGGCACCTTTGCGCTGTTCTGGGGACTCTCGGGCATGCTTATCAAGCTGCTGCAGAGCCTGCGCAGCGTGTATTGGCGCGGCCTCAACATGTTTACCGTGCGTCAGCTTTCGGCCAAGGTCAATACGGTGTGCTTTTCGATGGGCGTCATCGCGATGATCCTGTTTTTGGCCATCACCTCGGTGACGTGCGGTATGTCTATTGCCAATGTGATGAACGAAAACCTGGAGCGCTATAACCCTGTTGACGTGTCTCAGACGTATGTCTATTACACGCCCGAAACGCTCGACTACTACAAGGAGTATGTCAATCCGTCTGAGGCCGATCGCATGGTGCTGGCCGATGCAACGGTCGATTTGTACGCTGCATGGCATGGCGAGCGCAAGTCGGCGGACAACAACGACGAGACCGGCAAGAAGGTCAATATCGCCGATGTTGCCGGTGAGCATGTGCAGATCGATTCGTATCTGAGTTACCCGCTTGGCGGCTCGGGCCCCTCAGTGGCGGCGGGCGAGATGTGCAAGGCCATGGGCGAAAAGCTTCCCAAGGCGCTCGAGGGAAGCAACGCCGATGCGATGGGTCTGTTTGTGACGCCGGCGAGCCAGTACAACAAACTGCGCCAGATGATGGGCGAGGAGCCGGTGAGCATTGGCCGCGACCAGTATTTGCTTACGTGTGATATGGGCGGTGAGCTGGGCGACCTGTACACCAAATACATGGCCGGCGGCCATACCCTCACCTTGGGCGGGCATGAGCTCAAGCCCGCAACCGATAAGTCGGACGAGGACACGGCGGCCATCGCCAACTCGGCGATGGGCAGCAATCCCGGTACCGTGGTCGTAGCCGATGAGCTGCTGTCCCAGCTTAATCTGCAGCCGTGTTCCAGTAGCCTGCTCGTTAACTACAAACAGGGGATGGATGTGACCAAAGCAGACGAGAGCATTAAATACACCATGCTCGACAATCTGCTCGTTGACGGCAAGGAGCCGGGGTCATGGGGTGTCTTCATCACGCGTTCCGAGATGTACACGCAGGCGGCACAGATGAACGGCATGATTAGCTATCTGGCCATCTACATTGGCTTTGTACTGGTCGTTGCATGCGCGGCGATACTGTCGATCCAGCAGCTCTCCAACGTGGCCGACGGCAGCCGCAGCTATCGTGTACTGGCACAGATCGGCTGCGACGACCGCCAGATTCGCCATTCGGTGATGGCTCAGCAAGCGGTATTCTTCCTGTTCCCGCTGGCAGTGGGTTTGGCGCACTCCTTTGTGGCACTTAAGGTGATCATCGAGATGGTGAGCACGTTCGGAGATATGAGCATCGGCGGCACCGTGGGCCTCACCTGTGCAATCTTCCTGGCGGCCTATGGTGGCTACTTCTTGGTGACCTACCTCATGAGCGCTGGCATGGTGCAAGCTGCCATAGCCACTCGCTACAGCGAATAGGCGACCTAAAGCAAAACAATCGCAGGTCGAGCATAAGTCAGCGAAAACGCCCCTAAGCGAGCAAGGTGACGCGAAAGAGGAGGGAAGCGTACTTTGGGTACGCGACCGACGATTGAACGTCAGATTGCCGCTTGGGGGCGTTTGCAGCGTCGAGTCGTTACGCGGTTTGGTAAAACCGCGTAACTAAATACGCTCCGCGATCTCGTGGATGAGGTAGTCGGTCTTTTCCCAGCCCAGACACGGATCGGTGATCGACTTGCCAAAGACGCCGCCGTCAACCGGCTGGTTGCCGTCCTCCAGGTAGGACTCGATCATAAAGCCCTTGACCAGCTTGGAGATGGACTCGTTGCGGCGGCAGCTGTCGAGCACTTCCTTGCAAATGCGATACTGCTCCAGTGGACGCTTGCCCGAGTTGTCGTGGTTGCAGTCGATGACCGCCGCCGGGTTGGCGTAGCCGGCATGCTCGGTATAGCGCTCGGCCAGGCGCTCCAGGTGCTCGTAGTGGTAGTTGGGGTAGGTACGACCGTCGAGACCGATGTAGCCACGCATGACGGCGTGTGCGAGCGGATTGCCGTCGCACTCAACTTCCCAGTTGCGGAAGATAAAGCTCTGATGCGCCTGGGCAGCGTAGATGGAGTTGAGCATGACGGTGGTGGAACCAGCGGTGGGATTTTTCATGCCGACGGGCACCGAAATGCCGCTCGACACCAGGCGATGCTCCTGGTTTTCGACCGAGCGCGCGCCCACGGCAACATAGCTCAGCAGGTCAACGAGGTACTGGTAGTTGGACGGGTAGAGCATCTCGTCGGCGGTAAAGAAACCGGTCTCCTCGATGACGCGCAGGTGCATATGGCGAATGGCCTTAACGCCTTCGAGCAGGTCATCGGGCGCCTCGGGGTCGGGGTTGTGCAGCAGGCCCTTGTAGCCGGTGCCCTTGGTGCGCGGCTTGTTGGTGTAGACGCGCGGAATGATGATGAGCTTGTCCTTGACGTCCTCGGCGACCTTGGCCAGTCGGTTCATGTACTCAAGCACCGAGTCCTCGCGGTCGGCAGAGCACGGGCCGATGATGAGCACCTTACGTGCGTCCTCGCCGGTAAAGACTTTGGCGACCTCGGCATCGAATGCCTGCTTTTTGGCGGTAAGCTCGGCGGAAAGCGGCATTTCCTCGCGGATCTCCATGGGGATTGGCAACTTGCGTTTGAATTCCATGGCCATAGGGGCCTCCTCAATCTACAGAAAGAGCAATAAGCGTATTGTCGAATGCTCGGCATTATCCGCTGTCGCACGCTAAAGTGCAAGCGAAACCTGCCGAAAAGGGACAGGTTTATTTTGGCAGGTTTTATCTGGGTAAACGTCAGCTGGTCCTGGAATGGAATGATGCCACGTGGCTTGGAAGAGGTCGTCGATCGAGTTTCAGGGGAGGCGGTTCGAGGGCCGCAGAACAAAAAACGGGGGCGCAGGTTGTCCTGTGCCCCCGCTCTCGGGCATTATCCATTCCCTGCGGCCGAATTTACGCCGCTTCGTCGAACTGCGAGTTGTACAGATCGGCGTAGAAGCCACCCTGGGCGAGCAGCTCGTCGTGCGTGCCCTTCTCGACGATGTCACCGTCGCGGATTACCAAGATCACGTCGGCGTTTCGGATTGTGGACAGGCGATGCGCGATGACAAAGCTGGTACGGCCCTGCATCAGCGCATCCATGGCGCGCTGGATGAGCTCCTCGGTGCGGGTGTCCACGTTGGAAGTCGCCTCGTCCAAAATCAGCGCCGGACGGTCGGCCAAAATGGCGCGGGCGATGGTCACGAGCTGGCGCTGACCCTGCGACAGGTTAGTACCCTCCTCGTTGATCATAAAGTCGTAGCCGCCGGCGAGCGTATGGATAAAGTGGTCGCAGCGCGCAGCACGAGCGGCGGCCTCGACCTCGGCATCGCTCGCATCGGGGCGTCCGTAGCGGATGTTCTCGCGGATGGTGCCGTTAAACAGCCAGGTATCCTGCAGTACCATGGCAAACTCGCCGCGCAGTGCCGCGCGGTCCCAGTCGCGCACGTCGACACCCTCGACGCGCAGCGAACCGCCGTCCACGTCGTAAAAGCGCTGCAGCAGCTTGACGAGCGTGGTCTTGCCGGCGCCGGTGGGGCCGACGATGGCGATGGTTTGGCCGGGCTGTGCCTCGCAGCTAAAGTCGTGGATGATGGTCTTGTCGGGCGTGTAGCCAAACTTGACATGGTCAAACTCCACGTGGCCGGGGCGCTTCTCGGGAATCTGCGCGTCGGCCTTCTGCTCTTCCTCGGGCGCGGCCAGGAACTCAAAGACGCGCTCGGTGGCGGCGGCCATCGACTGCATCGTGTTGCTCACGTTGCCCAGCTGCTGCACGGGTTGCGTAAAGTTGCGAACGTACTGGATAAAGCTCTGGATGTCGCCGGGCGTGGCATTGCCGGTCAGCGCGAGCTGCGCGCCCACCACGACGACGCCCACGTAGCCCATGTTGCCCACCAGGCTCATAAGCGGCATCATCAGGCCCGACAGGAACTGCGAGCGCCAGCCGCTAATAAAGAGACGGTCGTTTTGACGGTCGAACTCCTCGATCGAGGCCTCGGCGCGGTCGAACACCTGAATAACGTTCTGGCCGGCAAAGTCCTCCTCGATAATGCCGTTGACGGTGCCCAGGACCTGCTGTTGCTCGCGGAAGTACGGCTGCGAGAAGTGAATCATTACGGTCAGGATAATCGCGGCTGCCGGCAGCGTGAGCACGGTGACGCCGGTGAGCGGCAGACTGATCGACAGCATCATGACGAGTACGCCGATAATCTGCGTTACCGACGTGATGAGCTGCGTCACGCTTTGGTTGAGCGACTGGCCGAGCGTATCGACGTCGTTGGTGATGCGGCTGAGCACGTCGCCCTTGCTGTGGCCGTTGAAGTAGCTCATCGGAACGACAGCGATCTTGGCGGCGATCTCCTTGCGCATGCGGTAGCAAATCTTTTGCGTGACGCCGGTCATAAGCCAGCCTTGGATGAGGCTGCAAATAGAGCTTGCCAGATACAGGCAGAGCAAAAAGCCAAGCGTCTTGGCGATCCAGGCAAAGTCAACGTCGCCGGTACCGTTTACCTTGGCAACCAGGCCCTCGAACAGCTTGGTCGTAACCTGGCCAAGTACTTTGGGCCCCACAATGTTAAAGATGACCGAGCACACGGCAAAGGCGACGGCGGTAAACACGGCAATCTTGTGCTGACCGATATAGCCAAGCAGCTGCCTCATGGTGCCCTTAAAGTCCTTGGCCTTTTCGCCGCGACGCATGCCGCCCATGCGGCCCATGGGACCACGCTGACGGGTGGGCTTGGGAATCTGAGTCTTGGTCTCGTCTGCCATCAGCGCTCGCCTCCTTCCATGACGGCTGCAATTTCTTCTTGGGTAAGCCCCAGCTCCTCGGCGGAAAGCTGCGACTGTGCGATCTCCAGGTACGCCGGGCAGCTGCGCAGCAGCTCCTCGTGCGTGCCGGTGCCCACCACGTGGCCGTCGTCGAGCACGATAATTTGATCGGCGTGCATGATGGTCGCGATGCGCTGGGCCACGACCACGAGTGCGGCGTCGGTAACGTTTTTGGCCAGCTCTTCGCGCAGGCGCGCGTCGGTCTTGTAGTCGAGGGCGCTAAACGAGTCATCGAACACCACAACCTCGGGCTTTTTTGCCAAGGCGCGGGCGATGGCCAGACGCTGGCGCTGACCGCCCGAGACATTGGAACCGCCCTGGCTGATGGGGGAGTTGTAGCCGCCCTCGCGCTCGGCGATAAAGTCCTCGGCCTGTGCGATGCGTGCCGCCCGGTGCATGTCCTCGTCGCTCACCATGTCGCCGGCAAACTTGAGGTTGCTCTCGACGGTGCCCGAGAACAGACGCCCCTGCTGCGGGATGTATCCAATGCGGCCGCGCAGCTCGGAAAGGGTCATGTCACGCACGTCGATGCCGTCGAGCGAAATGCTGCCGCCTGTGACGTCGTACAGGCGCGGAATCAGCTGCACGAGCGTGGACTTGCCCGAGCCCGTGGAGCCAATGATGCCGAGCATCTGACCGGCATGCGTGGTGAAGTTCACGCCGCTGATGACATCGGCGCGGGCATCGGGATACTGGAAGCTCACGTCGCGGAAGCACAGCTCACCGCGCGGCGCGCTGGTCGCAGGCAGTTTGGGCGAGGCAGGGTCGTTGATGCTCGTGGGGCAAGTGATGACCTCTTCTACGCGCTCGGCTGCGACCTCGGCGCGGGGCAGGATGACCGAAACCATGGTGAGGATCATAAACGCCATGACGATCTGCATGGTGTAGGAGATAAACGCCATCATGTTGCCGACCTGCATCACGCCGTCGGACACGCCCTGCGCGCCAAACCAGACGATAAGCACGGTGATGCAGTTCATGACCAGCATCATGAGCGGCATCATAAAGCTCATGGCGCGGTTGGTGTAGAGCTGCGTGGTCATCAGGTCGAGCGAAGCCTTGTCAAAACGCTCGAGCTCATGCTCCTCGCGGTTGAACGAGCGGATGGGCATAAGGCCGTCGAGCAGCTCGCGGGCGGTAAGGTTCACGCGGTCCACGAAGCTCTGCATCTTTTTGAACTTGGGCATGGTGAGGCCCATAAGCACGCCGACGACGGCCGAGACCGCGATGATGGCCACGGCGATGGTCCACTCCAGGCCGGTGTGGTTGGCCAGGACACGCATGACAGCGACGATGCCCATGACGGGGGCCATCAGGCACATGCGGATAAACAGGGTTGCGGCCATCTGGATCTGCTGAATGTCGTTGGTACAGCGGGTGATGAGCGAGGCCTGGCTAAACTTGCCCACCTCGGCCGGCGAGAAGTGCATAACCTTGTTGAAGGTCTCGCGGCGCAGGTCGCGGGCGATGGAGCAGGCGGTGCGCGAAGCCACGGCACCGGTCAGGATGGTGGCGACGAGTGACACCAGACACAGACCAAACATCGTGGTCGCCATGCGGCCCAGGTAGGCGTTCTGCACGTCGGCGGGGTCGATGCCCTGCGCCTTGTACTCATCCTGCACATAGCTCACGGCGCGCTGAGTGACGATGGAGCCTGACATGGAGCCCATTTTGTCCGCCATATCGTTGGCGCCCTCGACGAGCTTGCCCTGGTCGATTAGGCCGCCTTCAACGCCTAGACGCAGGCCCTTCATGGTGATTTTACCGCCGTCGGCATCAATCTGCTTTTGCATGTTCTGCGCCGCTGCGGCCTTCTGCTGCATCTCGGCGAGCTGCTCGGGCGTCATCGCCGCCATCTGCTCGGGGGTGGGCATGGCCTGAGCGGCGTCGCTGTCTTTCTCGCCGGACGTGCCAGTCATGTCGCCCATGGAGTTGGCGTCGATGCCCTGGTTGAGCGAAAGGACGACAGTCTCGGGCAGGCTCATAATGTCGGCAATCTTGCCTCCATCGGCACGCTCTTCCTCGGTGCCCTTGTAAGTTCGAATACCGTTTTTGTCAGCCTTGCTAAACACGGCCTCCACAGCTTTGGCGTCCTTGGTGCTCATAAAGAGTTCGAGGTCGTCGAGCGATTCGGCGCGAATGGTGTCGGGCACGGGCGAGGCGATGCCGCCTTGCTGCACGCCCACGTCGACGATGTCGCTCATATAGGTAGGCAGCGCCAGATCGGCGTTGCAGCTGATTACGATAAGTACGATCGCTGCGAACAGTGCCAGGACATGCTTTTTAAAGAGCTTGAGAATCCTCACTCGGCATCTCTCCTTTCTTGATTGCGGTCGATAATTTCGTTGGCACGTCTTAGAAGGCGCACCATCTCTTGGGTATCTGTTTCGCCGAGCTGCTCGAGGAAAGCCGCGGTGCGCTCCTCGAATTCCCGGCGTTTGATTTCGAGATCCTGGAATCCCTTGTCGGTCACTATGACGTGTACGCGACGACGGTCGGTCTTTGAGTGCTCACGCTCAACCCAGCCCTTGGCTTCGAGAGCGCGTAGGATATTGGCAATGCGGGCGTTCGAGACCCAGGCGCGATCAGCGAGTTCGCTCGGCGTGAGCGAACCGCCAGCGAGCATAAGGGCGCGCATGACAGCCATCTCGCCGCTGAGAGCTTTGTCCACAAAGCGCGAAACGCGCTGGTGAATGCCGCCAAACTCGGTAAGGAGCTGACGCCCAAGCTCATGGAAATCGGTATCTTCCACCGAAAACCCCTAACACTAGAAACTATTTTCGGTGAAAGATGATACCCTTGCACGCGCACCCTATGCGGTAGATTTTGGGACATGTCTAGAAAACTACCTTTAGGCGACCTCCGTACACCGTCGGTGCCAGCAAAGTTAGGGGCAGATCGTTAGACATGTCCTAAAGCCTACTCAGAGGCACTTTACCCTGGTAAAGCTGGCATAACAGCTAGGGTGAACGTCGTACAAAGGCAAGGAAAAAACCAAACAAATCGGTGAACGGTAGTTGTTTGCGCTCGCATTTCCTGCAGGTTTGTAAAAAAAGCCCTTATGTTATAAAAAAAGGAACATATAACAGCACTGATGAAGGGGGTGGCTATGTTATCCTTCTCAAACGGGTGAAATCTTGGGTTTTGGGTTGCAGTTCCAAGGTGGACAAACGTTTTTCCCTGTACCAACGTGTGGTGAAGAACGGTAGAAGCCGGTAGTGCAAGCCGAAAATTCAAGAATTCAATAAGCAGCGGTGTGAGAGAGCGCCGCATTACACGTAACTAGGAGCGTGGTTACACAATGCAGGAGGCATGGGAAGGCTTCAAGGAAGGCATCTGGACGGGAGAGGTTGACGTCCGAGACTTCATCCAGAAGAACTACACCCCCTACGAGGGCGACGAGTCGTTCCTCGTAGGTCCGACCGAGCGTACCAAGGAGCTGTGGGGCGAGGTTCTCGACCTGCTGCTTAAGGAGCGCGAGCAGGGTGGTGTCCTCGATATGGACACCAAGACCGTCACGGGTATCGTGAGCCACCCCGCTGGCTACATCGATAATGCCCATCGCGACAAGGAGACCATTGTTGGCCTCCAGACCGACAAGCCGCTCAAGCGCGCGCTGCACGTCAACGGTGGTATCCGCATCGCTTGCCAGGCTGCCAGCCAGCACGGCTACAAGGTCGACGAGAACGTTGTTGAGCGCTACACCTTCGAGCGCAAGACCCACAACGCTGGCGTCTTCGATGTCTACACCCCCGAGATGCGTGCTTGCCGCTCGGCTCACATCATCACCGGTCTGCCCGATGGCTATGGCCGCGGCCGCATCATCGGCGACTACCGTCGTGTTGCCCTGTACGGTGTCGACTACCTGATCAAGGACAAGGAGGCCCAGAAGGCTTCCACCCCGACGGTCATGACCGCCGACAACATCCGCGATCGTGAGGAGCTGCAGGAGCAGATCCGCGCCCTCGGCGAGCTCAAGATGATGGCCGAGACCTATGGTTTCGACATTTCCAACCCTGCTACCAACACGCAGGAGGCCATCCAGTGGATGTACTTCGCCTACCTTGCTGCCGTCAAGGAGCAGAACGGCGCTGCTATGTCCATCGGCCGTACCTCTACGTTCATCGACATCTACGCTGAGCGCGACCTTGCCAACGGCACCTTCACCGAGGAGCAGATCCAGGAGTTCGTGGATCACTTCATCATGAAGCTCCGCATGGTCAAGTTTGCCCGTACCCCCGAGTACCAGGCCCTGTTCACCGGCGATCCGCAGTGGGTCACCGAGTCCATCGGCGGCATGGGTGTCGACGGCCGTACGCTCGTTACCAAGATGAGCTACCGCTACCTGCACACGCTCGAGAACATGGGCACCAGCCCCGAGCCCAACATGACCGTTCTGTGGTCGACCCGTCTGCCCGAGAACTTCAAGAAGTTCTGCGCCAAGACTTCTGTCGCCAGCTCCTCGATCCAGTACGAGAACGACGACCTCATGCGCGTTTACCACGGCGACGACTACGGCATCGCCTGCTGCGTGTCCTCCATGCGCATCGGCAAGGAGATGCAGTTCTTCGGCGCCCGCGCCAACCTGGCCAAGTGCCTGCTGTACGCACTCAACGGCGGTGTTGACGAGGTCTCCAAGAAGCAGGTCGGCCCCAAGTATCGCGCCGTCGAGGGCGATACGCTCGATTACGACGACGTTGTGGCCAAGTACAACGACATGATGAAGTGGCTCGCTGGCGTGTACGTCAACTCGCTGAACATCATCCACTACATGCACGATAAGTACTGCTACGAGCGCATTCAGATGGCTCTGCACGACAAGCACGTGCACCGCTGGTTCGCTACGGGCATCGCTGGCCTTTCCGTCGTGGCTGACTCCCTGTCCGCCATCAAGTACGCCAAGGTCCACCCCGTCCGTGACGAGAACGGCATCATCGTCGACTTCGAGACCGAGGGCGAGTTCCCCAAGTACGGTAACGACGACGACCGCGTCGACCAGATCGCTCACGACGTTGTGCACCAGTTCATGGAGTACATCCGCATGAACGACACCTACCGCAACTCCGTGCCCACGACCTCGGTTCTGACCATTACTTCCAACGTCGTGTACGGTAAGAAGACCGGCTCCACGCCCGACGGCCGCAAGGCTGGCCAGCCGTTCGCCCCGGGTGCTAACCCCATGCACAAGCGCGATAGCCACGGCGCCATCGCTTCGCTGTCTTCGGTTTCCAAGCTCCCGTTCCGCGATGCCCAGGACGGCATCTCCAACACCTTCTCCATCATCCCGAGTGCGCTCGGCAAGGAGGACCAGGTGTTCTTTGGCGATATCGACCTTGATCAGCTGGGCGAGTAACTATTGTTAGTGCTATACTAACAATAACGATTACTGATTAGCGCGCCGGTTTCGGCCGGCGCCTATTAATCGAAGGAGACATATTATGAAGGTTTCTGAAGTTTCCGAGACCCAGGCCGATAACCTGGTCCACATGCTCGACGCTTACGCCGAGAAGGGTGGCCACCACCTGAACATCAACGTCTTCAACCGTGAGACGCTGCTCGACGCTCAGGCTCACCCCGAGAAGTACCCGCAGCTGACCATCCGCGTTTCCGGCTATGCCGTGAACTTCCACACGCTCACCAAGGAGCAGCAGGACGAGGTCATTGCGCGTACCTTCCACGACAAGTTCTAAAGGGATTTAACTCCTGCAGGATCGTCGGGGCTGTTTGGGCTACCTCCCAAAACGTCCTCGGACATGTAAGAAGCCCTCGCTGCGCACTTCGTGCGGCGAGGGCTTCTTGCGTCCTGCGGAATGTTTTGGGAGGTAGCCCAAACAGCCCCGGCGGGGGTCCTGTGTAGTCACCCGTTAGGCGGAACTCTCCTAATTATTTGGATGAGTCGTTTACTTACTTGTACTGTTACCGTCATCCCGCTGTTGTTGGGGTATGCTTTGTTCGTATGTAAACGTATGACATGTTGATGGGGGAGGGTGCTATGGCTCGCGAGGGTGCTCGTTCTAAGGATACGGCTAAGCCTGGCATCAAGGAAGTTGCAGCGGTGGCGGGGGTTTCGCCTACTACGGTATCTCGCGTGCTTAATAACCGCGGTTATATTAGCCAAGAGACCCGCGATAAGGTCCACGCCGCGATGGAGCGCATCAACTATACGCCCAACGATATCGCCCGTGCCATGCTCAACGGCCGTCTGAACCTTATCGGCATGATCGTTCCCTTTGTGAGCAGTCCGTTCCATGCTCAGGTTGTGCAGGCGGTCGAGCGCACGTTGGCGGAAAACGGCTTTAAGATGTTGCTGTGCAACAGCGCCAATCGACCTGATCTTGAGCGTTCCTATATCGACATGCTCCGCCGCAATATGGTCGACGGCGTCATCGTCAACTCCCTCAATATCGGTGCCGAGGCATATGCCGAGATGGGCTTGAGCCTGGTTGGCATCGACTGCGATCTTGGCGAGGGCTCTGTCCAGATTGCAAGTGACAGCTATGGCATCGGCGAGCTCGCCACGCGCCGTCTGATTGATGACGGCTGCAGGCGTATCCTGTGCCTGCGCAGCAATAGCCGCATGCGCATGCCTGCCAATAAGCGTACCGATGCCTACCTCGATGTTGTTGAGCAGGCCGGTTTGTCCGCGCTTGTCCGTGAGGTTGAGTTCGTTAAGCCCGACGACGAAAAGGGCGCGGTCGTTGCGAAGATCCTCGATGAGAACCCCGATATTGACGGCATCTTTGCGGGAGACGATACGATGGCGGCCATCTGTCTCAACGTGATGAAGCAGCGCGGCTTGAGCGCTCCAGACGACATTAAGGTCGTGGGCGCGGATGGTGCCCGCCGCACTATGACGTTTATGCCTGACTTAACAACCGTACGTCAAGATATCGATCGCATCGGAGAGCTCGCGGCGCAATCCATCATCGCTCTTATTAACGGCGATAATCCCGAATCGAATATCAAGCTCCCCGTTGAACTCATTGAGGGCAAAACCGCGTAGTTCATCCCGTGCCAAAAGAATTCCTCAAACGCCTCTGATGACCGTTCACCGGCATATGTCAACCGTTTGCCGACGACTGGAACTGCGAAAAGACGTATTGGCGTGAAAACGTTTGACATATGAAAACGATTGACATATCTTGCCATTGTACCGAGTTAGTATGTCGTGGAAAGGAAGTCTCGGATGCACAAGGTGTATTACCAGCCTGAGGGAATTTGGGTAGGCGACATCATGCCGTACGGCGAGGACGGCACGTTCTATCTCTATCATCAGCGTGACACGCGTAACCCCGAACCTTTCGGAGAGCCGTTTGGCTGGGCACTCGCTACGACCAAGGATTTCGTCAACTACAAGGACTTTGGCGAGAGCCTTGAGCGCGGCGGCGACGAGGAAGTCGACCAGTACATTTATGCCGGCACGGTGTTTAAGGTGGGCGACAAGTACCATGCGCTCTACACTGGTTGCAATCGCGATAAGGTCCGCGCACGTTTGATGAAGCAGGTTCTTCTTCACGCAACGAGCGACGACGCCGTCAAGTGGGAGAAGAACATCGCCGAGACGCTGCTTCCGCCCCAGGAGGGTTACGATGACCGCAACTGGCGCGATCCCTTTGTGCTTTGGGATGAGGAGAACGAAGAGTACATGCTCATCCTCGGCACGCGTGTGGGCGAGGACAAGCGTCTGATGACCGGCCGCCTGGTCAAGTTCACCTCCAAGGATCTGACCAACTGGGAGTTCCAGGGCGACTGGTGGAACCCGGGCCTGTACACCATGTTTGAGATGCCTGATCTCTTTAAGATGGGCGACTGGTGGTACCTCGTCTTTTCCGAGTACAGCGACGGCAACAAGACCCGTTACCGCATGTCCAAGTCCATCAACGGTCCTTGGATTACCCCCGCTGACGACTCCTTCGACGGCCGCGCGTACTACGCCGCTCGCACCGCATTCGATGGCGAGCGTCGCGTTCTCTTTGGTTGGGTTCCTACGCGTGACGAGGGCGGCGACCCCAGCTCTTACCTATGGGGTGGCACCTTTATGCCCCTCGAGATCGTTCAGCGTGCCGACGGAACGCTCGGCACCAAGCTCCCCGACAGCATGCTTGGCGCCTTTGGCGAGGCTAAGGCAGTCGAGACCTTTGAGCTTTCCTGCGAGTCGGGCAAGGTCGAGCAGGTGCTCGCCGCGGATGCCGGCTCCACCTACTTGCTCGATGCCGACATTGAGCTCGGCGGTAACGCTGCCGGCTTCTCGGTCAAGTTCGCCGAGGACGCCGAGACCGGTCTTGCCTATGAGTTCCGCGCCAACCTGCGCGAGGGCAAGCTCGAGTTCACGCCGGCTCCCCAGTACCCGTGGTTCCAGGTCAACAACATGGGCCTCGAGCGTCCGTTGTTCTTTAAGGGCGAGGGCACTCACCATGTGCGTCTGGTCGTCGACGACGACATCGCGACCATCTTTGTCGATGATGTTGCGCTCAACGCTCGCTTCTGCAACAAGCAGGGCCAGGGTGTGGCGCTTACCGTCACCGACGGTGCGCTCAAGTGCGCAAACGCAACGATCGCGTCTCTGTAGCGGCAACGAACCGTTTTATGATTTAGAAAAGGAATGGAGAGGAACATGGACTACAAGGCAGTGTCCCAGCAAGTCGTCGACAACGTCGGCGGACTGGAGAACATCGAGGGCGCCACGCATTGCGTGACCCGTCTGCGTCTGGTGCTCAAGGATACGAGCAAATACAACAAGGCCGAGCTCGAGAACATCGATGGCGTCAAGGGCGTGCTGTACAACAGCGGCCAGCTCATGATCATCTTCGGTACCGGTACCGTCAACAAGGTTTACGATGAGTTTATGGCTCTGACGGGCGTTAAGGAGATCAGTGCTTCCGAGGTCAAGGGCGCTGAGGCGGACAAGAAGGGCAAGTTCTTCTCGGTCCTCAAGGTATTCTCGGACATCTTTATCCCCATCATTCCCGCCTTCGTCGGCGCTGCAATCATCATCGGCCTTAAGTCGCTGATCGTTGCCAACGGCCTCTTTGGCATGGAAGGCAGCCTCGCCGATCACAGCGAGTTCCTCAAGAACCTCGCAAGCTTCTTTGCCATTATCGCCACCACGTTCGACTACCTGCCTGTCCTGGTTATGTACAGCGCGGTCAAGCGTTTTGGCGGTAACCCGATCCTGGGCATCCTCGTCGGTATCGTCATGGTTCACCCGAGCCTTATGAACCGCAACACGTTCGTTATGGACCCGACGGGTGCTGAGTACTGGAACTTCGGTCCGCTATCCATTCCCATGGTTGCTTTCCAGGGCGGCGTATTCCCTGCAATCCTGACTGCCTGGTTTATGGCCAAGGTCGAAAAGATTGCCCAGAAGTACATCCCCGAGGTCGTTTCGTTCGTCTTTGTCCCGACCGTTACCCTGATTCTTGCTAACGTCGCCCTGTTCACCGTGTTCGGCCCGCTCGGCAACCTGATCGGTGACGTCCTCGCCGGCGTAATCGATATCCTGTACAACAGGATGGGCGTCTTTGGTGCCTTTGTCTTCGCCGCGTTCCTGCAGCCGCTCGTCGTTACCGGTACGCATCAGTTCATCCAGGGTATCGAGGCAAACCTTGTTGCCACGACTGGCTTCAACTACATCCAGGCCATCTGGTCGGTTTCCATCATCGCCCAGGGCGGCGGCGCCATCGGTATGTACCTCATTCACAAGAAGCACTCCAAAGAGCGCAACATCTGCATGTCGTCCTTTATCCCGACGCTGGTCGGAATCTCCGAGCCCGCTATCTTTGCTGCAAACATGCGCTATTCGATCATTCCGTTCATCTGCGCATGCATCGGTGCAGGCTGCGGCGGTGCCTTCGTCAAGCTCTTTGAGGTGCGTGCTATCGGTCAGGGTCTGACCGGCGTGCTTGGCCTGCTCATCGTCACGCCCGAGACCCTCGTGTGGTATGTGGCTGGCAATCTCATCGCCTTTATCGTGCCGATCGTCTTGATCTTTGCCTACAACAAGGCAAAGGGCGTGCCGACCACCGATGAAGAGGGCGCTGGCGCTGGCTTCGACGTTAGCTTCTAGTTGAGCCGTTCAGTGTAATCTGAGGATAAGTCCATTTGAGGAAGGGCGTTCGACTCGTGTGAGTCGAGCGTCCTTCCCCATAGACGAGAAAGTCAACGGCGATGTTAAATCAAAAAAACAAGGTGACACGCGCGGACTATGAGCAGTGGCGTGTCGGACAGGATGAGACGGCGGCTCGCATCGCGTCCGACCCCGATAGGCTTCTGTTCCATGTGGAGCCTGAGCTTGGCTGGCTCAACGACCCCAACGGTTTGGTTCAGATTGGTGATACGTATCACATCTATCATCAATACGATCCGTTCGATGCTGCGCATGGCGGTCCAGTGCTTTGGAACCATCTGACGACAAAGGATTTTGTGACGTACGAGAATCACGGCCCCGTGCTGTTCCCCGATTCCGATTTGGATTCGAGCGGAGCGTATTCTGGTTCTGCCTTTGTACGCGATGGCAAGATTCACTACTTCTATACCGGCAACGTCAAGCATTTTGACCGCGATGATTACGACTACGTGTTGACGGGCCGTGAGCAAAACCAGATTCATATGGTTGCCGAGAATCCCGACGAATTGGGCGAGAAGCGCATGGCTGTTGGACCAGTCGATTACCCCGACGATATCGGTACGCACGTGCGCGACCCCAAGATCCTTGAGCACGATGGTATCTACTACATGGTTCTGGGCGCTCGTACGAAAGACGACCGTGGCTGCGTGCTTGTCTATACTTCGCGTGATTTAGGGGTCTGGAGCTATGCGACGCGCATTGAGCTGGGCGAGAAGTTTGGCTTTATGTGGGAGTGCCCTGATCTGTTTGAGCTTGATGGCGAGCTTGTTCTCGTTTGCTGTCCGCAGGGTGTGCCTGCCGATGGTTGGCGTTACCGCAATCCGCATCAGTGCGTGTGGTTCCCTATCGAGGCCGATTGGGAGGCGCCGAGTTTTAAGATCACCGGGCAGGGCATGCCCCCGATGGTCGATGCCGGTTTTGATTTCTATGCTCCGCAGTCCTTTGAGGATGCTGCAGGCCGGCGTTTGATGATCGGATGGTCGGGTTGCCCCGATGCGACGGCGGAAAACCCGACGGTGGCGCGCGGGTGGCAGTGCGCGTTGACGGTGCCGCGAGAGCTGAGCATGCGCGATGGTAAGCTCTGCCAGCAGCCGGCGCACGAGATTGGGAGGATGCGCGGCGACTGCGTTCGCGCGACAGGCGGTGAAACCGTTGAGGAGCCGGGCCGCCTGTTTGATCTTGTGGTTTCCTGCGAGGGCGCCAAGATGGTCGAGCTCGAAATCCGCAAGGGTGTCTTTGTGTGCTATGCAGACGGGATGCTTACCCTCGATATGGGTGACGAAGGCTATGGGCGCGACCGGAGGTCTATTGAGCTCGGCGAGCTTCGCGACCTACGCGTGCTTTCGGACACTACGATGGTCGAGATTTTTGCAAATGGCGGCGAGGCGGCACTTACGAGCCGTACCTATTCGCCGGCGGTTCCGGCGATGGGGTTTCATGCCAAGGGTGCGGCGTCGATGAATTTCTACCGCCTCGCGCATTAACCGTGCGTGGAGCACGATTGGACTTGCTGGGCGGAATGTGTCGCAGTTGCCGCAACGAACTACCGTTTATCGCGTATAGCGACCGTTTGCGGAATAAGTAACACTCCTCAATAAACCGTGTAGAATCCTAGATAAGCACGGAGTTTTCCAGGGAGACGCTGTCCTTTGTTATGTGCAAGGGGCGGCGTCTCTTTGGCGCTTGGACGCTGTTGTGCAGCAGTGCGGCGGCGCGTGCCATGTATTGAAAAGCCAATGTCGAGATGGGTCGTGATAATAATGGGCAAGTACGTAATCGTGGTTGAGTCTGGGTCGGATGTGACGTCAGAGCTCTGCGAACGCTACGGCATCGTGCGCGTGCCTATGCATGTCACGATTGGCGACGAGACCGTCGAGGACGGTTCGATCGATCCGCTTGAGATTTACTCGCGCTGCAACGAGTTCGGCGTAATGCCCAAGACCAGCGGCTGCGCGCCTGCGGATTTTGCTCACGTGTACGACCGTATCCATGCCGAGCAGCCCGACGCGACCATTCTGCATCTCGCGTATTCCGAGGCCACGACCTGTTCGCATCAGTCCTCGAAGATTGCGGCAGAGGGGCGCGACTACGTGTTCTCCATGGACACGCGCTTTGTCTCGGTAGGCCAGTCGCTCGTTGTCGTAGAGACTGCCAAATACATTGAGGCTCACCCCGATGCCACCGTCGACGAGATCTTTGCATTTACGAATTCCGTCATGGACCGTGTGCTGCTGGGCTTTGTTCCTACCGACCTAGCCTTCCTTAAGGCGGGCGGTCGTCTGTCCAACGTGGCATTCCTTGGCGCCCACCTGCTCAAGATTAAGCCCTGCATTGAGGTGACGGGCGGCAAGTTCGTGGCAACCAAGAAGTTCCGCGGCTCTATGCTCAAGTGCGCCCGCGCCTTTATTGACCACATGGTTGCGAAGGGCGAGATTGACTACTCGCACATTGGCCTGGCGTATTCGGTAGGCCTTTCCGAGGAGCTTCGGGACGATATGGAAGTCTATGCGCACGACTTGGGCTTTAAGGATATTACCTGGACTCAGGTCGGCGGCGTCATCTCGAGCCATTGCGGCCCGACCGCCTTCGGCGCGGTGCTCACGCTCAAGGCGTAAGGCCTGGCGTCTATCGATTTCTATTGCCTCGGCGGCGGGCGGGTTGCGACAACCTACCCGCCGCTCTTGCGTGGGGTCAAATAGAACAACCCAATTGACCGCTAAACCGTTTCGCCATCATGCGTATGGGCTAGAATGGCTCTGGTATTTATGTAACTAAAACCAAAGAGAGGCAAGGTAGCGGGAATGGCTGAGATGACGCTCGAGGGTGTGGACGCTCGTCCCGAGGACTCTGCGTTTGCCCTGGGTCGCGTGCATTCGATCGAGACGATGGGAACGGTCGACGGTCCCGGCATCCGCTTCGTAGTGTTTGTCCAAGGCTGTCCCATGCGCTGCGCGTATTGCCACAATCCCGATACTTGGTCTGTTAACGGCGGCACCATGGTGACTGTCGAGCACCTGATGGACGAGTTCCAGAGTAACCATGAGTTTTACCGCAGCGGCGGCATTACGGTTTCGGGTGGCGAGCCGCTCCTGCAGCCCGAGTTTTTGGCCGATCTGTTCCGTGCAATGCACAACAACCCCGATGGTCGCGTGCATACCTGCCTTGACAGCTGCGGATATGCGTTTGACCCCAACCATCCCGAGAAGTTCGATGCCGTTCTCAGCGAGACCGACATGGTGCTGCTCGACATCAAACATGCCGATCCGGCTGAGCATAAAAAGCTGACCGGCTGCGATCCCGCACGCATTCTGGCGTTTGGCGATGAGCTGGCGCGTCGCAAGATTAAGGTCGTTATCCGTCACGTGGTAGTGCCGGGCATTACCGACACGGTGGAGGAGTGCGAGGCACTCGGTCGCCTGATCGCTCCATGGCACAACGTGGTGGGCTTGGAAATGCTGCCGTATCACACGATGGGCGTCGTCAAGTACGAGCAACTGGGCATTCCCTATAAGCTCGAGGGCGTGCCCCAGATGGATACCGCGCGCATGCCCGAGCTGCGCAACGCCGTCATGACGGGCATGAAAAAGCGCCGCGCGGAACTCAAAAACGCCATCGGCTAGCGAGCCATATTCGCTCCCCAAAGGCACTCATTGGGGACAGACTTAAATGAGTGCCCCTGGGCACCAAGTTGATTGCCAAAGAGCCCCGCCAAGTTGCGGTGGAATAGTTCTTGTTTTTCGGCTTATGCCGACCAAATAGGAACTATTCCACCGCAACTGCGTTTTGGGCGGAGATGCGCAACAGAATCGCGCCATTTGGATAAATACGCTTGTGGTTTCTTTAAAGACGCCTTAAACGCCGCTGAATATCTTTGGAAAGAAATGCCTGCTCGGTATTATGCTGCTCGTATATGAACGGTAGCAGTCAGGAGACCACGTGCGAAACAACGCATCGCGGGACGAGTATATGCCGCAGCATAGCAGCAGATATGAGACGAAGGGCACGCCTTCGCGTGGCCTTGCTGACGCTCGCATCCGCGTGACGAAGATTGCCGCCATTGGGATGCTAACGTTGGCGGTTATTATCCTCGGAATTACCGCCAAAACCTACGCGTCGGAGCGAATGGCACACTCAGATGCGTCAACGGTACAGACGCAAAACGAGAAGGTTTCAAAGTCCAAAGCGTCGGCAGATCTCAAGACGAGACTTTCGAAGGCGGACTTCAACGATATCCCTTCGGGTGATACCGTTCAGACCTTCTCGTTGGTGGATAACAAGACTCCTACCTTGGAGGATGAGAGCCTTGCCTTGCTCCAGGATGCCCTGAGTCGGGCGCAGGAGCTAGGCGATGTGGGTGTGGTGTTCTACGACCTGTCAAGCGGCAAGGGCGTGACGTATAACCCCGATGTCGAGGTTTACGGTGCGAGTAGCTATAAGGCGCTCTATGCGTTGTACATCTGCGAATCTCTGGTCGAGACGGGTCAGGTTTCACTCGATGATTCCCTTGGCACCTATGGTGGCTACAACATGGGTTGGCAGACGGTGCGCGACCTGATCGATGCCGCGGTCGTTAATTCGGACAACGATTCGTTTATTGCGTTACGCGCGGCGTTTGACCGTGTCGGTTACGAGGATTGGATTGCCAGTCTTGGCATCGATTACGATACCGCACTCGATCCGATGAGTGATTTTCCCACCTATTGCCCGCGCACCTCGGCCAAGTTGTGGCGCGAGATGAGCGAGTATTTGAGCCGTGATAGCGAGACGTCGCAATGGCTGTCGGGCCTTCTGGCCTCTACGACCCGGTCCTTTATCCGCGACGGCATTGCGGACGACCAAGCCCTGGTGCGCAACAAGGCCGGCTGGATTAGCGAGGATGGTTGCTATTCGACACGCGATGCGGGCCTCATCGATGTCGATGGCGACACCTACATTATGAGTATCATGACATCGATGCCATGGAGCGATCGCTCGAGCGAGCTGGTGGCTGCGATTGCTAAGACATTCTTTGATACCCGAGCTGCGCTGGCCTAACGTGTTCGTTTGACGAGGTCAAACAAAATGCTGGTACCATACCGTGGTTGAGAATTTCGTATAGGTTTGGGGAATGGCATGGCTACCATCGCGATTATCGGTGCGCTCGAAAAAGAGATCATGCAGATTAAGGAAGAGTTGAGCAACGTTTGCATGGTACAGGAGGCGGGCTTGAACGTTGTGACCGGCGGGCTCGACGGCCTGTCGATTGTCGCCACGACGGCGGGTATGGGCACGGTAAACGCTGCCGCCGCAACACAGCACCTCATTAGCAAGTATGCTCCACAGGCAGTTGTGTTTTCTGGTATCGCAGGTGGCCTGAATCCCAAGCTCCATATCGACGATGTCGTCATTGGCAAATGCCTGCGCTATCTAGATACCGATACCGCGCTTATCGCCGAGTCTGCACCGGGGCTCGAGGAGTTTGTCTCGACGCCTGCGCTGGTCGATATTGCCGCCGATGTGCTTGCTGAGCGTGGGTTTGTTGATGCTTCGACAAATGCGACCGCTTCGAACGAGGGCGCAAAGCAGTTCCTGGTCGGCACGATTGCCACGGGTAACCGCTTTGTGACGGGCGCCGCTATGCGCAATGATGCCATCGAGGCGACGCATGCCGATTGTGTCGGCATGGAGGGCGCGGCAATTGCCCATGTCGCAACCAAAAATGGTGTCGATTGCCTGGTGCTGCGTGCTATCAGCGATAATTGTGACGAGGCGTATGATGCGATTTGCGACCGCGAGTTCGATTTGTTCGAGTATGCGCGTGCCGCAAGCGATATCACGCTCGATATCGTTCGACGCATTGCCGCTGCGCAATAGCGCGTTTTTTGCAAGATCCTACGACCAAGGAGTGTCCATGGCCGATTCCATTAACTACCAGCTTGCCAAGTTCGTCGCCAGCTACGGCAAGGTTTCGCAGATCCCCGAGTCCACCTGTCCCGAGGTGAGCTTCGTTGGCCGCTCAAATGTGGGCAAGTCGTCCATCATGAACAAGCTCTTTGGCCGCAAGAACCTGGTGAAGGTTTCGAGCACGCCGGGCAAGACGAGCAACATCAATTTCTTCGAGGCCGACGACGTGCACTTTGTGGACCTGCCGGGCTACGGTTTCGCCCGTCGTTCCAAGGCCGAGCGCGACCGCTGGGCCGAGCTCATCGGCGACTTCTTCGACTCCGAGCGCAGCTTTAACTTGGTTGTGTCGCTAGTGGACATTCGCCATGACCCCAGTAAGCTCGACCATGACATGATCGACTACCTGCAGGGCAACGAGTTCAACTTTATCGTCTGCCTCACCAAGGCCGACAAGCTCAGCCGCACCCAGCAGGCCCGCCAGGCAGCTGCCATCAAAAAGCAACTCAACGTCCCTGCCGAAAACGTGATCATCACAAGCTCCCAGACCGGCACCGGCATCGACGAACTCAAGCGCCGCATCGCCGAAGCCTGCCTCTAATAAGTGCCCCAGCCTAGCAAGAGCCCTCCCCAATAAAGAGCCAAATTATCAGCCCGGCGCCCCTTCAAAGCGTGGGTCCCTTTAGACATCGCTCGCCACGTTGCCATAGGGCCACCCAGGGGCATCCCCTTAAAAATATTCCGCAGCACGAGGCCCGCTTATCCGCAGCTCCGAAGGAGCAGGATAAGCGGGCCTCAAGTGCGAGGACGTTTTTAAGGGGATGCCCCTGGGTGGCCCGGACAGACCGATCGGCGATGTCTACAGGTACTCGATTTGAGCGCCCTCGGTGTCGCACGTTAGAATATGCGTATCACACTTAGGGAACTGCTCACGCAGCTTGACCTGTAGGAACTTTGCCACGATGGTGTCGTCAGTCACGGCCATGAGGGTCGAGCCCGAGCCGCTGATCCAGATGGTCTTGGCGCCTCCGTTAAGGCAGGTGTCGCGCACGGCGTTGTAGTCGGGAATCAGACGGCGACGATAGGGCTCTTGAATGCGGTCGTCATTAGCGGCGGCAATCAGGTCCAGGTCACCAGTCTCCAAGCCGCGCGTCATGCCGGCGATGCGGCCCATCTGCCACACAGCGGTGGAGAGTGGAATCTCCTGCGGCACAACCTTGCGTGCCTCGCTCGTATGTACCTCGTAGGGTGGAATCACGGTAATAAAACGCAAGCGATCGCTCACCTCGTAGCGCAGGCACTGGGGGAGCGAATCGGTCGGCGTAAAGGAGCAGACGGCGCCGCCCAGGATAGCGGGGGCGACGTTATCGGGATGGCCCTCGACCTCGGTGGCAATGCGGACGAGCTCGGCGCGGTCGACGGTGTGGCCCGTCAACGCGGCGGCTGCCATAATGCCGGCGACGACGCAGGTGGAGCTGGAGCCCAGACCGCGGGCGACGGGAACGTCAGTCTGAATGTCGATGGCGACGGGGAAGGCCGGCTCGCCCCATGCGGCCAGTGCATCCACAAAGCTCACGTAGACTAGGTTGTTCTCGTTTTGGAACTCCTCGGGGCATCCGGTGATGGTGAGTTTGTCGGCGCGCTCGAAGGTGAAGTGCGAGTAGAGGCTGACGGCCATGCCGAGGGTGTCGTAGCCGATGCCTAGGTTGGCGCTGGTTGCTGGGACGGTGATTTTGATCATGTGGGTCCTCCTGGGCGGGTCTGGCCGTTTAGTTCGCTGCTCGGGCAGTCCTGGCTCGCTCGGAAAGCACATTAAGTGCTTTCCGGCTCGTGCGGAACTCGCGACGAACGAAACAGCCAGGCACGCTGTGTGCGTTCGTCATCATCCCGGTGGGTATCTGATAAAAGAAGGTGCGCCGGCTTTCGCCGGCGCCTAGTAAGGGTTTAGTTGGTAGCCATCTTTTTTGCAGCCTGCTCTACGTAGTTGGCCATGTCGGCTACGTCGCAGACGTCTTCGAAGCGGACGGGCTTGGACTCGAGCTCGGCGAGCTGGACCGGGGCAACCGTGTTGGTTGCCTGCTCGAGCACGCGCATGGCCTCAAAGTCGTCCTCGGGAACGTCGAGGCCCAGGGCGCCGCAGCAGGCGCGCGGGAACTTGTAGGGGCTGGCGGTCGAAAGCAGCACGCGGGCCTTGGCGCCCTCGGCGGGAGCGACCTGCTCAAAGACGTGATAGCCGCAGGCGGTGTGCGGGTCGATCACGTAGCCGTTCGCGTCCCAGCAGCTCTTGATGGCAGTGCGTACCTCGTCCTCGCTGGCCCAACCGCAGCCAAAGACGCTCTGAATCTTTGCCAGCAGGTCGGCGGGAACTTCGTAGCGACCAGTCCGCGCCAGCTGCTCCATAAGGCCGGCAACGAGCTCACAGTCGCCATCGGACAGGAAGTAGAGCATGCGCTCCAGGTTAGAGCTGATGAGGATGTCCATCGAAGGCGAGATGGTCGTGAAGAACGGGCGGTTGCGGTCGTAGACGCCGGTGCTCAGGAAGTCAGCCAGCACGTTGTTCTTGTCGCTCGCGACGATGAGCTTGGCGACGGGCAGGCCCATGCGCTTGGCATAGTAACCGGCCAGGATATCGCCAAAGTTGCCGGTCGGTACGCAGAACTCCACGGCATCGCCAGCCTTGATGGCGCCGGCGCGCAACAGCTGCGCATAGGCGGCAAAGTAGTAGACGACCTGCGGTACCAGACGGCCGACGTTGATGGAGTTGGCGCTCGAAAGCACCGTGCCTGCGGCCTCCAGACGCTCGGCAAGCTCCTTATCGGCAAAGATGCGCTTGACGGCGCTCTGGGCGTCGTCAAAGTTGCCGCGGATGCCGCAGACGGCGACGTTATCGCCCTCCTGAGTGGACATCTGCAGATTCTGTACGCGGCTGACTTTGCCCTCGGGATAAAAGACGGTGATGCCCGTGCCCGGGGCGTCGGCAAAGCCGGCGAGTGCTGCCTTGCCCGTGTCGCCCGACGTGGCGGTGACGATCATGATGCGCTCGGCGCCGCCGTCCTGGGCGGAGGTGCGGGCCATGAGGCGGGGGAGCATCTGCAGGGCGACGTCCTTGAAGGCGCTCGTGGGGCCGCCAAAGAGCTCCATCACATAGGTCTGAGGGGCGTCGGTGCCCGGTGCTGCGTCGAGCTTGACGAGAGGCGTGACCTCTTCACTCGCGAACGTGCCGCGGTATGCCTCGTCGACACACGCCGAAATTTCTTCGTCCGTGTAATCGTTCAGTAACATTCCCAACACATTTTGAGCGATTTCAAAGTACGATTTATCAGCAAGCGAGCTGATATCGACCTGCTGGGTGCCAAGCTCGTCCGAGACAAACAAACCCCCGTCGGGAGCGATGCCGGTACGGATTGCCACCTTACTTGAGCATGATAAAGTGCTTCCTCGTGTACTATGATAAGTTCCCATATAACAGTGCTCCTCGGATACCTTGGTCCCAATCGGTGAAACCATGGTATCAGAGCGCGCAAAACAGGTTTGCAGAGGCTTTTAGAAAGGTAACCTCCACGCCATGATAAAAATTGCCAAGTTTGGCGGCTCGTCGGTCGCCGACGCCGAACACTTCAAGAAGATCAAGGCCATCGTCGATGCCGACCCTGCCCGCCGTTTTGTGGTGGTTTCTGCCTGCGGTCGCCGCTTTAAGGGCGACACCAAGGTGACCGACCTGCTCTACCTGGTTAACGCGCACGTTAAGTATCACGTGTCGTGCGAGGAGCTGCTCGAGGACATTGGCCAGCGCTATTTTGATATCGCTGACGAGCTGGAGCTCACCTATCCCATCCGCGAAGAGTTTGCGGCCTTTGCCGAGCGTGCTCGCTCCGGTGGCTACTCCACCGAGGAGCTCGTGAGCCGTGGCGAGTACTTCACCGCTCGCCTGATGGCCGAGTACCTGGGTCTGCCGTTCCTGGACGCCGCGACGGTTGTGGCGTTCCATCACGACGGTACGCTCAGCATGAACCGTACCTCCGAGCTGGTGCAGGAGTACGGCCAGCAGGGCGGCTTTGTTATGCCCGGTTTCTACGGCGCGACGCGTGAGGGTCAGATCAAGCTGCTCGATCGTGGCGGCGGCGATATCTCGGGCTCGATCCTGGCCAAGTGCCTGGGTGCCGACCTGTACGAGAACTGGACCGACGTCTCGGGTTTCTATTCTGCCGATCCGCGTATTGTTCCCGAGGCTCAGCCCATTGCGCGCGTTACCTACGAGGAGCTGCGCGAGCTTTCGTACATGGGCGCAAGTGTCCTGCACGAGGAGGCCGTGTTCCCCGTGCGCGAGGCGGGTATTCCGCTGGTCATCAAGAACACCAATGCGCCGCAGGATCCTGGCACCATCATTAGCGAGACGGCTGACGAGGGTGAGGCCGAGCCCATCATTACCGGCGTGACCGGCAAGCGCGGCTTTGTCGCCATCAACGTTGCCCGCGACCGCACCAAGCCCCGCGTTGGCTTTATGCGCCGTGCACTTTCGGTGTTCGAACGCTATGACGTTTCCGTCGAGCACATGCCCACCGGTGTCGACCGCTTTGGCGCTGTGGTGCAGGAGCAGGATGTGCACGACTCGCTGTACTCGCTTGTGGGCGACATTCAGCAGGAGGTCGAGCCGCTCGAGATCGAGGTTGTCGAGGGCTTGGCGCTCATCGCGACCGTCGGTCGTAACCTGCGCGGCCGTGCGGGTATCTCGGGGCATCTGTTTGGCATGCTCGGCCAGGCCGGCGTGAGCGTGCGCATGATTTCGCAGAGCTGCGACGAGATCAACATCATTATCGGTGTCGAGGAGAAGGACTTCGACCTGGCGATTCGGACCATTTACCGTGCCTTCTCCGACGAGAACGGCATTGTGAAGGTCTCCGATTTGGAGGCTCCCGCGCCGGTCGATCCCACCCTGGCCGCGCTCAAAAAGTAGCGGCTGCTCGGTGGATTTTTGGGCCATGTCTCAAAAATCTACGGCGGGGCGTTTCGTTTCGGTTTCGTTTCGACGGGGCGGGTTTCGTGTCCGCCCCGTTCTTGTATACACTGGCAACAATAATCAGCCTGCTCGGCGTGCGGGCAAAAGCCAAAACCTTTAAAGGGGGAAGCATGAAACAGTACACGGTTGCGATTTTGGGCGCGACGGGAGCCGTGGGCACCCAGATGCTCGAGTGCCTCAACGAGCAGGAGTTCCCGGTCGGCAAGCTTAAGCTGCTTGCGAGCGCGCGTTCTGCGGGCAAGACCGTCGAGTTCCGCGGCGAGCAGATCGTGATCGAAGAGGCTTGTCCCGAGGCCTTTGAGGGCTGTGACATTGTGCTTGGAGCCGCCGGTGACGACATCGCGAAGGAGCTACTGCCCGAGGCCGTCAAGCGCGGCGCCGTCGTGGTCGACAACAGCCATGCCTTCCGCATGGATCCCGAGGTGCCGCTGGTTGTGCCCGAGATCAATGCCGACGACATCAAGTGGCATCACGGCCTTATCGCCAACCCCAACTGCGCGACCATTATCGGCCTGGTTCCCACGTGGCCGCTGCATCAGCTCGCTGGTGTGAAGCGCATGATCGTCTCGACGTACCAGGCGGCTTCGGGTGCTGGCGCCCCCGGTATGGCCGAGCTCGAGGCTCAGCTGGCCGCCCTGGGCCGTGGCGAGGAGATTCCCGAGCCGCGCGCATTTGCCGCCCAGCTCGCGAGCAACCTGATTCCGCAAATTGGCGGCGTCAAGGAAGAGGGCTTTACCTCCGAGGAGATGAAGCTGCAGAACGAGGGCCGCAAGATCATGCACCTGCCCGAGTTGCGCGTGAACTGCACCTGCGTGCGCGTGCCCGTGCTGCGTTCGCACTCCGAGAGCATTACGCTCGAGTTTGAGCGCGATATTACGGTCGAGGAGGCCCGTGCTGCGCTGGCTGCCGCTCCCGGCGTCAAGCTGGTTGACGATATGGCTGCCGAGGATGCGCACGATCGCTTCCCCATGCCGATGGATACGTCCGACCAGGACCTGATTTGGGTCGGTCGCGTGCGTCGCGACATCTCGAACCCCGAGGCAGCGCGTGGCATCACCTTCTGGTGCTGCGGCGACCAAATCCGTAAGGGCGCGGCAACCAACGCCGTCCAGATCGCTAAGCTGCTCTGCGAGTAGCGGTTGACCTGTCCGGCGGGGGCCGGGCTTAGCTTTCAGAACGTCCTCGACCATGTGTGGCGCCTTGTCCTGCTCCTTCGGAGCCGCGGACAAGCCGCCACACTGGTCTGCGGAGTGTTCTGAAAACTAAG
>CALFGH010000008.1 GCA_937958315.1 uncultured Collinsella sp. | reverse complement strand
CCTGCTCGATGACGCTCCCGCCGATGCCCTGCCGCCGGTGGTAACAGAGCGCCGCGAGCGCTATCGGGCTGCCGGCATTGCGACAGACGAGGCTGAGCTTGCTGCCGGCGTTGCCGACGAGCAGGGGCGTGTGGATGCTGTCGTTGGTGGCTATAACCGCGCAGTGCGTCGTCTGTACGGCCCCGGTACGCCATGGGGCGAGGCTGCCGAGTGGCAGACGGCAACGATGGAGGAGCTTGAGCGTCAGCAGCGCATCAACGAGACGGCGAAGCATCGCGTGGTGGGGCTCGTTATCGAGACGCGCCCCGATGCCGTAACGCCGCAGGCCCTCACGCTCATCCGCCGCCTGGGTTGCACCAAGATTCAGATGGGTATTCAGAGTCTCGACCAACATTTGCTCGATATCAACGAGCGTCGCATCTCGGTGGCGCAGATCGAGCGGGCGTTTTCGCTTGCGCGCTTGTTTGGCTTTAAGATCCACGCGCACTTTATGCTCAACTTGCTGGGCGCCACGCCCGAGGGGGACAAGCGCGACTACGAGCGCTTTATGACCGAGGGGGCCTTTATGCCCGACGAGGTCAAGGTCTACCCGTGCGCGCTCATCGAAGACTCGCGTCTGGTGGGCCGTTATGAGCGCGGCGAGTGGCGCCCCTATACCGAGGAAGAGCTGCTCGATGTGCTGGCCGACGACATCGTGGTGACGCCGGCGTTCTGCCGCATCAGCCGTATGATTCGTGACTTTAGCTCCGACGACATTATGGTGGGCAACAAGAAGCCCAACCTGCGCCAGCTCGTTGAGAACCGCCTGGCTGCTCGGGGTGATGGTGCGACGGTGCGTGAGATTCGCTATCGCGAGATCAGCACGGCGGGTGCCGACCTGGACGAGTTGACCCTTGACGAGGAAGTGGCGTACGAGACGCCGGTGACGCGCGAGCGCTTTTTGCAGTGGGTGACGCTCGAAGGCAAGATCGCCGGCTTTTTGCGCCTGTCGTTGCCCGATCGTGCGTTTGTTACCGCGCACTCAGACGAGTTGCCGACGACGCCGGACGAGGCAATGATTCGCGAGGTGCACGTGTATGGCATGGCGGCACGTGTGGGCGATCAGGGCCAGGCGGCTCAGCATCATGGGCTGGGGCGGTCGCTGGTGGAGCGCGCCTGCGAGATTGCCCGGGATGCGGGCTATACGCGCATCAACGTGATTAGCGCGATCGGTACGCGCGAGTACTACCGCCATTTGGGTTTTTACGACCACGGACTCTATCTGCAAAAGGAGCTCTAAATGAACAAGCCGAGTGTTTCTGCCGGCGTCGTTGCCGGCGTTGCCCTGGGGGCCGCGGCGCTTGGTGCGGCCGCTGTCGCTGTTCGTGCTGCCTGTCTGCAGGTTGCGCGAACCCGCAATGGGTTGGCGCGCGTGAAGCGCGTGCACGATGAGGGCGGCGACGAAGTCCGCGTATTGGTGCAAGGCGGTGTCTACCAAAGTGCGAGTTACGTTGGCGAGCGCTGGACGGAGCCCGTCTTTGCGTACTATCGCGCGTTTGACGATGTGTTTGAGGCCGAGGATGCGATGCGCGACGCCTATGGTCACGGTATCAACCGTATGCTTATGCTAGGTGGCGGCGGGTTTGCCTATCCCAAATTTGCGCTGATGTCGCACGAGAGCTTGCGCATGGACGTCATTGAGTACGATGCCGAGATTACGCGCCTGGCGCGCCGTTGGTTCTACCTGGACGAGCTGGAGCGCACGGTGGGCGATCGCCTGCGAGTGATTACCGCTGAGGCTCGCTCGTATCTGGGCGTGACGAGCGTGGGTCATCGTCGCTACGACGTGGTCGTGAGCGATTGCTTTGGCGGTGCCGAGCCCGTACGCGAGCTGGCGACGGTTGAGGCATTGCGTTTGGTGCGAGGCAGCCTGAACCCCGGGGGCATCTATGTTGCCAATATCGTGAGTGCGAACAGGGGGAGCGACGTGACGGTCCTGCGCGATTGCGTTGCCGCGGCACTCGAGGTATTCGCCCACGCCTGGGTGGTCCCATGCGGCGATGCGGAGTTCGGCGGCGAGGAGAACTACCTGCTCATCGCCAGCGACGGCGACTATGTCTTTGCCGAAGCTGTGACCTTCGACACCGACTTCCTCGGCACCGTCCTTCACGACAAGTAAGTCTCCCCGTCCCAAAAAGACTGGTCTTAGGCGTGGTCGCTCCAGCTGCGGACGCGCTGCTTCATGCCCTCTATGTCGAGCACGCCTTCGGCAAAGCCCTTGCGCACGAGCTCTTCGGGAACAAACTCGTCGTAGCGGTCAAAATAAGGCACCTCGCCGGGATAGACGAGCTCGATGGGGTCGAAGCCCTTTTCGGCCTCGGCTGCGAGCACCTCAAAGAACGTCTCCTCGTCGGCCTTCATCTTAAACTGCATAAAGTACGGGCGTGACGGGTCGAGTCCGCGAAGGCCCAACTCCGCGGCACATTTAATCTTGAGCATGCGCTCGAGGGCCAAAAAGGCGTAGCTGCCCAGCCAGGGGAAGAGCACCCAGGTATCGCCGCCCAGGTTAATGAGCGGTTTAGTTCCCGCGCCCGAAATCTCGGCCGTATGACGAGCCTGCGCAAGGCGGGCCCGTGCGTTACCCATAAGGTACGGATACGCGGCGTGTTCGTTGAGCGCCTTGCGCATGCGCTCGAGTACGTGTGTATTGATGTCACCGGGACAGTCGCCAAAGTAGGCCGGCACCCGGCCCTTGACCTGCGTGGCAAAGACGGTATGACGCTTCCAGTCCACTTCCTCGACAATCCAGCAGTGTCCGGCGATGGCGATGCGCTCACCGGGCGGTGGCGGATTGACGATCGTGCCCAACTCGGCCGACTCGCTGCGAACGGTGAACTCCTCGTTTTCCTGGAACACGGCGTAAAACTTAAAGTTGTTAATGATGCGCTCGCCCGCGAGGCCCACAATGAGCCCACCGCCCTCGGTGACCTGGATGTGGTCGATCTTGATGAGGTGGCGCAGCAGTACGCGATAGTCATCGGCCGAGACGCGGTGGAAATAGCTGAGCGTGAGCACGCGCTGGGCAAGTTCGGCAGGCGTGAGTTCGCCGGTGCTGGCGAGGGTCGACATGGTCTGGTGATAGAGCAGGCTGTAGGGGAGTCGATCGAGCTCAGGTGGCTCGACCCACTTTTCTTCGCGATAGAGTTGTACGAGCGCGATGCCCTGGAGGAGTTTCCAAGGTATCGTTTCAGGCATCATCGTGCGCGGCTCGGGCTCTTCCTCGCGCATGACAAACCACATCTCGGGCGGAAGATCGCGGCGTCCCGTGCGCCCCATGCGCTGCAAAAAGGAGCTGACGGTAAACGGTGCATCGATCTGGAACGCGCGCTCCAGGCGACCGATATCGATACCGAGCTCCAGCGTAGAGGTGGTGACGGTCGTCTGTGCCTGTTCCTCGTCGCGCATGAGTTCCTCGGCGGTCTCGCGTAGCGATGCCGAGAGGTTGCCGTGATGGATAAGGAAGCGGTCGGGCTCGTGCCGGCTCTCGCAGTAGCTACGCAGCATGGAGCATACGGCCTCTGCCTCCTCGCGCGAGTTGGCAAAGACCAGGCACTTTCGGCCGCGCGTGTGCTCAAAGATATATCCCATACCGGGGTCGGCGTTGTCTGGTGCTGTATCGGTGGGGTTGAGTAATGCCTGTTCGGGTGCTTGGGGGATGTCGACTTCGCCCTCGGGGGCCGAGGAAGCTTGGCGGTCCTTGGGAGCGGCCTTGCCCTGTGCCCGCTCACGACGTTGACGGCGCTCCTCTTGTGTGAGCTGTCCGCTGCGACGCATGTCTTGGGCGCCGGCGGGCAGTGCCGCGGATGCCGCCGCATCGATGCGCTCGCACGCAAGCACTTCGGCTTCTTGAGGACCCACGTTCTCGAATCCTCGCTGCTGTGCCTGGGGACCCGAGTTGTAGAAGTGCTCCATGGAGATACGCCACACGCGACGCGGTTCCTCAAAACGGGGGATAATGCAGTCGCGTCCCGTTCCCTGTGAGAGAAAAGCGCCCGTGCGCTCGGGGTCGCCGATGGTGGCCGAAAGGCCAATGCGTCGAGGCTGCACACCTGCCATGCGCGAGAGGCGCTCGATAAGGCAGAGCGTCTGACCGCCGCGGTCGCCGCGCATGAGCGAATGGACCTCGTCGATGACCACATAGCGCAGGTCGCAAAACATGCGCGGGATCGCCATGTGCTTATGGATCAAGAGCGCCTCGAGTGACTCGGGTGTAATCTGCAGGATGCCGCTCGGTTTTTTAATGAGCTTAGCCTTGTGCGACTGCGAGACATCGCCATGCCAGTGCCAGACAGGGATATCGGCCTCTTCGCAGAGGTCGTTGAGGCGGACGAACTGATCATTGATGAGCGCTTTGAGGGGGCCGATGTAGAGGGCGCCCACGCTCGCGGGCGGGTTCTCCCAAAACTCGGTCAGGATGGGAAAGAAGGCTGCCTCGGTTTTGCCGGAAGCTGTGGATGCCGTTAGGAGCACATTGTCTTGTGTGTTAAAGATGGCATCTGCCGCCGCAACCTGGATAGAGCGCAGACTCTCCCAATCGTGGGAGTAGATGAAGTCTTGGATAAACGGAGCATATCGGTCAAAGGCGTTCACGGGGCCTCCCCTCAAATACGAACCTCTCAATGCGGTTGTCAATGGTTTGCTGCATTGCTGTCTCAACGTTTGTACAGATAAAAGCTGCCAAAATAAACCTGTCCCTTTTTGGCAGGTTAGATGGTGAATTCGGCGAAGTTGCGGTCGCCGTTTGCGGTGCCGGTGTCGCCTGTTGCGGCTGCCGGTGCCAGCGCGTCGCCGCCGACGCTTTGCAGCAACTCGGCCACGTTTGCATCGGGGTTCTGGCACAGGATATCGAGCAGCTCGATAAAGTCACGGATGACCTCACGCGGCGTCAGGTGCGTATCGGCTCCCACGCGGCCAAACTCAATCTTGAGAAAGTCTACCAAGTCGTTCTCGGTAAGCGTGGGCGTCCAGCCAAAGTATCCGGCATGGATCTGCATGAGTTTTTCGATCAGCACCAGCAACTCCTCGTAGGTGAGTGGCTGCAGGCGGATGATGGGCGCGAGCATGTCCTTAAGGTCCTCGCGTGCAAAGCGGCCCTGAGCGAGTCGACTTCGCAGGGCCTCGTAGGAGAACACGCCACGGCGGCGGTCTTCGATGGAGGTTGGCGTGCCGCCCATGATCATGCCCAGGTACTGCGCCTTGCCCTGGAGCGTGTCGTTGTACATGGTCAGGATCTTCTCGTAGTTGTATTGGCGCGTGATGGCGTTGGGGATCTTATACAGATTCACGAGCTCGTCGATGAGCACCAGCATGCCCTTGTAGCCGCTGCAGACCAAAAAGCGCGCAATGAGCTTAACGTAGTCGTACCAGTCGTCATCGCTGATGATGGTCGAGGAGCCCAGCTCGGCGCGTGCCTCACTCTTGGTGCGGTACTCGCCGCGAATCCATTTGGTCACGCGGCTCATAGCTTCTTCGTCGCCCTCGGATACGGCCGCGCGGTAGCGGCGGAGCATGCGGGCGAAGTCGAAGCCGTGGACCATTTCCTCGAGTGGGGCCAGTTGGGCGTTGCCGGCAGACTCGTCGGCATCGGCACACGAGGCGACCCAGCGATCCAGGATAAGGTTGAGCGCACCGCCCTCGGGGCGCGTCTTGGTCGATATGTTGCGGATGAGCTCACGGTAGGTGGCAAGGCCCTGTCCCTGGCCGCCCTGCAGACGGCGTTCAGGGGATAAGTCGGCATCGGCGACGACGAATCCCTCGCCCATGGCGTGCGTGCGGATGGTCTGGAGCAAAAAGCTCTTGCCGGCGCCGTAGCGACCGACTAGGAAACGGAAGCTTGCGCCGCCATCGGCGATGAGGCTCAGGTCGGTGAGCAGAGCACGGATCTCGACCTCGCGCCCCACGGTGATATAGGGAAGGCCGATGCGCGGGACCACGCCGCCCTTGAGCGAGTTGAGAATGACGGCGGCGACGCGCTTGGGCACACGGGGTGCTGCGGATGTGGTATCACTCATGGTCTAGGTATCCTCTCACGTCTGCTTCGTAGTCCTCGATAATCTGCGGTCCTGCCGCTCCAAACTCGATAACGGTGTCACCCACCAGGTCAAAGAGCGCCTCGTTGATGCTGTCGACGAGCATATCCTCGCTCTGGCCCGACCTCTCCACTGCCGATGTCGCTTGCGCTGCGTTTTGCTCGAGCAGTGCGCGCAAATACGCGGTTGCGGCAGGCGCGAGTTCGTTCGCGGCGTCAGCGGGCGCAGCAGCTGCGAACGCGGGCGTCGGTGCGAGCAGCGGTGCCACGACACCAAACTGTTCGGTGGATATGGTCGGCTCGTCGGCCTCGTCCTGCCGAATGGGTGCCTCGACCGGTTCGACAAACGCGTCTGCTGCGGGCTCGGTTTTCGGCTGCTCGGAGCCCGCCGTATCGACCTCTGCGAGCACATCGTCCTCGCGCTCCTCATCGATCAAAAGCGCCTCACGCGTTTGTGCGGCGGCGCTCCGAATGTGTCCCAGCTGACTCAAATCGATATCGATCTTGACGGGCTGGTGCGCGGCGTCCCACGAAAGCCATGCCACGATCTCGTCATCGATGATCTTGGCCAGATATTTGGGGACCTTCTCCTCCTTCAGGGGATGGGTGGGGTCTAGGGCCAGGCGCAGGCGTTGGTCGCAGGCGCGCATCATCTCACCGAGCTTGCTGCTTTTTTGTCTGCTGCCGTGGATGCGCATGCATTCCCAAAAGCCATTTTGGCAGCGGTAGATGTGAATGGGGTCCAGGCGATATTCGCAGTCCTCGTGGCGCTCGGGCGCAAAGAACACGGCCGAGGCAAACATGGTGTAGGGCATGGCCGTCTCCTCCCCAAACAAGCTCGCTACGATGCCGGTCTTTCGGTGCGTGTCATAGTAGCGCGCCATACGGACATACACGGCGCATGTCACGTGGCGCAGGTCGCGATGGTGGGAACGGTCGAGCCGTGAGTTATTCAGGTTGTACGTGGAGAGGGCGTTTATAGCGGTCATGAGTCGCTCCTCGCCTGCCTCGTCGGGCGGAAGGGGGAGCGTGGGCTCGGAGGTTTTGCGACGCTTGGGGACTTGGGCCGACGGCGCCGGTACAGGCGAGAGGTCTCGCGCTGCGCGGCGTAGCTCGATAAGGGCGTTATCGAACATAACGGTTTTAGAGTCGCGAAGTAGCTTGGGGTCGAGTCCGTGGAAAACGGCGTAATCCTGCAGCCACACGCGTGCAAACCGGTCGATGCCGGGCTCGAAGGCGCGATAGGCATCCCAAAAGGCCTTGATTTTGTTAAAACCATCGAGTGGGTCATCTACGCCAATGCCACAGATCAGCTCATAGAGATACAGGAAGGCAAAGGACGTAGACGTTTCCTCGACGGTTCCGCGGCGCACTTGGGCGCGCCAAGTAAAATAGCCGCGCAGTTGCCGATCGCTCATGGCGTTATAGGTGGGAAAGTACGACTTGAACGTACCGTTGTAGGGACAGTCGTCCTCAAAGTCGGCCATCAGCAGGCCTTGGCGGTAGAAAAGCTCGGCTTCCGAAAGCCAGCGACCCGCGCCGCCTTTGGGGTCATCCTGCCAGCGCGATATCTCGCGCATCTTGCGGTATTGGTCGGGAAGGAAGTTCTGCATCTGACGACCGGTTTTGAGAATCGGCTCGTCAGCATAGACTTCGTTTGAGAAGCGAGCAGACTGATGGGTCCGGGCCTCGGCCATAATGCGCTCGATGAGCATCTTGATGTCCTGGTCGGCCACCGTCTCTCCTCTCCTAACGCAGCTTCGGTGGCCTCATATCATAGCACAGCATCAAACAGGTGTTCGAGATACCACTACGTAGATAGATTTAGAACAGGAGCGCGTAGATGACGGCTACGACAACGGAGGGGAGCATATTGGCCGTGCGGAAGGTCTGGGGACGGATGAGGTTGACGCCGACGCAGAAGATGAGCATAGAGCCCACGAGCGATAGGCTGTCGAGGGCGGCGGCGGTCATGATGGGGGAGAGCGCGCCGGCAAACAGCGTAATCGTTCCCTGGAATACGGCAACGGGAAGGGCGGAGAAGATGCAGCCGCGACCGAGTGAGGCCGTCATGGTGCAGACGATGATGCAGTCCAGCGCTCCCTTGAGGGCGAGCGTGGACCAGTCGCCGAGCAGGCCGTCTTGGATTGATCCCACGATAGCCATGGCACCGATGCAGACGGTCAGCGATGTCGAGACAAAGGCATTGGTGAACTCGTTGTCTCCCTCGCTGCCGGTTTTGCGCTTGAGCCATTCGCCCAGGTTTTCGATGCCGGCTTCCAGGTTAACGGCCTCGCCGATGAGCGAGCCGAGGGCAAACGAGACGATGAGCATGGTGGTGCCGGTGGTCTCCAGCGCTTTCCCGTCAATGACGAGCATCTTTTGCATGGTGCCGCCCAGTCCGATAAACAAAACGCACAGCCCCGACGCCTTCATGAGCGTGTCTTGGATGCGGGGTGTGATAAAGCGTCCGCCTATAAGGCCCAGCAGTCCGCCCGCAATCAAAAGTGCGACGTTGATGACCGTTCCCAAACCCGGCATGAACCCTCCCATATTGATGCCAACCTGGCAATCGTAGCAGAACGGGCTGCAGGGTGCGTCATGCCTCATCCTATACGTTATATAAGTGGTATTAATGACGGCATTTGGTGCCCAAGCCTCAGCCTCCCATCACGACATAGGGGCTGTAATCGAAGCACAGCGTCATGAGTCGCTGCGGGGACTCAATGGCCGCGGCGATGATATCGGCATCTCGAGCTCGGTCAAATCCCACGAGCTCAATTTGATACGAGACGTCTTCCATTTTATGGAGTATCCGGTTATTCAGGAGGTTCTCGCCGTCGAATTCCTCGGTTTTGCCTCCGTCCGAGGTTACGGCATACAGGTGCAGTTTTGCGGTGGTCGCAGGGTCGGCGACCGTGAGGTTGTCGATTTGGTTGGCCGTGCCCTTTGCCCCAAGCAAGGTGAGCAAGGTGGGGGCTACGACCTCGCCCGATGGCAGAAAAACAACTTCGACGGTTTTAGGGAATGCGATAATGGCTGCTTTGCGGACGGGCTTATCGGCAGCGGTGACCTCAATGCTCGCGGCGTCGACGGTTTCCGTGCGGTCGAGCGCGACAATCATGCAACAATTGCCCTCGTCGATGTCTGCCGGCATGGGACACTCCAAGTTTTCGCCAGCTTGCGTGCCGCCCACTGCGGTGGCTGTTTCGCTTGGCTCGCTGAAAGTGGCTGAAGGACCGCTCGATGGCGGTGTTATGCCGCCTGGTGCGCCATTGTCCCCAGGCGCTATTTCACCGCTGCTCTCGCTGGAGTCGCTTGCGATGTCACCCGTCGAGGGGGCGAGTCCGACCGCTCCTACTCCGCTCCATTCCATCTCGAGGAGCGCCGGATCGACAAGGACGTGATGCACATCTTGCGTTTCGGCACTGATATCGACAGGACCGGGATCTGCCCCTCGCGTCAGGCTGAGCGATCCGGTCCGCTGTTTGCCCCGAATCTCCTGGCTTTCTGTGCCGCTCGCGTAGAACATCAGAGCGATCTCGCCATTTGCCGTGGCGTCGGTGCCCGCCTTGGTCATTTTCAGCGATGCGGTGAATGAGATAGCGGGCTGCGTGCCATCGGCGCTCGAGGGGACGCAGCCCAGGCATACACCCCCTCCGTTTTCGAAAAACGTGCTGTCGAAGGCGACTGTTGCCCCGTCCGCCGAGTCATCGGACAGGGTGATGTCGAGGCGCAGCTCCACGTCGCAGGAATCGCCATCGGCATCAGTTGCAGCTGCGCGCCATGTGCAGATAATGCATCCCGTTAGGGGGCCGTCCGCTGTGCTCGAGCGCTCGGTATCCACGACTATCGAGCTGTTCGTGCAGCGACGGAGGCACCCCGAGGCCGAAATGCTTGCCTGCGCAAGCGAGAAGCGTTGGCGCGCGATGGTGCTCATCTGGTTTGTGGCGAGACAGTTGACGGCAGGTAAGGGGACGTCCACGGCGGGTGTCGCTAGAGCGGCGACGGGCATGCCGGTGGCAAGCGCACTGCAGAGCGCGGCAACGGGCAAAAGGTTCTTTGATGCCATGGGTTCTCCTTACCTGTTCTGGACGGTCTCGATTATCGCGGCTACTGGCTGCGTTTGATGCGCAGGCCAAGGCCGATGGCGCTTGCGCCTGCCGCGGCGATTCCTGCTGCCAGGCGCTGTCGCGTGTCGCCCGTTTGCGCGAGGGGCTCATGTTGGCCACTGCGTTCGAGCTCCGATAGATCGACAGTCACTTGCGTGGCAGCCTGCGCTTGCTCTTGTTGGGCAAAGGCGGCGATCGGGGCAAACGTTACAACGCCGATGATGACGGCAAGGACAATCACCTTAGGCCGTGTGCGCACCGGGCTCGACCGTCCACGTAATGCTTGCGACCTGGTCACCCTCGCCAGTCACATGGAAGATGTCTCGCGTGACGCGGGCGACATTGCCGCTTGTCTTGAGCTTAATCTTGTCCGTACCATCGGCGATGCCCTGGTAGCCCATGTCGAAGGATGCATTTTTGGAAAGGTCGAGGCCCGCTTCCTGCGTCGCGGCGTGGGCGTCTTGGAGTGCCTTGTCTGGGCCGACCTTAAAATCGATGGAGTTCTGGGCGGTCCCCGTCTTGGCGTCGGCGACGATGCTCCAGGACTTCTGGGCGGCAATCTTCATGTTGGTAACGTGGATGCCATAGGCCGAAAGATTGTCGATGGTGGTTGTATTCTCGGAAGGGCCCTGGAGCGTGCCGTCTGCCTTAGCGACGAACGGAATGACGGTCGGGGCTTTGAACTTGATGTTGTCGATTTCGGTCCTGATGGTCACGTTGGTGGTTCCAGTGCGTCCCTCCGCCAGGGCGGTGGTCGGCGCGGCACCCATTGAGAGTGCAAGCATCAGCCCCGCGCCCACGACGAGCACCCTGGCCCCATTCAAGTTCCTGGTGATGTCCATAATCGTTCCTTTCTATTCGTCACGGACCGTTTCCGTGAGGGTTAGACGAAAGCGGCACGGGTGCGCATTTTCATAACAGGTGGCAGGTCTAGTCTTCTGTCTGCGCAACCCGCACCTTGACGCGCGTGGGATTGCCATGGGCGTCGTAGGTCTTGGCGTCGAGCGCTTGAATCTCGATATACGCCTCACCTTCTTTGATGTCGCCTGCGGGGCAGGTCTCAACGGTCTTGCCGGTCTCGACCACGCCCGATTCATAGATGGTCTCGTCGTTTTGGATCACGCGGAAACGCTGGGGAAACTTGTTATCCTGGACGTTTTGCACGTTGACGCGCAGCTTGCCGCCTTTTTGTAGCTGGGCGACCGGTGCGACCGAGATCGTCATCATGTTGTCGCGGACGATGGCATCGAGCTCGTCCTGGATTTCCTGGCGCGACTTACCCTCCGCCGCTGTGACCGAGGCACCTGTCTCGGCGACAGGCTTTGACTGCCAGGCGTAAAGGCCGACGGCGATAAGGGCGCAGGCGATGGCCAGGCAGACAACGCCGAGCCTTTTTCGATGTTTTGACCCTAGGGGGCTCGACTGCTTCCTTACGCTCATGCGGCATCCTTAGTGGTATAGACGCGCGCGAACGTGGACGGATCGGCGCCAAAGAGCATGTGGAGCATGAGGCGTCGCGAGTAGATGAGCTCGTCGAAGTTTGGGTCGAGTTTGATGTCGTGGATGTGGGCGATGTGGTGGGCGAGTGCCGAAAACGATTCGGGATCGCAAATCACGTCGGTGGTGACGTGATAGACAGCCGCATCGGGAAACGCTTCCTCGTCGAAGGGCAGAAGATATGGGTCATCGTCAACTTCGATGGCGATGCCGTACTGGGGCCAGTAATATGCCATGGGAACCTCCCTGCTTTTGGGCCAAACCTTCTATTGGTTTTGGCTGTCGATGCCGACCGTATCAGCCACAACTTGACCAATTTCTGACCAAATGCTTGACGGGTTTACATCGCCGCAGGTGAGAGACGCTAAAAAATATCTCAAGTTTTTTCGAGCGCCAATTGTGCGCGTGGCTGCGATGGGAAGGAGCGCGTTATAATAGAGCGCCTGCCGAGAAAACGCCGCCGCTCGCCGAATTGCGCAAACGTAAAATTCGCCAATTATGGAGACGGTCTCAGTCACGTCGACGAAACGATGCGGTAACATCTCCCTGCAAACACTGTAGTTAACTAAAGGGGGAGTTCGCGTGTCTGCAGCCATCAAACCCTTCGGCGACGAGTTCGAAGAATATGGTCGCGATGAATCTCGCACATCGGGCGAGGCGTCGAGCATCTCGTTTCCGACAACGGAGGACGAAGTCCGCGCCATTCTGCGAAAGCTCCATGCCGAGCATGTTCCAATAACGGTCCAGGGTGCTCGGACCGGTCTGGCTGCCGGCGCCGTGCCTCACGGCGGGCATATCCTCAACACTTCTCGTATGAATCGCTACCTGGGTCTTCGCCGCGACGAGCGAGGCCGTTTTCTGCTGCGCGTGGAGCCGGGCGTCGTGCTTTCGGAGTTGCGCAAGCAACTGGGTAAGAAGGCATTGCCGACCGCTGGCTGGGATCAGGCATCGCTTGAGGCCTATGAGGAGTTCCAGGCAGCTCCTGAGCAGTTCTTTCCCACCGATCCCACCGAGGCCTCTGCCTGCCTGGGCGGCATGGCGGCGTGCAATGCCTCCGGTGCCCGCAGTTACGCCTACGGCCCCATGCGCCCGCACGTTACGGGGCTTCACGTGGCACTGGCGGACGGCGACCTGCTTGAGCTTCATCGAGGTCAGGCGCACGCTGACGCACGCCACTTGTCGCTCGTGACAGCGGAAGGCCGCGCGCTCGAGCTGGATCTTCCCGGCTATACCATGCCCAAGACCAAAAACGCGTCGGGTTATTTCGTTTCGGACGATATGGACGCCATCGACCTCTTTATCGGTGCGTGCGGCACACTCGGCGTCATTACCGAGCTCGAGATCGCCTTGCAGGCGGCACCTTCGGTCGTATGGGGTGTGAGCTGCTTTTTCGACAGCGAGGACAAGGCGGTGTCCTTTACCGATTCCGTGCGCCCCGTGCTGTCCCATGCCGCCGCTATTGAGTATTTCGATGCCGGCGCCTTGGATATCCTTCGCCGCCAGCGCGAGCAGTCGACCGCGTTTGCCTCGCTGCCGGCACTCGACGATGAGGCAAAGGTCTGTGTTTACGTGGAACTCGACTGCGACGACGAGGCGCAAGCGACCGAGGAGCTGTACCACCTGGGATGGGTTTTGGAGCTTGCGGGCGGCCACGACGACGCGACCTGGGTTGCACGCACCGAGGTCGATCGCGAATGCCAGCGGTTCTTCCGCCACGCCGTTCCCGAGAGCGTCAACATGCTCATCGACGAGCGCCGCCGCACCGACCCCACCATTACCAAGCTGGGGTCGGATATGTCGGTGCCCAACACGCGCCTGGCCGATGTCGTTGCCCTCTATCGCCGCACGCTGGCCGAAAGCGGGCTTGAGTCTGCCGCCTGGGGACATATCGGCAACAACCATCTGCATGTGAATATCCTGCCTCGCGATGCGCAAGACTACCGTCGCGGTGGCGAGCTGTTTGCCCAGTGGGCTGCGGAGGTAACGGCTATGGGCGGCGCCGTCTCTGCCGAGCACGGTGTCGGCAAGATCAAGGCGGGCTTCTTGGAGACGATGTACGGTCACGAGGCCATGGTCGAGTCGGCGCGGCTCAAGCTCCAGCTCGATCCTGCCGGGCAGCTGGGCCGTGGCAACCTGTTTTCGGAGAAGCTCTTGGATGAGCTCGTCCAGAAAGGGGGCGCGTGAAGATGAGCGATTTCCATATGGTGGTGTGCGTCAAGGCGGTGCCGGGCAGCACCGAGGTCAAGATGGACCCCAAGACCAATACTATCGTGCGCGATGGCAAGCAAGCGGTCATTAATCCCTTCGATGCAAGTGCCCTCGAATGTGCGTTGGCGCTCAAGGACGACTTTATCGGCTTTGGCATGGATGTGCGCGTGACGGTGGTATCGATGGGTATCCCTGCAACCGAATTGCTACTGCGCGACTGCATCGCCCGCGGCGCCGACGATGCATTGCTGCTCACCGACCGTGCTTTTGCGGGCGCGGACACGTTGGCGACCACCTATGCTCTCAAATGCGGCATCGAGGCGCTCGACGAGGACTTCGACCTGCTCATCTGCGGCAAGATGGCGGTGGATGGCGATACTGCCCAGATTGGCCCCGAGCTGGCCGGCGCCTTCGAGATTCCCTGCGTGACCGATGTGAGCTGCGTGCAGAGCGCGGGCTTTACGACGTGCGGTGCGCTTTCACTCGTTCACGGTTGCGACGCCGGCGAGGAGACGGTCTATCTGGAGATGCCGTGCGCGATGACGACCGCCAAGGAGATCGGCCAGCTGCGCATGCCGAGCATCGCCGGCATACGCGCGGCCGAAGATGCGGACGTGCGGGTGGCCTGTGCTGCCGATGTGCATGCCGACCCTTTGCGCTGCGGCCTTACCGGATCGCCGACGCAGGTCGTGCGCTCGTTTGTACCCGACCGTGACCAAACGTGCGAGGCCATCGAGGGCACGCCGGTCGAACAGGCGGCAAAGCTTGCCAAGATTATCGAGGGGATGGCATAGATGAGCGGACTGATAATCGATAGCGAGGCATGCGTTGGCTGTGGCCGCTGCGTTCGCGCCTGTGCCTCGGGTGGCATTGTGGTGGAGGGCGAGCGCCCCAACCGCTACGCCCATGTGACCGACGGCTGCATCTTGTGCGGCGGGTGCGTCGACGCCTGTCCCGTCAACGCCATTTCGATCGAGCGCGACGAGGCCGCCGGCGCGGTTGACCTCGATGCGTATCGAGACATTTGGGTATTCGTTCAGACCGACGAGCACGATGTCGTGGCCCCGGTGGCCTACGAGCTCATGGGCAAGGGCCGCGAGCTTGCCGATGCACGCGGCTGTCGCCTGGTGGCGCTGGTCGGCATGGGCCCCGAGGGCTCGCTCGGGGACCTGGAGCATCTGGTTTGCGCCGGTGCGGACGAAGTTCTGGTCTGTCGTGACGAGCGCCTGCGTCAGAACGACGCGGAGGTCTATGCTCGCCTCATCTGCGATTTGGTAGCCGAGCGCAAGCCCGAAGCCATTCTGTACGGTGCGACCGCTTTTGGCCGCGAGCTGGCGCCTGGCGTTGCCGTGCGCCTGCGGACGGGCCTTACGGCCGACTGTACGGTGCTTTCGATGGATACGGAGACGGGTCTACTGCAGCAGACCCGCCCGGCGTTTGGCGGCAACTTGATGGCCACCATTATCTGCCCCAACCACCGTCCCCAGATGGCAACGGTGCGCCCCGGCATCTTTAAGGCGCCCGACTTTGACTATAGCCGCTCCGGAACGATTACCCAGGTATTACTTGCGGAAGACGCCAAGGCTCGTGTCGAGATTTCGATTCCCGCCGAGGAATGGGGCCAGCAGGCTTCGATTGCCGATGCCGAGCGTCTAGTTGTTGTGGGTCGCGGTATTGGCTCCAAGAAAAACCTACCCTTGATGCGAAAGCTCGCCGAAGCCCTGGGTGCCGAGCTCGGCTGCACGCGACCCGTTGTGGAGGCAGGTTGGCTGGAGTACCGCCACCAGGTTGGGCAGACCGGCGTGTCGGTTTCGCCCAAGCTCCTTGTGAGTATCGGCGTTTCGGGTGCTATCCAGCACCTAGCCGGCATCGGCGGCGCGGAGTGCGTCATTGCCGTCAACGAGGACCCAGATGCCCCCATCTTCGGCGCTGCGCAGTATAAAGTTGTCGGCGACGTCGTCGAAGTCGTCGAAGAGCTCCTGGCCCAGCTCGAGCGCTAGGCGCCGGCCAGCCAGGCTCGCATCTCTTTCTTTAGGCGTTCCCAGGTCGCTTGCGTGGCGGGGTCGGTAAAGGGCCGCACGATGCCAAAAGGTGCGTCGAGCAGGCGGTAGATATCGCCCTGCTTGCGCGCCAGCGCGCGGCTTGCCGGATAGACGAGCTCAAACATAAAGCAGATAAGCCCCACCAAGTAGTCCGCGGGCTCATCGCGCTCATCGCGCGTGACGCAGCGGTGCTCGTCAAAGGCAGCCAGCGTCGGTGCCGAGAAGTGGCTGGCAAGAAACACGTCCTCATCCACTTTGAGGATGGTGTCGACGGTGCTGTCGGCGATGGTGCGCATAATGTCGACCTTGTCGCCATCGCGCACGATATCGCAGAAGCGCCGCGTGCGCTCGTCGAGCTGCGCGGGTAGACGGAAATCGCTGTGATAGGCAATGCTTGCGCGAATCAACTCGTCTTCTACCGGATCGTCGATAAAGTCGCGGATACTTGTTGTCGCGGGCGCGTCTGCAGGGTTTTCGCCAAAGAGAACCTCGACGCCCAACGCCGCATGACTCATGCTCTCGGCATCCTTAAACGTGTCCCAGCGTCGCAGCTGCTCAAAGCGGCCCATATCGTGCAGCAGGCCGCAAAGCCACGCTAGGTCAATGTCCTGAGGTGACCAGCCCTGTTCGCGTGCCACGGCATCGCATGCCTCGGCAACGTGGTACGTATGCTCGATTTTGAGCGCGATACGCGGATTGGCGGCATCGTAGGCATCGGTGTAGGTCTTGAAGGCCGCGGCAGCCCGCGTTCGATCGATAGCTGTCATAATGACTTCCTAAAAAGTTGTGTCTTTCTGTGTCTTTCGATCCGGTGGCAATTGTAGGTGAACTCGGTTGCCATCGGGCGATGGTTCTGCCGCGTCGTTGAATGCGGCTCGGAAATCTTGTCGGGACGAGGAACGCTATGGTGCTCAAAATCGTTAAAACCGTCTGGCCGGTGATGCTTACCTATGTTGCGATAGCCGCGCCGTGCGGAATGATTATGGCGCAGACGGGAATGGAACCCTGGATGGTTTTTGCCCTGAGCAGCACGTTCGTGACGGGCAGCGGGCAGTTTATGATCTGTAATCTGTGGCTAGCAGGCGTGCCTGCGGCGTCGATCGTCGCGAGCGTCGCCGCAATCTCCTCGCGCTTTGCGCTTTACTCGGCATCGATCGCACCGCATTTGAGGGGTGCTTCGAAGCGTCAGACGCTGGCTGTTGCCGCGACACTTACCGAGGAGGCATACGGCATTTCGCTTGCCAAGTTGGTTAAAGGGGAGGATTGGGGTCCGCTCGAGTCCTTTGTGCTCAACGTGATCCTCATCGCAACATGGGGCGTTTCGTGTACGACGGGCGCCATCGTCGGCGCCGTTGTCGATGTTCCCACCGCTATTGCGGGTTTTGTCTGCACATCGCTCTTTATCTGCCTACTCTTTTCGCAGCGACTGTCGCGCGGCAATGTCGTAGCTGCCGGTTTGGCTGCGGTGTCCGTCGCCATATGCAAGTTCTTGGGGTGGACGAATATCGCCGTGCCGGCAAGTGTGCTCGTCGGCGTTGTCACGGCACTCGCGTGCGATGTCCTCGCCGAGGGAAGGGGCGCTCGCGATGCCCGTTAATGAGTTTTTGGTCCTATGGCTGTCGTCATGGGCGGCCATCGCGTTTTTTCGCATTGCCCCGGCGTTTGCCTTGCGCGGGAGAACGCTGTCGCCCCGCGTTACCGAGGCCTTGGGTTATATTCCGCCTGCCGCCTTTGCGGCGCTGGTCGCCAACGATTTGATAAGCCCTGGCGCTTTCGACGCCGGCTTGTGGCAGGGCTTGATTCCCTGGATTGCGGCCGCCGGCGTCGTGGCGGTGGCAATCAAGACAAAGTCGATGTTGTGGTGCTGCGTCTCGGGCATCGTGTTCTATATCGTTTTGAGCTTCATATAAGAGCGGGGCACGTTTAGCGTCCCGGCACAACGAATCGAATTTCTCACCGAGCCGGTCTGCTTCTTCTGGTACCATGGTCAAACTTTACTGTAGCAAAGTGTGACGTGGGCTTTTGTTCTGCGTCAGCGGAAATGGGGGTTTCATGGCACAGGAAGCGACCGCCAACGAGCAAAAGAAATTCAAAGTCCCGCGTATCCCGGGTGACATCATGATCTACCCGATGATCGTTGGCCTTTTGCTCAATACCTTCTGCCCGCAGGTCTTCGAGATCGGCGGCTTCTTTACCGCCGCCTGCCGCGGTGGTTCCAACACCATCGTTGCCGCGATCCTGCTGTTTGTGGGTGCTGGCATTAGCTTTAAGTCCACGCCGGGCGCCATCAAGACCGGCGTCGTTGTGCTGATTCCTAAGCTTGTGGTGGCAGCCGCGCTGGGTCTTGGTGTTGCGTATTTCTTTAACGACAACCTTTTGGGCCTGAGCTCGGTTTCCATCATCGGCGGCATTACGTTTTGCAACATGGCGCTCTACACGGGCATCATGGGCGAGTTCGGCGACGAGTCCGAGCAGGGCGCCGTGGGTATCCTGTTCTTTACGGCCGGCCCCGCCGTCACCATGATCATCCTGGGCGTTTCGGGTCTTGCTAACATCCCGCTGGGTACCATCGTCGGCTCCATCCTGCCGCTTGTCATCGGTATGGTTCTGGGCAACCTCTTCCCGTTCATCAAGAACCTGCTGGTTCCCGGCACCAACCCTGCGATTGCCGTTATCGGATTTCAGCTCGGTGCGTCCATGAGTCTTTCGAGCTTTATCACCGGCGGTATTTCCGGCATCCTGCTGGGCCTTATCACGCTGTTTGTCGTCGGTCCTATCACCTTTGCGTTCGAGCGCCTGTGCGGCGGCAATGGCAAGGTCGCTGTGGCTTGCTCCACCATCGCCGGCACGGCTATGACCACACCGGTTGCCCTCGCCGAGGTCGCACCGCGCTACGCCGAGCTTGCGCCTACTGCGTACGCTCAGATCGCCACCGCCGTTATCATCACGGCGATCATGGCTCCGATTCTGACCGGCTGGGTCGACAGGAAGTTCTGCCAAGGCAAGGAGGATCTGTCGCCAGCCGGTGTCGAGGCCATCGAGGAGGCCGTCGCGACCGACATCGATGGCGAGTAGCAATCGATACCCATCAATGATGCCGGCGTGCAACTCGCGCCGTTTGAGCGCCCGAACGAAAGCTGTCTTGCAGTGACATTCAGGCGCTCTGCTATTATTCCCCTTACCCCTGCGGAGTAGGGGGTGTTTATTGTCCAGACACGAATCGGGCGATTCTGACCACTTGGATATTGAAGGGATGGCGTCTAGTGGTTAAGGCACTCAAAATTGAGATATTCCTGCTATGCATGATTGTTCTTATCGGGCTTGCCGCGCGAAGTCGTCGCTCCTTGTTCTCGAGTACCCAGCAGCTCTTGTTTAGCATGCTCGGCTATACCTCTGCTGCGTACATATTATTCGATATGATCTGGACGCTTTCGGACGGTGTGGACGGCACGTTGGGCATTGCTGCCAACTGGATTTCTAACGCGGTTTCGTTTTCGCTCTTTGCCGTCGCGTGTCTCATTTGGTTTATCTATTCCGAGACGGTGCAGGGTTCTCGCCTTTTGACCTCGCGCTATAGGGTTGCGATCGTGACGTTGCCAACCGTATTGGTGGTCGTGCTGGCATTTACCAGCTACTGGACGCACACTATGTTCTATATCGATGCGCAGGGCGTATATCGTCGCGGAGCGCTTTATATGATTCAACCTATCGTTAGCTACTGCTACATCATATATACGTCCCTGCATGCCTTTATTCAGGCTCGAAAAGTCGAAAGCCTGCAAACGAAGGCCATTTATCGCACCCTCGCCTTTTTTGTGGTTCCCGCTCTGGTGGGCGGTACCTTCCAGGTTTTGTTTTCGGTACCGGGCCTTTGTGTCGGTATAACGCTGAGCATCCTGCTGCTCTACATCATCTACCAGGAGCAGCTGATCTCGACCGACCCGTTGACTGGCCTCAACAATCGCAACCGTTTTGAGACCTATATGCTGTCGCTCTTTTCAAATGTGGATCAGGCCGAAGATGTATATCTGCTTATGATGGACGCTGACGGCTTTAAGCAGATTAACGACCGGTATGGACATGTTGAGGGCGATCATGCCCTCCAGGTCATATCTGCTACGCTCAAAGAGGTCTGCTCGGCGTCTGGTGGCTTTATCGCACGTTATGGCGGCGATGAGTTTGTGGTGCTTAAAAAGGCGACGGCGGAGCAGGACATCATGTGTCTGTGCGCGGCAATCAGCGACGAGCTCGCGTGCGCCGAGGTCCCGTATCTGTTGCGGATGTCCATCGGCTACGCACGGGTTGGTGATGGCATCGATACCTGGCAAGACTTGCTTCGCGCTGCCGACGCGGAGCTCTACCGCGTAAAGCGCGAGAAGAAGAAAGCCGGCGTCCAGATACGCTAGAAAAAAAGGGCAAACGCTGGCGTGCGTTGCGGCCCTCAGCTCACCGATGTACTCCATTAAGCTAAAGCATGTGAATCTCCTCTACTAAATAAGGGCGGTTCGTTAGGCCTTTTTGGGTTTGTTGACGATGATGATGCCGCCGCAGACCAACAGCAGGGCAACGATGACGGTAACGGGGCTCGTGCCAGCGCCCTCGCCGAGCAGCAGCGCGCTCAGCACCACACCAAAGACGGGGTTCATAAAGCCAAAGACCGAGACGCGGCTGACGGGGTTGACGGCAAGCAGGCGCGACCACAGCGAGTAGGCGACCGCGGAGATAAGCGCCATGTAGATGATGAGCGCGATGGCGGGGGCAATCGCCGTGGGGGAGAGCGCGCCACCCATCAAAAAGCCGATGGCGGTGAGGACCAGGCCGCCGACCAAGAACTGCCACCCGGCAAGCAAGACGCCGTCGTGCTCGCGCGAGAAGATACCGATCAGGCAGGTCGAAAGGGCACCCGCGACGGTGGAGGCCAGGATAAAGCCCTCGCCGTCGAGCGCAAAGCCAAAGGTGCCGTCCGCGCCCGAAAGGTTGACGAGCGCGACACCGGCAAAGCCCAGTACGCAGCCGAGTACCTTGGCCGCATTGAGCTTTTCGGTGCGAAACGCCAAGGCGGCAAAGAGGATGGCTAGGAAGTTGGCGCTGGCCTCGATGATGGAGCTCGACATGGCGCTGGCGCGCGAGAGTCCCAGGTAGAAAAAGAAGTACTGCCCGATAGTCTGGAAGAGCGACAAGACAAAGATGGGCTTGATGTCACGAGCCTGCGGAATGAGGGGGCGGCGTTGGGTCGCACTCATCCCAACGATAACCAGGGCGCCGGCAAGCGTGAAGCGCAAGCCCGCAAAGAGCAGCTGTGAGGCGCTATCGTGAGCGGGGATGCCAAAGAGCCCGTAACCGATCTTGATGCAGGGGAAAGCCGACCCCCAGAGCGCACAGCAGACGAGACAGCCCAGGATGAGTCCGGGCAGGGTGGCGAGATACGGCTTGCGGCTTTCCATGATGTCCTTCCTACATGCGCGAAGCAAAAAAGAACCCGCCGCCGGGCGTGCCGGTGGCGGGTGTTGTTACCCGAAGGGATTGTACCCGATGGGAAAGCTTTAAGCGAAGTAGGCTACGCCGCTCTCAAAGATCGGCATGAACTTATCGCCGGGGACATGTTCGGGCACGTTGCGGTACAGGTTGTCGCCGCGACGCTCGGCATGGCCCATCTTGCCCAGGACGCGGCCGTCGGGGCTCGTGATGCCCTCGATGGCGAGTGCGGAGCCGTTGGGGTTGACGGAAAGATCCATGCTCGGCTTGCCGTCCTCGCCCACGTACTGCGTGGCGACCTGGCCGTTGGCGATCAGCTGGGTGAGCACCTCGTCATTGGCGACAAAGCGGCCCTCGCCGTGGCTGATGGCGACGGTGTAGGGGTCGTCGAGGCTGCACTGCGACAGCCACGGGGACAGGTTGGACGAGATGCGGGTGCGCACCAGGCGGCTCTGATGGCGACCGATGGTGTTGAACGTCAACGTGGGCGCATCGGGCGTGGCGTCGACGATGTCGCCGTAGGGCACCAGGCCGAGCTTGACCAGAGCCTGGAAGCCATTGCAGATACCCAGCATCAGACCATCGCGGGCCTTGAGCAGGTCGCGGACTGCCTCGGTGACCTCGGGAGCGCGGAAGAACGCCGTGATGAACTTGGCGGAGCCATCGGGCTCGTCGCCGCCCGAGAAGCCGCCGGGGATCATGACAATCTGGCTTGTACGGATGCGGCGGGCAAGCTCGTGGGTGCTCTCGGCGACGGCCTCGGGCGTGAGGTTGTTGATCACGAAGGTGTCGGCCTCGGCGCCGGCGGCGCGGAAAGCGCGGGCGCTGTCGTACTCGCAGTTGTTGCCGGGGAACACGGGGATGATCACG
>CALFGH010000007.1 GCA_937958315.1 uncultured Collinsella sp. | reverse complement strand
GACCTGACGCCCACCGTGCTGGGCGATATCGCCTGCGATCTGGGTGTCACGGTGCTCTTTGCCGCGGCCATCGCCGCCGTAGGCCTGGCCCTCGCACGCGCCAAATCCCGCGCCTAGCCGCCTAGTCGTTTAAGAGCGTCCCCAATGACTAGTCTGAAATAAATCCCAAGCCTCGCCCCAAAATAGTTTGCCAAGGTTTACTATTACGCTCATAAAGTAGTACGGGGCTAACAATAGGGGATACCATGGCAACGCAGGAAGCCTATGTCCAGGTTAAGGATCTCAAAAAGCACTATGGCGACGGTGATGCATGCCTGACGGTGCTCGACGGCATCGACACGTCCATCAACCGCGGAGAGATCTGCGTCATGCTGGGACCTTCGGGTTCGGGCAAGTCGACGTTTCTTAACCTAATCGGCGGCCTGGAGGATGCCGACGCCGGCTCTATTCTGGTGGACGGCTGCGACCTCACGGTGCTCAAGCCTACCGACCTGGGCGAGTATCGCCGCCGCGAGCTGGGCTTTGTCTTCCAGTTTTATAACCTGGTGCCCGATCTCACCATCAAGGAAAACATCGAGGTCACGGCACACCTGTCCAAAAAGCCGCTCAACATTGACGACCTGCTACGCTCGCTGGGCCTCTACGAGCATCGCAACAAGTTCCCACGCCAGGTTTCGGGTGGCCAGCAGCAGCGCTGCGCCATCGGCCGCGCACTCGTCAAAAACCCGGGCCTGCTGCTGTGCGACGAGCCCACGGGCGCGCTCGACTATAAGACGTCCAAGGAAATCCTGCAGCTCATGGAGGACGTCAACCACGAGTGCGGCTGCACCATCATCATCGTCACCCACAATGCCGCTATCGCGCGCATGGCAAATCGCGTGCTGCGCCTGCGCGACGGGCGCATCGTCGAGGATGAGCTCAACGAGTCGCCCGTCGCGGCCGCCGAGCTCGATTGGTAGGCGGCACCATGACACCTCTCGCAAAACGTCTCCCGCGCGAGCTGCGCCGCAATATCGGCAAGTACCTGGGCATCTTTTTGCTTATGTGCGGAAGCATCGCCCTTACCTCGGGCTTTTTGCTCGCGGCCCACTCCATCGGCTGCCTCATCGACGGCATGCGCGACGAGTACATCATCGAAGACGGCCGCGTGACCACCTCCTTCGAGGCTACCGACAATCAACTCAAAGCAGCCGAGGGCGCAGCTGACGATGCCGGCGGCGTCACGCTCTACAAGAATTTCTCCATCGACGCCATCATCAAAAAGACCGCCGGCGACGACGGCACCAAGCGCACGCTGCGCACCTATGCGCACCGCACCAAGGTCGATATCGCGTCCTACTGTGAGGGCAAGGAACCCAAGGCGGATGACGAGGTGGCGATCGACCGTGTTTTCGCCACCAACAACGACCTCGCCGTGGGCGATAAGGTCGAGCTTGAGGGCCGCACCTACACCATCTGCGGCATCATGACTCAGCCCGATAGCCAGGCGCTGTTCCTCAACAACTCCGACTTTACGGTGAACACCATCACCTATGGCGTGGCCGAGGTCACCGACGCCGGCTTTGCCGCGCTCGAGGATGCCGGTGGCGCACCCGCCTACACCTACTCCTTCACCTTTGCCAATCGCGATCTCTCCACTGCAGACCGCATCGACGCCGAGCAAGATATGGTCGAGGCACTGACCGACGCCGATGCGCGCGTGGACGATCTGATCGACGCCGATTCCAATCAGGGCATTGGCTATGCGCGCGACGACGTGGACGGCGACTCCATGATGTGGATGACGCTGCTCGACATTATTATCGTGATCATGGCGTTCGTCTTTGTGGTCCTTACCGACGCGACCATCGAGGAGGAGAGCGCCATCATCGGCACGCTGCTCGCCAGCGGCTATCGTCGACGCGAGATCGTGCTGCACTACCTCGCGCTTCCCGCCATCGTGGGCGTGGTCGCGGCGCTTTTGGGCACTGCGCTCGGCGTTGTGTTCTTTACCGAGCCCATGCGCAGCCTCTATTACGGCTCGTACAGTCTGCCGCCCTTCCAGGTGTACTGGAGCTGGGAGATCTTTGTGAAGTGCGCCGTGGTTCCCGCCGCCGCGCTCATCCTCATCACGCTGGTGGGCCTGCTTCGCAAAATGGGCAAGACGCCGTTGCAGTTCCTTCGTCACGAGGCGAGCGGCAAGTCTGGCACCAAGCGCGGCCTGCAGCTGTCGGAGCGCATGGGCTTTGTTTCCCGCTTCCGCCTGCGTATCTTCCTGCGCAACCTGGGCAACTTCGCCACGCTCTTCGTGGGCATCGCGTTTGCGTCGCTGCTACTGCTCTTTGGCCTGGCGATTTTGCCCACGATGACGCACTATGCGGACAACCTCGAGACAAGCCTGGTCGCCGAGCGCCAGTACACGCTCAAGGCGCCACTGGAGCTCGAGGGCACTGCCGAGGAGCGTGAGCAGTGGTCGGCACTCGAGCGCTTGCAGTCGGTTGACGGCGCGCTCCTCACCGCTGCCCAGGATGCCGATGACGAGCTTGACGACGCGGCCGATGCGGCGCAGGCGGCAGCCGATGCTTCGACCGCATCTCCGTCTGCCGAGAGCCTGACCGCAGCGCAGGACGCGCTTGCCAAGGTCCAGGACAAGAAAGATGCGCTCTACGCGCGCCTTGACGATCTTGCCGATGCCCTCGGCTGCGACCGTGACGAGGCTATCGACCTGATCGACAAGGCCTCTAAGATCGACACTGACAACGACGATATCCACCCGGTCAATACGACCGACAACGGCGCGGGCGCAATCGCGCAGGCCGAGAAATACGCCGTTTACCAGCTGCAATACGACCGCGGCGATGGTAATGGCGAGGAGACGATTTCCGTCTACGGCATTTCATCCGATTCGCGCTATTGGAAAGACCTCAACGTCGGCGATGGACGCGTCGTCTTTGGCGGCGGTCTGCTCGATAAGTTTGGCTGGAGCAAGGGCCAGAAGGTCACGCTCGGCGACAAGTACGAGGGCGAGCATTATTCCCTTGAGTACGCGGGCAAGGACTGTGCCTGGGGCTCCAAGTCGGACATGAATATCTATATGAGTATCGACGACTTTAACGAGCTGTTCGACAACGACGCCGCCTACTTTAACGGCTATGTGAGCGACGAGAAGCTCGATCTCGATGCTCGTTACTTTGCCGGCGACACCACGCCCGACGACATGCGCGCCGTGGGCGACCAGTTTATCGGCATGATGAGCAAAATGATCGGAATGATGGTTGGGCTCGCGGTGTTTATCTTCCTGCTGTTTATGTACCTGCTGACCAAGGCTGTGATCGACCACAGCGCCCGGTCGATCAGCTACATGAAAGTCTTTGGCTATCGCGATAGCGAGATCTCGCATCTGTACATCCGCTCGATCACGCTGTGTGTGGTGGCGTCGCTCGTGCTGAGCCTGCCGGTCATTATTGGCTCGCTCACGGCCATCTTCCGCTCGATGCTGCTCGCCTACAACGGCAATATCGAGATCTACGTGCCCGCTTGGTCCATGGTTGCATGCGTCGGCATTGGCTTTGCGACCTACCTGGTCGTGGCGCTGCTACACACGCGTTCTATCACGCGCGTGAGCCTGGCCGAGGCCCTCAAAGTCCAAGAGTAGTCGTTAGGGACGTCCCCAATGACTAGGCGCTGTACTTGACTTTAACTCTGCTTTAACTGGTACCATCCTCTATGTCTGTAACGCCATATAGACCGAGGGGATATAACTATGACCGCAACTGCACCCGCAGCACCCGCTAAGGTGTACTTCACCAACCTGCGCACGCATGCTCGCGAGAGCCAGCTCGACAAGCTCAAGCGCCTCATACGTCACGCCGGTATCGAGCAGATCGACTTCGAGAACAAGTTCGTCGCTATCAAGATTCACTTTGGCGAGCTGGGCAATCTGAGCTTTTTGCGCCCCAACTACGCCCGCGCCGTCGCGGATGTCGTGAAGGAGCTGGGTGGCAAGCCCTTCCTCACCGACTGTAACACGCTCTACGTCGGTAGCCGTAAAAACGCGCTCGAGCACATCGATACCGCCTATCAGAACGGCTTTACCCCGTATGCCACGGGTTGCCAGATCATCATCGCCGACGGCCTCAAGGGTACCGACGAGGCACTCGTCCCGGTCGAGGGCGGCGAGTACGTGCGCGAGGCCAAGATCGGTCGGGCACTCATGGATGCCGATATCGTGATCAGCCTCACGCACTTTAAAGGCCATGAGCAGGCCGGCTTTGGCGGCGCCATGAAGAACCTGGGCATGGGCGGCGGCAGCCGCGCCGGCAAGATGGAGCAGCATGCCGCCGGCAAGCCGAACGTCGCGACCGAGCACTGTATTGGCTGCCGTGCCTGCGAAAAGGTCTGTGCGCACAGCGCTATCTCGTTTGACGACACCCGTGAGCGCGAGCTCGCCAACGGCAACACCCGTACGGTTCACGTTGCCGCTATCGACCATGATCGCTGCGTGGGCTGCGGCCGCTGCATCGGCGTGTGCAACCAGGACGCCATCAAGCCCGGCCATGACGCTGCGGCCGACGTGCTCAACTGCAAGATCGCCGAGTATACGAAGGCCGTTGTCGACGGCCGTCCGAGCTTCCACATCTCGCTTGCCATGGACATCAGCCCCAACTGCGATTGCCATCCCGAAAACGATACGCCTATCGTCAACGACATCGGCATGTTCGCGAGCTTCGACCCGGTCGCCATCGACCAGGCCTGTGCCGATGCCGTCATGGCATCCGAGCCGCTGCCCAACACCGAGCTTACCGATAGCGCGGCCAAGATGGAGCACAACCACGAGCATCTGGAGGGCGATCAGGCCAAGGACCCCTTCTGCATCACGCATCCCGACACCGACTGGCGCACCTGCATCGCGCACGCCGAGAAGATCGGCCTGGGCACGAGCAAGTACGAGCTCATCGAGGTCAAGTAGCACCTGTCCATTGGACATATCAAGCGCTTTTGTAGCGCAACGTTAGCAAAAGCCGCCCGTGAGCACAGCGCTCGCGGGCGGCTTTCCGGAAGTATGCGGCAAATTTCGAGACCGCCGAGCACACGACATTTTTTGGCAACAAAACCCCTGATAAATTGTTGGTAAAACTGCGGTCTGGTCGGCAGTTCCAGATTTTGTCGCATACTTCCGAAAATAGGGGGTCAGATAAAGCCCCAGACGTTGCTTTTTGCCTAAAAATACTCGTCGAGGAAGTCGTCGACCGTGTTCCAGTAGAGCTCGGGGTCAACTTGCGCACTCTTGGCGTGGGTGGCGCCATGGATGGTGAGCTTTTGCTTGACCTTGCTGGCGCACGCGTCATAGTTTTGGTCGAGCATGCTGTACGGCACAAAGGTGTCCTGGTCGCCGTGGATAAACAGCATGGGAACCGTCGCGTGTTTGAGTTGCTCCACACTGCTCGCCTTATGAAAGTCGTAGCCCGCGCGCACGTTGCACACCAAGTTTGCTACATCGAGCAAGGGAAAGCTGGGCAGGCCGAACACGTCCTTGAGCTGCAGAGAAAACTCGTCCCAAACACTCGTATAACCACAGTCCTCGATAATGCATTTTACGTTTGCGGGCAGAGATTCCCCCGCGACGTTCATGGCAGTTGCTGCACCCATCGACTCGCCAAAGACCAGGATGCGCGCCTCGGGGTCAGCCTGAACGATCCGCCCAATCCATGCGACGACATCGAGCCGCTCGGGCCAGCCCATGCCGATATAGTCGCCGCCGGAGCGCTCGTGGGCGCGGGCGGCAGGCGCGAGCACGTTCATGCCGCGGTCGTGGAAGCGCTTGGCGTATCGGGCCATGCCGATGGGCTCGTTGGTATATCCATGCAGGCAGACGGCATAATCGTGGGTGTTCTCCGAGGCGGCAAAATACCAAGCGGCGAGCTCGGTTCCGTCATCTGCGGTAAGGCTGCTGCTCTCGCGATTCTCTTTAAACCACGCCCGCGCCTCGGTTTCCTCGGCATCCGGCTGCTCGCCTTCTTTGTCGTTCTTGCTATCCTGCATCATCTTCATGGTGTACGGCGCTTGGGGATTCAGCGCGAAGTCAAACAGAAAGTTGCCGGCAAATCCGAGCAGCGCAACGACAACCACCAGTGCAACGATGCCGGCTATCTTGAGCTTTCGATGGGAACGTGCGTTTTGAGCCATACGGTATTCTCCTATAAGATGTTAATACATCAACATTTAATGCAAGCGCATTATGGACGTTCGCCGTTGATGCGTCAACAGGCAAAGAATGGGTAAACAAAGGGTCGCGTATGGTGCAAATTTCGCACGTACCTAGACGCTTTGATATAGTGTTGAGAACTCTTTACGTTGGAGGATGTAACCGGCATGTCCGATTCGAGCGACAGTTCTAAGCCGCGACCCAAGACCGCGGCCGTTCCACACTACACGGTGGGCGAGGAGATCATGAACTCCGTCACCCATGGTGTCGGCTGCCTGCTGGGTATCGCGGGTCTGGTGCTCCTGATCGTATTCGCCGCCCTGCGCGGCGGAGGCCCGGCCCACATGGCCGCGGCGATTGTCTATGGTGTCAGCATTATCCTCGAATACCTTGCCTCCACGCTCTACCATGCGATTCAGCCCGCTCGCGCCAAGCGCGTGTTTCGCATCATCGACCATAGCTGCATCTACCTGCTCATAGCCGGCAGCTATACGCCGTTTTGTCTCATCACGCTCGCAAACGACGGCGGTCCTATGCTGTTCTTTGCCGTATGGGCCATCGCCATTATCGGCATCGCCCTCGAGTGCTTTATGCGCGAGCGTCAACCGCACTGGGTAAGTGGCCTGGTCTACCTGCTGATGGGCTGGCTCGTTGTCTTTAAGCTGCCCGAACTTGTGGCACTGCTCAACCCTGTGGCGCTTGCCCTGCTCGCCGTCGGCGGCGTGTGCTACACCGCGGGCGTGCCGTTCTATATCGCCAAAAACGTGCGCTACCTGCACAGCGTGTTTCACCTGTGGGTGCTCGCCGGCAGCATCTTCCAGTTCATGGCGGTGATCCTCTTCGTAATCTAGCGACCACGCCAGCGCCCGTGCCCCGCTCGGTCGCCAGCGCAATTGCCCTATCCGCCATCAACGTTTTACCCTAACGTCCCGAATCTTGGAGGTTCGAGAAACTCCCGATGGACATAACCATCTCCCTTATCACTACCCTCGTTTTAACCCTCATCAACGGCTACTTCTCCATGTCCGAGATGGCGCTCACCACGGCTAAGCGCGCCGTGTTGGAGCACGATGCCGAGGAAGGCGACAAGCGCGCCGAGCGCGCCATTAAGCTGGCCGCCGACTCCGACCAGCTGCTCGCCACCATCCAGGTCGCCATCACGCTCGTGGGCTTCGCCTCGTCCGCCGTCGCCTCGACGAGCCTGTCCGACCCGCTTGCCACGTGGCTCATGAGCTTTGGCATCGCGCCGCTTTCCGCCATCGCGCGCGGCCTGGCGCCGGTCATCATCACCGTCGCCGTCGCCTTCGTGTCCATCGTGGTTGGCGAGCTTGTGCCCAAGCGCATCGGCCTGGCTAATGCCGAAGGCGTATCCAAGCAGGTCGTGGGACCGCTCTCCGTGTTCCAAAAGATCGCCCGCCCGCTCGTGTGGCTGACCGGTGCCTGCTCCGACGGCCTGGCCCGCATCCTGCGCATCAAGAGCGCCGACGACCGCCAGAACGTCTCGGAGGAAGAGATCAAGTACATGGTCTCGGAGCAGGATGATCTGCTCGACGAGGAAAAGCGCATGATCCACGAGATCTTCGACCTGGGCGACACCGTTGCCCGCGAGGTTATGGTGCCGCGCGTGGACACCACCATGTGCGAGGACGACGAGACGGTCGCCGACGTGCTGTCCGCCATGCGCCAGACCGGCTTTAGCCGCATCCCCGTCTATCACGAGGATCCCGACAACGTCGCCGGCATCGCGCACATCAAGGACCTGATCCAGCCTTCGCTCGACGGCAAGGGCGACCAGCCCATCGCCGACTTTTTGCGCGACGCCACCTTTGTGCCCGACACCAAGGACATCCTGCCGCTGCTGTCCGAGATGCAGACCTCGCACGACCAGATCGTAGTGGTCGTGGACGAGTACGGTGGCACGGCCGGCATCATCACCATCGAGGACATCGTCGAGGAGATCGTGGGCGAGATCGAGGACGAGTTTGACCCCGACAACAAGTACCTCACGCGCCTTTCGCGCCGCGAGTGGCTTGTCGATGGGCGTTTTTCGTGCGATGACGCGATTGACCTTGGTTGGCCGCTCGAGGAAAGCGATGATTATGAGACCATCGCCGGCTGGATTTTGGAGCTTTGCGACTCGGTGCCCGACATCGGAGAGGTGTTTGAGGTCGCGGGGTACAAGTTCAAGGTACAGTCGATGCGTGGCCAGCGCATCTCGCTCATTCGCGTGATCGCTCCGGCCGAAACCGATAAGAAGGATTCCGAGTCTTCGGCGGATAAGCCGACGGCGCCGGGTACGGGCTCTGCGGACCCGCACGACGGCGACGAGTAGGGCAAGGAAGAGTAGGGGAGAGTTATGGCAGGCCTGTTCAACATCCTTAAGGTCACCGTCAGCGAGGACAAGATCTGCGCGCACGTGCTGGTGAACCCCGGCATGCCGCTTATGACCTCGGAGGACATCGAGGCCACGGCGCGCGTGTACTACCTGGTACCTGCGATTGCCAAGCATCTGTGCTTGGGCGATTCCGGTCGCGAGTTCCAGGACTGCATGGGCCAGACCGAGCTTTGCCATCTGCTGGAGCACGTGACGGTCGAGCTCATGAACGAGACCGGTCTCGCTGGCAGCATTTCGTGCGGCCGCACCCGCGTAAGCGAGCACGATGAGCGTGTCTTTGAGGTTGAGCTTTCGTGTCCCGATGACGCGCTGGCCATCGGCGCGCTGTCTTCGGCGACCTTTATGATGGATTGGGCCTATCTGCATGCCGACCAGCCCGCTCCCGATGTGGACGGTACGGTCACGGGCCTGCGCAACCTGGTGCTGGGCATGCGCGCCGAGGCCGAGGGTAAGGACCCGCACGAGGCCGTAGCCGCCGCGAACGCCGA
>CALFGH010000006.1 GCA_937958315.1 uncultured Collinsella sp. | reverse complement strand
CTCGCGCATGCGCCGTCGCCTGCTCGACACGCCCGAATCCGGCGTGCTCGGCCGCGTAGCGCTCGCCAATCGACTGACCCGCGCCGTGCTCGCCTTTACGGCACTATTCGCCATCCTTATCGGCAACCTCACCTATGTCCAGGTCATCAAGGCCAAGGACTATCAGGATATGCCAACCAACAACCACACCATCGCCCGCTCCAAGTACATCCAGCGCGGCTCCATCATCACGTCCGACGGCGTGACGCTGGCCGAGTCACTGCAACAGGAAGACGGCACCTACGCCCGCTCCTACCCCAACGGAAACATGGCCGCTCACGTGGTGGGCTATGTAAGCCAGCAGTACGGCACCGCTGGTGTCGAGAGCGTCATGAACGAAACGCTCACCGGCTCCAAGGATTACTCCAGCTGGGACAACGCCCTCGCGTCGCTCGCGGGCCAAAACCAACCGGGCAACACCGCCAAGCTCACCATCGACTCGCGCATCCAGACGGCTGCCGAGCAGGCACTCAAGGGCTTTAAGGGTGCCGTGGTGGTTATGGATCCGCGCACCGGCGCGGTCCTCGCATGCGCAAGCTCGCCCACCTATGACAACACCAACATCGATGCCCTGATGCAGTCGGGTGGTGGCGAGGACGGCTCCATGTACGACCGCGCCATGGACGCGCTCTATACCCCGGGCTCAACCTTTAAGGTCGTCACGCTTTCCGCGGCGCTCGAGACCGGCACCGCCAGCCTTACCAGCACGTACCAGGCGCCCGGCTCCATGGATATCGGCAACGCGCCGGTCACCAATTACGCCAACGAGAGCTACGGTACCATCAGCCTGCAACAGGCCTTTGCCGTGTCGTCCAACGTCGTCTTTGGCCAGGTGGCCAACGAGATCGGCGCCAACTCGCTCGTCCAGTTTGCCAACGCCTTTGGTTACGGCCAAAAGCTCGGCCAGGACCTGACCACTGCTGCTTCCATCATGGCCGACCCCTCGCTCATGACCGAGTGGGAGACCGCCTGGGCAGGCGCCGGTCAGCCTGTCGGCATGGACCACACGCCAGGTCCGCAGACCACCGTCATGCAAAACTGCGTGATAGCGGCGGCCATCGCCAACAGCGGCGTGGTCATGGACCCGTTCTTCGTGGCCCAGGTGCTCGCCCCTGACGGAACCGTGGTCAAGACCACGCAATCCCGCTCGCTCGGCCAGGCCGTCAGCGCCACCACGGCCGATCAGGTCAAGCAGGCCATGCTCGCGGTTGTCCAGTCCGGCACCGGCACCGATGCCCAGATTCCGGGCGTCAAGGTCGCCGGCAAGACCGGATCGGCCGAGACCGGCGGCACCAACGTCAACTCGATGTTCGTCGGCTTCGCACCTTACGATTCATCCACGGTCGCCATCTCGGTGGCCTTGGAGGATTACGACAAACACGACGTCAAGGCAGCCAAGATCGCCGGCATCGTCCTGACCGCGGCACTTGCCGCCCAAGGAGCGTGATGCCCGTGATCGAAGCGGATACTTGGGACGCGCCGCGGCCGATGAGCTAGCGGCAAGGCGCCACGCGGCCCCAGCGGCCATAGATTTGGTACTACACACATCGTTGAGCGAATAAGTTAGTTAGGAGCAGGAATGGAACAGAGGGTCCTCGGGGGAAGATACCTCCTCAAGGATAAGGTGGGAACGGGCGGCATGGCGACCGTCTTCCGTGCGCAAGATCAGGTCCTCGACCGCACGGTTGCCGTCAAGATCATGCTGCCGCAGTACGCCGGCGACGCCACCTTTGCCGCACGCTTTAAGCAGGAGGCCCAGGCAGCAGCCGGTCTTTCCTCCCCCTATATCGTGGGCGTCTACGATTGGGGCAAGGACGGAGATACCTATTACATCGTCATGGAGTACCTGCGCGGTACCGACCTTAAGAGCGGCATCAAGAGCCACGGCGCCCTCGATCCCAAGAAGGTCGCGCAGATCGGCTCGCAGATCAGCTCCGCGCTTTCGGTCGCCCACAAGCACGAGATCATCCACCGCGACATTAAGCCGCAAAACATCATGGTGCTGCCCGACGGCAACATCAAGGTCATGGACTTTGGCATCGCGCGCGCAAAGAACAGCCACCTCACGCAGGACAACAATGTGCTGGGCACCGCCCACTACGTAAGCCCCGAGCAAACGCGCGGTCAGGACCTCGGTCCCACCTCGGATATCTACTCCCTGGGCGTCGTGATGTACGAGTGCGCCACCGGTCGCGTCCCCTTTGACGGCGACGACGCCATCTCGGTTGCGCTCAAGCAGGTAAACGAGCTGCCGGTTCCGCCGAGCCAGATCAACTCCGGCGTCGATGCCGATTTGGAGCGCATTATCCTCAAGTGCATGGAGAAGGACCCGGCGAACCGCTTCCAGACGGCAGACGAGCTGCGCCAGGTGCTCAACAACTACCTGTCCGGCCGCGCCGTCAACGTCTCCGAGCCCACGCGCATCATTGGCGCCGCCGGCGACCTGGGCGCCACCAAGACCCGTGAGCTGTCCGATCAGACGCGCGCCATGGTACGTCCCGTCTCGGGTGTGAGCGGCCAGAACAACGCCCGCAGCGCCGCTTCGGGCTCCACGGGCTCCTACGAGGTCGATCAGCCCAAGTCCAACAAAAACAAGATCATCGCCGCCGTAGTCGCCGCAATTGCCGTGATTGGCGTTGTGGTGGCCTTCGCCACCGGACTCTTTGGGGGCGAGCAGGTTACGGTGCCCGATGTGCTTAACAAGGACCAGCAGACCGCTATCGAGCAGATCAAGGAGGCAGGCCTTGAGGTCGGAACCGTCGACCAAAGCTACAACGACGATGTCGATGAGGGCAAAGTTGCCGAGCAGACCCCCAACGGCAACACTAAGAAGCCCAAGGGCACCAAGGTGAACTTGGTGATCTCCAAGGGTCCCAAGCCCGCCGAGAAAGTTGAGGTTCCGCAGCTCGTCGGCCTGACCAAAGACCAGGCCGAGGCCGCGCTGGCAAGCGTGGGACTCAAGGGCGAAGCAACCGAGGAGGCCAACGAGGCCGAAGAAGGTCAGGTCTTTGAGCAGGGCACTGATGCCGGCAAGGAAGTCGAGAAGGGCACGACCATCTCGTATAAGGTCTCCAGCGGTCCTGACACCACCTCCGTCCCCGATCTGACCGACATGACCGAGGCCCAGGCACGCAATGCCCTCGACATGGCAGGTTTTGGCGTCAACGTGAGCTACCAGGAGAACGATTCCGTCACCGAGGGCACCGTCATTAGCTGGAACCCCAGCGGTAAGCAGAAGCCCGGCGCCACGATCACCGTCGTCATCGCCAAGAAGTCCGGCAAGGCCAGCGTTCCGGGCAACCTGTACGGCAAGAGCATCTCCGCCGCCGTTACCGCGCTAAACAACGCCGGGTTCTACAACATCGCTTACTGCGATCAGAACGGCAACCCCGTGAGTGGCAACGAAAACGCCACCGTTACGGGCGTCTCCCCCACTGGCAAGCAGTCCACCGACAGCACGATCACGCTGACGGTTTCGCTTTCTGGCTCTGCCTCGAGTGACGATTCCGACACGACGACTAACTAGTCGACAACCCATCACCTGCAGCGGCTATGGCCGCAAACATATTCGCTCAACGGCGCCCGCTTGCTCCCCAGCAAGCGGGCGCGTTATTTATCGACAGGCCAGGGCTCCATAGCAACGCAAAGAGGCCCGCAAAAGCGAGCCTCTCAGGTAACAACAGATATGTGATGCAGTAATTACTAGCCGCAGAACTTCACCATGGTCTCGACCATGGACTCTTGCCTATAGACAAAATGTCCAGAAGCAAGGAGATGAAAGAGTAAGGACAACGCCCTCTAAAAGAAGGCCGTATATGAAGATTGCATATCCCTTTTGCCTTCATATACTCAAGAAGCACCCCTCGAAGCGCTCCTGAGAGGCCCCCTTGGATGCAACCCAGGGGATCCAGATTCTGGTAGACATCGGCACAGCAAAATCCTGCCGCGCAGGCACGAACGGACATCTTGACTCCCAACGCAATGCGGGGCGCCCCAAGACACCCCGCCACGACAAAAAACTAGTTCTCGTAGACCAGCGGGTGGCCCCAACTGCCCTCGATCTTGCAGGTCTGCGCCGCAAAACCGGCAGCGAAGTCCAAGCTCTCGCGAATTGCGGCCTCGCCGCACTCGCCGGCCTTCTTCTTGGAAAGATAGGTGACCAAAAACGCCGTCAGCAGTGAATCGCCGGCCGCCATAGCGTCTTTGAGCTCCTCGGGCGCCACGGGCTTGATGCCCTGCTCGTAGAAGTTTTCGCCGTCATAGGCGACGGAACCCTTGCTCCCGCGCGACGCGCATACGATTTGAGGGCCAAGGGCCTTCACCCACTCGAGCTTCGCCTTGATATCCTCCAGGGAAGCGTCGCCCATGGACATAAAGGCGTACGTCACAAATGGCGCAATCTGCTCGAAGTACTCGTCGGTGGAGTCATCGGAGAAGTCGAAGCTGATAGGCACACCGGCAGCCTTGATCTTGGGGAGCTCGCGCTCGGTGAAGCAGTAGTTGCCGCTGTGCACCAAATCGAAGCCGCTGACGTACTCGGCGGCGAAGCGGTCTATCACGTAGCGCATGTCGCCACGTATGCCGCCTTCATTGGAGCCCAGGAAGATACGGTCCCCGGTCTTGTCAACGGTCACGCGAGCGGCGCCGTTGACGCCCAGGACCTGCTGGCAGCGAAGAAGCTCGACGCCCTCGTCCTCAAGCGATGCTATAACGTGCTCGGCCTCCTCATCTGATCCGAAGATTCCCATGTAGGCGCTGCGATCGACACCGAGCTTCTTGGCGAAGACGGCGAAGTTGACTGCGTTGCCGCCGGGATACATAGTCTTGATATGCTCGTACTTATCGACAACGTTGTCTCCAAAGCCGAGCACGCTTATAGGATAGGCTGCCATGGTTATCTCCATTCAGGTAAACCGCCGTGGCTACGGCGAGCAGAAGAGGCGCGAGGATTCGCACGTCTCAACGCGCTTCGCGCCCCGTTCTAAAATCGCTAGTACTTCTCGATGCCCATGTAACGACGCACGTCCGGGTGATGGTCGAACACCTTGCCGCGAGCGGAGCGCAGCTCACAGTTCATCGCGTAGAACAGGATTGGATCAAGGAACGCGCGAACGCTTGCCGGTACTTGGTCCATGCCGTACTCCATGGCGTCGAGCACCATAAGAGTGTCGGTATGGGTCTCGAGGAATGCGAGGGCGCGCTCATCCATGGCTCGGCACTCACTGGAAGACATCTGCAGGAAGTAGAAGACTCCGGGCTCGGTCACCTCGAAGGGGCCGTGGAAGTACTCGCCGGAGTGGATATAGGCGCAGCTCTGCCACTGCATCTCCATAAGCGAGCAGATAGCGAAGCCATAGGTCTGGCTAAACACGGGACCGGATCCCAAGATATACAGGAACTTGTGGTCCTGGCACAGGGCAGCGAAACGGTCGCAAAGTTCGGCGTTGACCTTCTCGCGAGCCGCAGGCAGGATCCGGTCCATCTTGGCGATGCCTTCGTACATATCGGCAAGGTCAGCATAACCTTCCTGCTGATCCAAGAGCTCGGCAGCGAGAGCCAAAGAGATGCCGGCGGGTACCTCCGCCTGCGGAACTCCCTCGCCCCACGGATATACCCAGCACGTCCACTCACCGTTATCGATGCCGGAGCCGGCGTTGTCGGTCTGTGCGATAACGGTTGCGCCCGCCGCCTTGGCGATCGAGCACGCATCGATTACCTCGGGAGTGTTGCCGGAGTGGCTGCAAGCGATAACAAGGGACTTTTCGCCCAGGCGCTTGGGACGCATGATATCGAACTCGCGGGCGGTATACGCCTCACTGGCAAACGTAGTCGCCTCGCGCTTAAGCAGCTCATGGGCGGGCAGCAGGTCGATGAGGGAGCCGCCGCAGGCAACCCAGAAGACGCTATCGAAACCGCCCTTTTCGGCGATTGCGTCGGCGATGAGATCATGTGCGTTCATTGTTATTCTTCCTTTCGATACGGCGGACGAATCCGCCAACGTTTACTGCAAGTCTTCTCGTCAAGCGTGTTGACTGCCCCACGCGAATGGGAGCTACGCGCTAGTCGACAAAATACCTCTCGAAGGCGTCCATGTTGCGCCGGTCCGCTGCTGCGGGATCATCGAAATACCTTCCATCGGTGATCTCCTGGCCAAGATAGCCCTCGAACCCATGCGCGTTGAGGACACGCACGAAATCGTCCATGCTGTGCTTTCCATCGCCCCAAACCAGATGGCCGTATGGGTCGCCATCAATGAAGTGCATGTTCCTTATGGCACCATCGCCAAACTCGGCAAACCACTCTTCAAGGCTCTCGCCGGCGACTCCCATAGCAGTAGTGTCCACCATTGGAGTAAGGTGCGGGTTGGCTACTTGGTCAAGCATGCGCCTGGCATCCGCGAGTGTAACCACCAAGTTGCTCTCTTCCGGCCTCAGGCTCTCCATGCAGAGGGTCACGCCGTGCTCGCCGGCATAGTCCGCAAGAATCGCCAAGTGCTCGGCAGAGCGCTTCCAAGCTTCCTCGCGGTCCTCGTCCCAATCGCCCCAACCGGAGTTGATGGACATATACGGGGCGCCGAGCACCTCGGCGAGCTCGATGCCGTGCTTGAAGTAAGCGAGGCTCCGCTGCGCGTGGAGGGGCTTTCTGGCAGCGTACTGCCACGGATACACCACGTTCTCCGGGCACAGGGAGCTCCCGGAGAGTCCGCGGGACTCGATCTTGCGGCGAAGCTTGTCGGCCTCGAAATACCCCGTGTGGTCCAGCGTCACGTGCGGCTCGGCCGCCCAAAGCTCGATGGTTTTGAAGCCAAGGCGCTGCTGAACATCAAGGAAATAATCGAGCGACCACATGATGTAGTGAATGTTCATGCCGGCGACCTGCTCGCGACGCAGGCGGGGCGCGGAAGCGTTTAAATCCATGCTGGGCATCTCCTCTCCTAGCAATCTTCGTACACGACCCGACCATCGCTCAGCGTGAGCGAGACCTGGATGTCTCTGGCATCTTTGGGGTCCACCGCAAACACATCGCGGTCCAAAACGCAGATGTCCGCGAGCTTGCCCGCCTCGAGGGTGCCGAAATCGTTCTCGCGAACCAGATCGTAGGAACCCCCGGCAGTCCATGCCCGCAGCAGCTCGGCAACGCTAACGGTATTCTGCGGGTTGACGTCCAAACCGTCGGCGAAGTACCCTCCGCAGGCGCTGTAGATCGAATCTCCTAGATGCGGGATAAGGAGGGGAAGATCGGTTCCGCAGCACAGCACACATCCGCCATCCACCATGGCGCGACGGTTCCAGCTGCGGGAGAGCCTCTTCTCTCCTATCTGGCGACGCATGGTCGAAAGGCAATCCTCGCGCTTATCAAGAGTAAGGATCTGGGGATAGACCTCGCAGATACCGCCGATGGCGCCCATGCGCGCCAGGTCAGCTGGATCGGAGTTCTCAAGGTCCGTAATCGAATGCCTGCGAGCGAGCCTTCCCGACTCATCACGCGGTAGCCGCTCATACAGGTCGATCGTCTTGCGAACGGCCCCATCCCCCTGGCAATGCAGGGAGTAGCGGAATCCCTGGGCATCGATCTCGGACAGCTCGCGAGAGATGAGGTCCCATTCGGGCTCCTCGACCACGGTCTTTCCGCCGGCACCCGCATCGGCCCCCTCCTCGTAGGGATCGATCATCTCGGCCAGGCCGCACCACACGCCGCGATCGGTCATGCGATTGAAGCCGGAGAACCTGACGAAGTCTCCTTGGAAGCGGTCGCGCGCCGAGCAGGCGTAATCAAGGTCGGCTCCATGCCCGACGGGCTGGCTCATCATGTCGACCCTAACCGTAAGTTCGCCTTCCTGCTCGCGGCGATACATCTCGTCCGCAAATCCGTAATAATCGTCAAAGCACATCTCCTTGATGGCGGTGACGCCACGGGAGTTAAGCATGGTCATGTAGTCGCCATACGCATCGCGGACTTCCTGAAGAGGTAGATAATCGCGCATAAGGTGCCAAATCATCTCGGCATAGCAAGCCTCGGGCGTAAAACCATAGCGCGCAGATGCGGCGGAGTTGAGCACGCAGGTCTCCGCGCCGGCAGTAAAGGCGACGGCAGGCGTGGATGAGAACTTCTCGTCCAACATATCAACCAAGTCGTCACCCATAAGGGTCTCCGGAAGGTTCATGCCCAACGCCATAGGGGCCTGGGGCCGCTCCTCCTTCCAATTCGACATCGCGGTGAAAACATCATCTGCCGAGGTCGCATCGATAAGATCGGCGCCGATGCGACGGAGCACCCAGCCGGTAAAGAACGTGTGCACGTCGACAAGGCCTGCCATGACGGTTCTGGAGCCAAGGTCGCGAACCTCGTCCGCATGCGCAGTATATTCGGCAGCCCGATCAGAGGCGCCCACGGATTCGATGCGATTACCGCGAATCGAAACATATCCGTCGATCGGTTCATCGGAAAGGCCGGTAAAGATGCTGCGGGACAGCAATACTAGCGAACGATCAAACACCGGGCACCTCCTACATCGGCAGTAGGCCGGAGATCACAGTCGCGACCAATCCGAACAGAACCATGAAGATAAAGAACTTCCAGATGGTCTTCCACCATTGCCCGAAGGAGATCTTCGCCACGGCAAGACCCGCGACGGTCATGCCCGCAACGGGGCTGATGGTGTTGACGGTCTGGTTCGCGAACTGCAGAGCGGTGACGGCAGCCCCGGGATTGAGGCCCATAAGCTCGGTCAGCGGGCCCATGACGGGCATGGTGAGTGCAGCGAGGCCGGAGCTGGAAGGAACCAGCAGCGAAAGCAGGCCGAGGACGATGTACATGAAGGTGGTATAGATGAAGGACGGAGCGCCCGCAAGGAGTCCGACGAGCCAGTTAAGAATAGAGTCGATGATCATTCCGCCCTCTGCGACGACCAGGATGCCGCGGGCGATGCCGATGATGCAGGCTGCGTAGGCGAAGTCGGCGATTCCGCGGACGAACTCCTCCGCAATGGTCTTCTCGTCCAGGCCGCCGAGTATGCCGGCAAGAAGGCCCATGGCCAGGAACACCATGGAGATCTCGTCCATATACCAGCCCTGGGTAACGAGGCCCCACACGATAACGCCCATGCCGACCGCGAAATCAATGAGGACGAGCTTGTGGCGAAGCGTGAACTCCTCTTCGATAGAGGCATCGGTGACAGAGAACTCGATGCGCTTCTGCTTATCGTCCTCATAGGTGATGGAGGACTTGGGATCGAGCTTGACGCGGCGCGCGTAGCGCATGGCCCAGAAAATGCCCGCGGCGGTGAAGATGACCCACAGGATGGCGCGGAGCCAAAGCTGGGGATTTCCCTCGATGCCGATAACGCCCTGGGCGATCAGCACGTTGAAAGGATCAATAGTGGATGCGCAGTAACCAAGGTTGGGGCCGAGGAAGCAGATGATGAACGCGGTCATGGAGTCATACCCGATGCTCAGCATGATGGGGATGAAGATCGCGTAGAACGGCAGCGCCTCCTCGGACATGCCGAACGTGGTGCCGCAGATCGAGAGCAGGATCATGGAGATGGGGATGATCAAGATGTCCTTGTTCTTCAGCTTCTTGATCACGCGGCTCATGCCGGCGTTTAGGGCGTTGGTCTTGGTGACGATGGCGAACGATCCGCCGATCAGCAGGACGAACGCGACGACATCGGCCGCAGCCTGAATGCCCTTGGCGGGAGCCTGCAGGACGGCATCGATGCCCTGTCGCAGATCGACGGTCTCCCCCGTCTCCGAATCGGTGTAGACCTTGTCGACCTCTTGGTACGTTCCGGCTACGGCGACTTCTCGCTCGCCCGCGGCCGTCTGAATGGTCTGGCGGTCGAACTGACCCGATGGGACGATCCATGTGAGCACCGCGAAGAACACGATCAGCATGAACGCGATGGTGTACACATGGGGAAGCTGGAGATGGAATCTGCGCTTGGGCTTCTCCTGTTTGGCATCCGGCATTCTTAACCTCCTGCCAGAGCAACGATGCTTGCCAAAAATCCTTCACGTATAGGCAAACATCTTAGGTTGTTCTATGTATAACCTGCATGAAGGCGTCGGTCAAGAAACATATTAGGTTGTTCTATAAGTGGTAACTTTTACGCGCTAAACGGACCTGCCGCGGCAATACGAGAACAGCGCTGTGTGAGACAGAGCCGCTAGATATCGAAGCTGTAGCGCGAACCCACGTAGTACTGTCTGCCATAGCAGAAGCGCTCTCCGTTGGAATCGAGAAAGCCCGCGTTCATGAAGAACAGCGGCTCCCCTACTGGGACCTTGAGCTCGCGGGCGGCATCAATTCCCGCACGGGCGATCTCCAGCCTGCAGGGATCGGACGAGCAGGGATACCTACCCGTACGCTCCCCCACGGCCTCGAATATCGAACAATTGGAGAGACCGATATCTTTGAGAAATTCGAATCCATCGACAGGATAGTAGTTGTTCTCGAACAGGACCGGCACGCCGTCTGCGGTACGCACGCGTGAGACCAAGATGAGGTCAGAGCCTTCATCCAAGCCAAAGAAAGAAGCGAGGTCGCGATCGGCGGCAACGGTCTTGCGGGCAACGACGCGAGCGCCCGCCTTCATGCCGTTTTCAGCGCATGCTTGGGTAAAACTCTGAACATCGTCCTTCTGATGCACCTTGCGAATTATCTTTGTCGCGGTCACAAACGTACCACGCCCCTGCCGCTTGGTGAGATACCCCTCGCCCACAAGCTCCTCTATTGCGCGGCGAACCGTGACCCTTCCCACGCCGTACATCTTAGAAAGCTCAAGTTCCGTTGGAATCTGCGAGTCAACGGGATATGTCCCCTGTTCGATATCGCTCTTAAGCAAATCGAGCACCTGTTGATACAGCGGGGCGGAAGAGCCCCCATCCAGATGCGCATCCACAAAAACTCTCCCTTTAAGGCGTTCGCGATCTCAACGACTCCATTCTACCGCACACGGAAAAATGAGGTTAAACACATAGGGGCCCTGCATGTTTGAGCGTATCGGGAATCTGGTCGCTGATTTCGTCCGCATTTGCTTGCGAAAAACCAAAACGCTCCTCGCGCTTGGCGAACACGGTGAGGCCCGCCGCCTTGCACGCAGCGATCGATGATGCTCGTGTGATGTTGGCTTCCTTCCTTTGCTTGCGAGGCGCGTCACTCGTCCTGCTGAGCCGCGGGCCCATCGTTCGGCGTGGCCTGCCTGCGCGGGGCATGCCGGGAATTGATGTAGTCGTATGCGTAGGCGATCTCCGTGACGGGGACCTCCACGTGGTAATGGGCGGAAATGTCAGAGAAGCTCGTGCGGAATGCCTCGACGAAATCGTTGTGTTCATTGGCGAAGCGCTGCTCGTCTGCGTAGTTCTCGATGGGGCTTCTGGTCACGAGGCGCTCCACGAGACAACACAGGTGCACGTAGAGCCCCATGCTCACACGAGCGCCAATCACGTCTCCGGTGAGCTGCTGGAGCCGCTCTGCGGCACTCTCGATTTCGCCGAAGAGCTTGTTGGGGTTAAGGATTGTGATGGACTCGACCACGTTCCTGAGGGTCATGTTCTTGACGAGATTCTGGTGGAACGTGCGCAAGCTGTCAGCGTCGAGCAAGCGTGCGAAGGCGCGGTCTATCTGGGCCGTTCCTTCGCCGGCGATGAGTTCCTCGAGCGAAATGAACGGGACTCCGTCGGCGTGCGGATTGTCCGTGCCGATGACCGAGCGCACGTTGTACTGGGAGAAGGCGGCATCCTCAGATCCGTTATTGGCGAGCTGCCGCCAGTCAACGGCGACAAGCCGCGCGGGGGACTCGCCAGGCAGGCTCTGCGCCACGAGATCGCGGATCCGCGCAGCTGCGTCAAGTCCGCCTTCGGAGCAGAAGACAATCGCGTCCGGTCGGGCGTTGCGCGCCACGATGTGATAATTACAGGTGCAAGCTGCCGCAGCATCGTCGAGAACCTCTCGCACGGAGCGACCCGCGATAAGTCCGGCGCCAACCTCCACCGCAAGGCCGGTAGAGGCGTTGTTTATGATGCCGAGCGTCATGCCGGAGGTGGATTCCAGACTCTTATAAATATCCTGGAGCGATCCCATGTCCACGAGGATGACGACCTCGTCTGCGTAGGAGAAGCGGTCGATGATTTGCTGAAGAGGAACAGCGACGTCCGTAACCTTCTGGTCGTAGGGCATGTCGATGGCCTCGAAGACCCTCGTGTCAAGAATCCGATTGGCGGCGTCGGCGATGCTCGTGGCGGTCGAGTAGCCATGACTGAGGACGATACCGACGCTCCGACGACGCTTAGACGGGTCGAGTGCGAGTGCCGCATGCGCAAGGACGAGCAGACACGTGAGATCGTCGAGTGCGATGCCGAGCGTGGCCTTGAGTTCATCAGCGATGCAGGCGCAGACAGTAACGGCAAAGCGGTTGCGCTGGGCCACGACGCCGCGCATGCCGGAAAGCTCGCTTGCATGGGAGCTCTTCCAACGCGAGAGGCTTGCGGGCGGCCACAGCTGGAGGCAGATGCCCTGGGCGATTAGATGCGAGCTCTTTCGGGACAAATCGATCGAGTAGAGTTCGTTCACGGAAGTGACGACGCTGTCGGCGATCTGCTCGTATGCGTCGGACTTCGAGCGGCCCGGGTTTTGCCCGAACGCCAGGTAGTCCTCGAGGTCGCGGGCTCGCTCCACCAGCTGAGCGCTGCACGCGCCCCCATCAAGCGTGCCTTCGCGATAGCTCTCGTATGGCTCCAGCATGGCGTCGAGTACATGCCGTGCGCGGTCGTCCGCCTGGCTTTGGATGCTCCGGGTGGTGTCGATGAGCTGCATGTCGTTCTCGCTGCGCTCGAGTGCGGAGCCGGCAAGGATTGCGGAGGGAAGCTGGTAGGTGCGAATCTCCAGGCTGTCACCCTTCGTGTCTAGATAGGCCTCGGCGCAACAGTTGGTGATGCAGTCGCGCAGGCCGCGTACGTTCTCCTCGAAGTTGGTGCCGGCGAGGGCTCGGAAGGCTCCGCGACTTATGAGGATGTCGCGTCCTATGCGTCGGCCCTCCTCCTTGAGGAAGTGGAGAGTCAGTTCCTCACGCTCCTCCTGGGTGCGCTCGCGCAGAGACGGCACCTGGGCGGACATGGGGATGCGACGCGTGAGGCTGCGGCACTCGGTACTGTCTGCCTCGTTTGAGGTGGCAAAGATAAGGCGCACAGCAGGGGCTGGCACAATGGCGCCCGCCTGTGCGGAGGCCCACTCCAAGAGCGCGTCCTGGGCAGCGGGTGAGAGGGCGTCGACGTCCTTGAGATAAACGATGCCGCCGCTCGCCCGATCTGCAGGCCCGCCATCTGCGCACAGGTCGTGAGTGAGCGCGCGGGCATCGTCTGCGTAATGCGAGCAGTCGATGCTCACAAGCTTGGCTTCCTGCTGCAGGACGCCGACGTTCTTGCCGTATTCGAGGGCAAGTTCGGCGAGTAGACCCTTGCCGGTTCCCGAGGCGCCACAGAGCAGGATGGGCAGGCCAGCTGGCGGGTACTTGAGCGCGGCGCAGAGCTGGCTGATGCAGGGCGCAAGGCTCAGCTCGTGACCGATTGCGCGGTCGAAGTCGAGTCGCTCGCCGTTTCCGAGCGTGGCGAAGAGCTGCTCGACCGAAGGGTAGGTGCTACGCTCAATGCGAGACTGGAAGAAGCGTTCGAGGGAGCGGCGGTGGAAGTAGCACACCGGTCGTGCCCCTGCTTTCACCACGAGGCCAGCGCGCACGAGCTCGTTGAGATACTGACTTGCCAGGCTGCGCGAGATGGCGAGCGAGTCGGTTATAGATGCCGTGGTGAAGTGGTCGAGACGGTTCTGGATGCGCCCGCCCCGCGTGCTGCCAAGCTCGCGCGTGATGCGATCGAGGTAGGCAAGCAGGTCTTTCTGTGTCTCGGGGATGTTCATGCGGCTGGTCCTCCTTTCGTCCCACACCTTACGGGCGGGGTGGTGCTCGGGACGGGTTGGCGCCCGCGTTTTGTCACGGGCACGTGAACTTCGGCACTCCATGATACATCTGTAGTGGCATATGGCGACTTCTCGACACCTGCGCTCGACACAGCGAGCGGCAACAGCGCTGTCCGCCGAGCGCCTCACGGGCGTATCCCAACCGTAGGAGTGCGCTTTGCCACCTTTGACTGCCTCCCTGTCGGCAAGCGGCTCGCCGTTCGCTCCGTCTCTGACCACATCGCTCGAATCGACTCTGCCGCCGGCGCTGTGGTGGCCGTCGTGCCCGCAAAGGTCATCAAGCAGGCCGACGAGGTCACCGCGGGCAAGGTCTCCCTCGTCGACGCACTCAGGAATCTGTAGGCGAGGCCCCTAAGGCCGCCTCGCTGTCGGCAGCCCGGGGCCATGTGCCATCAGGGCACAGGACGAGTCCGGTCGCCGGAATGCGGCCGGACCCGTTGTTCGCGTGTTTTGCTGGGGGAGTCGCTGTGGCGACGAGGTTCACTGGCTTACTTTTCCTGTTCGCGCAGCCCCTTCGCCAAGGCTATGTTGGACAGTTTGAGTTCGCCATTCGTTACCGTAACAGCAAGCGAGTGGCCGAACTTCTCGCAGACGCGTGTCGTGAGTGCGGTACCGTCGAGGTAGAGGACGAGGATGTTGTCGTCAACGATGAGCTGCAGGTGGTAAGAACGCCCGGACTCGAGCCAGACTGGCCTCCAAAGCCCCTTATCCATTACGCGGAACCACTTGTAACAGGGGCTCTTGTCGAACGAGAGCCGATTCGCGTCGAGGTCGAAGCGGTATTCGTACGACTCGTCGGTCTCGAGATTCTTGTAGGCTCGAATTGAGAAGTCGCAAGCGTCCCTGAACGTCACGTCTGCCTCGAAGCAGAAGATCTCGCCTGCGTTTTCGGTGATTACGCACTCCGTTCGTTCGTGGTCTCCGCGAAGCTCGATATCCGGGACGGCATCAGGGCACTCGAACGCATCCTTTATGCTTTGGGGAGGGCGAACGCCGAGGGTGCCATTGGGGCGCTGGTACACCTCATGGGGCATAAACGAGCCACCCCAAAGCCAGTTGGCCCGGTCATCGTCGTTCTCGCGCGTGGGGACCCAGCCGGACAGAATCCTGCGCGATCCGTCGAAGGCGGTCCGTCCGGCGTAATACGCCCTCCCGTCGAAGGCGTCATCTCTCGGCTTCTCCCACGGACCGTAGAGATCGCGGCTCATGCGGTAGACGATCTTGTTCTCGTCGCTGTACTCAGAGTAGACCAGGTACCACCAATCGCCAATTTTAAAAATGTCTGGCATTTCGAACATGGTGTAGAGGCCGGGGGCCCAGAAGTCGCCCTTGAACTGCCAGTGCTCGAGGTCCTTCGACGTAAAGTGAACGAGCCTGCCAGTTTGGAGGGTTTTGGAGGGGTCGTCTCCCTTACGCGTGCCCAGTACGAGGAGGTATTCCTTCCGGTCGTCATCCCATATTACGAAAGGGTCGCGCCAGTTGCGCCCATCGTATCCTGGCTGAGGCGTGAGCTCTACTGCAACGCCCGTCTTTTTCCACGTCGCATAATCATCCGAGCAGGCCTTCGCCTGCATGAGCACCTGGGACGTTTTGCCTTCTCGCAGGTAGTTGCGGTTGAACCCGGTATAGAAAGCGCGTACCTCCCCTTTTGCCTCGTAAACGGTTCCGGCGTAGATGAACTGGTCTTGGTCGTCTTCTCCGCCGTGGGGGATCGCCGTTCCGTGTTCCTGGTACGTCACGAAGTCCTGGGTGGTCGCGAGCGACCACCCAAAGGGCTGTCCTTCGGCAAGCGGAGCGGGGTCGCGCGTGTCACGCTGGTGGTATAGATAGAACGTGCCGTCCTTGCCGAAGGGCATGACGTCTCCCACCCACACGTCCTTCGGTTGGTAGAACAGGTGCTGGTTATTGGTCGGGACTTTGCGCATGTCTCGTCCTCCTTACTGTCGCGTCTTTCCTATTCGTCTTCTTCGTCAACGTCCGGAGTAAGATCTCCGAGGTAGACGAGCTGCTCTTTGGCTTGGGTGACGACATGCCTCACCACATCGGGAGTAAGCTGTCCGGCGTGGAGCGAGAGCTCGAGGGCCACGGGAAGGTTTACGCCGGTCACTATGAACGCGCCTCGCGGAGCCGAGCAGGCTACGAGCTGGTTTACGCTGCCCTGAAGGATGTCGGTGAGAACGAGGGTCTCGTCATCTTCGGCGATGCCCTCGAATGCGCTGGCGAGCTTCTCCTCGAGCGGGGTTTCGTCTGTAAACGCGCAGACAACCCTGATGTCGTGCCCCGGTCCTATGATGGCCTTGAGCGTGTCTCCGAGTCCGGCTGCCAGGCCGTAGTGCGATGCAATGATGATGTGCCTCATAATGCGTCCTTTGTGGGTTGGTCTAGCCCTAGGCTAGGCAGCAAGAATGCCGAAAGCCGCGCACACCCACGAGATGATGAGGATGCCGAGGACAATCTTGTTGATGCTGACCTTGCGCTTGACGAGGGCGTAGACGATGGCTGTGGCTATTACGGGCAGCATGCCGACCATGATTTGGTCGAGGATGCCCGTCTGGACGTCGAGCGTGACGTCACCCATGGTGAACGTGAGACCACACGAGACCTTGATGACGGTGGGGATGAGCGCACCGACGACCATCATGCCAAGTGCCGACGTCGACTCGGTGAAAACGGACATCTTCTCGGCAAGGGTCGTGAAGAGCTTGTCGCCGAACTTATAGCCTATGCGCCAGTCAAAGAGCTTCCATACGAAGATGGCGATGGCGACGGCGAGCCAGAGAAGCACGCCGACGGGGTTTCCCGCCTGTCCCATGTAGGCGGCGATGGAGCCGAAGATGGTGGGAATGAGGATGGCGAAGATCGTATCGCCGACTCCTGAGAGGGAGCCCATGAGGCCAATCTTAAGGTCTTGGACCGCGTCGATGGCGTCATTGTGCCCCTTGTCCTCCAAGGCTAGGCCGGCGCCGAGGAGCAGGCCGCTTACCTGGGGAGTCGCATTGTAATAGCGATAGGTGCTCAGAAGTGACCTGCGGTAGCCCTCCTCGTCTCCTGCATAGATCTTGCGCAGGGCGGGTTCGGTTGCGAACATGACCGCCGGGGCACACTGGGACTCATAGTTATAGATGGACGCGCCGAGCATCCAGCGGCGGCCGCAACGGTCGAGATCGGAAACGGTGAGGACTGGCTGGTACGTTCCGTCTGCCAGGCGGGTTGGCGCTTCGTTTGCCTTGGTGGCGTTAACTTCGTTACTCATCTTCCAGACCTCCAGCGTCGAGGGCGTTTACGGACGGATTGCTGTGCGACTTGTAGTACTCGATGGCCGCGGCGGCACCGAGCAGGGCAATGGGGAGAATGCTTATCTGCAGGTAGGCGGCCAGAACGAAGCCAACGATGGCGTAGGCGATGAATTTCTTCATTGGCATGAAGGACAGAAGCATCGCAAGGCCGACGACGGGGAGGATACCGGCGGCGATGGAGAGGCCGGTCGTGAACCAGGAGGGCATGACGGAGAGGAAAGCGTTGACGGCATCGGCGCCAAAGAGCAGTACGGCAAACGTGGGGATGGCCGCCGTAAGGCCATAGAAGACCGGACCGAGGAAAAGTACGCTCTTCATCTGCGAGTACTTGCCCTCTTCGGCAAAGCGCTGCGAGGTACGCCCGAGGAAGCCGTTTGCCGTCTTGGCGATGACGTCGAGCTGAAGGCCGAGCATGCCGACTGCGATTCCGGCGGCAACGCCGACGCTCGCCTCCTGACCCGAGGTGATGGCAACGACGGCGCCAATGATGGCGGCAGTGGGATAGTCGGGGACGGAGGCTCCTCCCATGGCCGCCACGCCCAGGCTCATGAGTTGGACGATGGCGCCGACGGCGAGGCCGGTTACGGGGTCGCCGAGCGCAAGTCCGACGAACCATGCTGGCGTGACGGACATGTTCGTGAGAATTTGTCCCGCGTTCTTCTCGGCTCCGTAGATGAAGGCGATGAGTGTAACGACGGCTATCTGGATGATGGATGGTGTCATAAGTTCACTCCCTTGCTAAAGCGTGATGATGCTGGAGAGCTCTACGGGCTTGTCGGCCGGCACATAGCGAACGGTGATGTCGCAGCCGGTGCCAGCAATCGCTCGATATGCGGGCAGCTCGTCTTTGGTGACGTAGGCGCGACTGCTCACCTGGACGGCGTCTGACCCCTCTTCGGGAAAGACTGTGCCTCCGACCACGAGTGTGGGAACAACCTGGCCCGTCTGTATGACGTCGAGGATGGTCTGGGGGTCTCGCGCCACGATGAAGACCGTGTGGTCGTCGTACTTGCCCGCCCGATAGTTCGTGAGAGCCGTCTCCTTGTTGATAATGGAGAGGGCGACTCCCGAGGGCTTTGCCATCCGCATGGCGGCCTTCTTGGTCGGGTCGTTGGCGACGATGTCATCGATGACCATGAGACGCTGCGGACGGAACTCGGGTACCCACTGGGTTGCCACTATGCCGTGTAGCAGGCGGTTGTCGATGCGTGCTGCGATGATGCTCATGTGATGTTGGCTTCCTTCCTTTGCTTGCGTGACGCGTTTCGGCATGGCCTGTGCCGAAGCGCGTCATTCGTCCTGCCGGGCCGCGGACCCGTCGTTCAGCGTGGCCTGCCTGCGCGGGGCATGCCGGGAATTGATGTAGTCGTATTCGTAGGCGATCTCCGCGACGGGGACCTCCACGTGGTAATGGGCGGAAATGTCAGAGAAGCTCGTGCGGAATGCGATCGAGGTAGGCTCTGTGTCTCGGGGATGTTCATGCGGCTGGTCCTCCTTTCGCCACACACCTTACGGGCGGGGTGGTGCGCGGAACGGGTTGGCGCCAGTGTTTCGTCACGGGCGCGTGCACTTCGGCACTCCATGCTACATCTGAGTGGCATGTGGCGACTTCTCGACACTCGCGCTCGACACAGCGAGCGGAAATGGCGCTGCCTGCCGAGCGCCTCGCGGGCGCATCCCGACCGCAGAAGTGAGCGCGAAGGCTCGTCGAAGTGCTGGGTGGGGGACCGGCGGTCTGGATACGCGGTTTCGTTCGGCGAAGGCGGCGAGGCGAATGGCATGGCGAACGTACGGGTTTGACGTGAACGGGTTGCCCGTGGCGGCGTGGTATCGGGAGGAGACGGTCGAGCAGGTGCTCGCGCCGCTGCTCGCCCGTCTCGCGCGCTCGCATCAGGAGAAGGGGTCGCAGGCCCATCTCGGCAACCCGGTGCGCATACGCTATTGCGACCGGGACGGCCACGTGTCGCGAACGGATATCGTCCGCCAGGTGGACGTCGCGCCGCGAAATGCAGACTCGCCTCAATCGTCGGTAAGGGGTGCCGCGGGCGATACGATGGAATCCACGGACCGCACCGCGCCGCCGAGATTGCGACGCGAACGCAGGCGATGCGCCCGAAAAACTCCTCCGCGCATGTAGGGCGAAACGCCAGATTGGAGCTCCATGAACGATTTCTCCTTCTACTCCCCCACCCGCTTTGTCTTTGGGCGAAAAGCGACCGACAAGGTTGGGGGACTCTGTCCGCCTCCGGCTACCGCTGAGCGCTCATTGTCTACGGCAGGGGTTCCGCAGTTCGCTGCGGAACGCTCGTCCGCGTGAGGGCATCGCTCGATGCCGCGGGCGTGGAGCACATCGGGCTTGGAGGGGTGCGTCCAAACCCCGAAATAGGCTTGGCACGAGAAGGCGTCGAGCTCGCACGGGCAAACGACGCCGACATCATCCTGCCCGTGGGCGGCGGCTCCGTCATGGACTGCGCGAAGGCCATCGCACTGGGGCGGTATACGACGGCGACGTATGGGACTTCTTCCGCAAGCGCGCCGTTCCCGCCGACCGCATCGACGTCGCCTGCGTGGTGACCATCCCCGCATCCGGTTCCGAGGCCTCTAACTCCTGCGTTATCAGCAACGACGAGGAGCACCTCAAATGCAGCATTAACACGGACCTCAACCGCCCGGCCATCGCCTTCCTCGACCCGGAGCTGACCTTCAGCCTGCCCGCCTGCCAGACCGCCGCGGGAGTGACCGACATGATCGCCCATATCATGGAGCGACTCTTCTCCGGCGAGCCCGCCGTGGGCGTAACCGACAACATCGCCTGCGGGCTAGTGCGCGCCGCGAGGGAGGCGGCGCCCAAGGTGATGGAGAACCCCGATGACTACGACGCCCGCGCCGAGATCATGTGGGTGGGTACGCTCGCCCATAACGCCCTGCGCGACGGCGATTGGACCTGCCGCGGCCTTGAGCACGAGCTATCCGCACTGGACACCAAGATCACGCACGGCGCCGGCCTCGCCGTCATCTTCCCCGCCTGGATGCGCTACGTATGGCGAGAGCACCCTGAGCGCTTCCTGGAGTTCAGCGCCCAGGCCCTTGGCATCGAACCCATCGATTCGGACGCGGACGAGCTCGATGTGGAGGTAACCCCCGAGCAGGCAATCGAGTACGCGGTCGAAGCGACCATCGACGAGCTGCAGGATTTCTTCGTCTCGCTGGGAATGCCGCGCGCGCTATCGGAGTTCGGAGTCACCGAGGACGATATCGAAAAGATGATTCCGGGCCTCAAGATCAACCGCGGAGAGCTCTTCGGCAGCTTCAGGAAGCTCACGCTGGACAACGCGAGAAAGATTTACCGCAGCGCACTCTAGGAAACAGATGCCAGTCCCCCACGGGCGAGCAGCACGGCGGCCCCCGCAAACCAGAAACGGCGCCGCTCCCGCGACGCCGTCATATTCCCTGGTGCCCCCGGGCGGATTCGAACCGTCGACACCCGCTTTAGGAGATATGATTTAATGCTACCCCCTACCATTCATCAAGCATCATTGAACATCATATAACCGCAGATAAACATAGCAGTTTGTGTCTTTTGCCTCCGGTAGCTGCGCCTATGCTTTTACAAACATATTACTAACGGCTTTAGCTAAACTGCACTCAATGAATTGTTGAAAACTATTCAAAGAAACGGAGTGCAAAGATGTCAGAACAGCCACTAATTAGCGGAAGAGGCACGTGTTGGAAAGACAAGAGATCACCTAACACCTATCGCTATTATTTTTCCCTTGGAGTCAAGGACCCGAAGACAGGGCGCTACAAACGATCCCCAACTTATACGGTTCGTTGCAAGACTAAAACAGAAGCTAAGGCTGCAATGCAGGCCAAGCTGGCTGAAATCAACTCCTCTGGCACGATCACTAAAACTAAAAAGCCCACTTTGCTTGCGTCCTACTGCTGGGCCTTTCATGAAAATAGGGACACCGAGCTTGCGCCAACGAGCTATGAAAGAGAAGCGTACGATTGCAGGCATATCGAAGACCTATTCGGTGCGTTTCAGACAATAGAGGGGCTAACTCCCGATCTAATCGAAGAAGCATATGCCGAAGCTCGTCGTACGGGAAAATACAAACCATCAGAGCTTGTACGAATCAATTCGAAACTGCGTCAGATTCTGTCGAATGCTGTCGCAAAGAGAATAATTGACCGAAACCCCTGCGCTACCGTTCATGTTCGCAGACCACGCAACAAAAGAGAATCACTGACAATCGACCAAGTAGCTACCCTATGCACACATCTTCAACACATTGAGCTCACCGCCGAAGCTGTTGGTACGCTAGTACTAGTGTATACGGGTATGCGGAAAGGCGAGATGCTGGGCCTCGAATGGCGCGATTGGGACCCTGCCAATAAAACCTTGAAAATTGACAGGCAGTACACCAACGACCATGAGCTGAGGGCACCCAAGTCACAAGAAAGCCAACGCAAAATCCCCGTTGGAGAAACCTTGGCCGAACGTCTTCAATCATGGTCAGCCATACAAAAAGAGCTCCTGGCCTCTCTGGGGCTGTCCCAGACTGGCAGCACTCCCATCATTAGCGATATTGCTGTCAAGCAGGGGGTCCCTACTGTCTGTCACATGAAAAACTACATCTTCAACCATTGGTTTCGCGATTTCGCAGTTAACTGCAATCTTGGAATCTATGAGCCGAACAGTTCGACTGGCGGAAAACTATATAAGGGCATCTGCCCGCATCAGCTCAGGCATTGTGTAAGCACTTTTATGCTGGCGAACGGATCGGACGTTAGAAGCGTGCAAGGTATTCTTGGCCACGCGGACCCCAATATCACGCTCAAAACGTATACAAGCCTCGTTCAACAATCAGAAATAAAAGCCGTTAAAGGCTACGAAGACTTCATCAACGCCTATATACAGAAAAGCGAGAAATAGCATGTTATTCATTCATCGTTTCATCAATAATATTACGGTACTATACTACTATTTCCGCAGGTAGACGCTTTATTTGATTGACATCTAATGAGTTTTAATAGATTCTAAAGCTGTCAGATGGCTACGCATGTAGTCATAAAAACCGGCCCCCCAAGTGCTTATGAACCTGGTAAGTCTTACAAGCACAGGGAGGGCCCTCATTGAAAGGATAGCTCATCATGGCTACTCCACAGATTAGCACTCAGGCGTCCACACCGACTTTCCCCACTGGTGCCGCTCAGTGCGATCGGTTGCTCCGCGTTAACGATATCCGCGAACTCACTGGCTGGAGCGAAAATACCGCGCGCAAGTTTATGCGCGAGTCCGGCAAGCTCATCCAAATCCATCGCTCGAATTACATGTTTGAAAGCTCGTTCTACGAACTTTTCAAGCAGCTCGAAGGTCGTACCGCCCACCTTGACTAGGCGGTAAACATGAGCGAGCTACCGTCGATTTCCGACAAATATTCCGATGATGTTACTGAGCAACGAGAGATTAGAAGGAAAATGGATAACGCGAATTTTATTTCGGTGCCCGACTGGGCGTGTTGTGCCACCACTGTCGCTGCCGAGCGCCTCATCCTCGGCCTAGTATGGAAGCTTGGAAATCCTTCCAAAAACAAACGAGCCATGGGCTTTTACGCAAAAAGCAAATGGATTGAGGAGCGCTACCACCTAAGTAAGAACACGATCTCCCGGGCCTATACCTCTTTGACGGATAAGGGGTTTATTCAAAAAGCGGGCGATGGCAGCTGGATGCTTAATTACGCCGCAGTCTACCCCGCCGCAATCGAAAACGGCTGGGAGCCCAAGAAATCTTAAGTCCATAGCCCGACTATCGAGGTCGTGAAGGTCGGTAATCGCCGGGCGTCTATAAGAGCATGCCGCGGATGTAAAAGAAACACGGTCGAATCGAAACAGTTCCCGGACAATTGGCGTCCGGCCAGACACTTCGATTCGACCCTTTTTCATGCCCGCATCTAAAACAATCCTATAATCATTCTCGACATCTTTAACGCCATCACTCCCCCGCCACCAACACGTCGTTGGTGCCATTTTCAACGAATCGATATGGCCGTCCATTCATGGTCTTTAAGGCACGTGATATCATGAAAACGTGCGGTATTTCTCCAATCGAAAACCTGCGTGAACGCATGACTTGAGACGCCTTTTTAGAACTCACCGATCGCAGGACGACTACAAATCAACAGCGGCCGCGTATTTGTTCCCAGCCGTACGGCGTGGCGGAGCCATGCCCATTGTTGATTGGAATGTCGCACGATGACAGACGAGAGAAAAATCAGGGAGATCTACGGTTACGGCATGAAGTCCGTCCTCGATGAGGCCGCCGAGCGGATCGAGGCGAGGTGGCGGGAGAAGCTGCTGCGCGAGACCGCCGACCTCAGGACCGAGAACGCACTGCTCATGGCCCAGGTGGATGAATTCAGCCGCAAGCTCGCCGAGGCGACGGATCGGAATGAAAAGATTGAGGCCGACTGCAATGAGCGGATTGCCTTTATAGAGGAGAAGTTCGAACTCGATACCGCGAACCTCGAACTCGAGAACAACGAGCTCCACGCCGCAAGCATCAGGTACCTCTCCCGTGCTAAGGGCCTCGGCAGGCAGGTTGTCCAACTCCATGCCGAGGCTGAGGCCATGGTCGATGAGATCGAGCGGCTGCGCGGCGAGCGTGACACTGCACTGAAAGCCCAAGCCGACACACTCCTGACCCAGCGCGACCTGATGGCCGAGATCGCCGCCCTCAAGGACCGCCTCGCCGCCTCCGAGCAGCGGGCGGCCGTGGCCGAGGCTAAGGTCGAGGTCATGACCCAGATGAAGGACGAGTAGCCCCGCGCTTCTCCTGTCAGGCTGCTGATTTCTAGGAATCTTCTAGAGCGCTTCCAGAAGGTTCCTAGAACCGGGCGTAGCATCTTCGATCGGCACGATGTCTTGGTAGATCAAGCGATGCCCGGCGTCGAGCCATTCGTCACCGTGGTAATGTCCGAAGAACCAGGCGCAGTAATCGAGCCGTCCGTCGAGCTCGCCCAGGAAGGTTTGCAGCGGATCTCCGCGGTACTCACGTCCGCGTTCGCGGCACAGCCCCTCAGCAAGGGCGGCAGGAGCCTCGTGAGTCACAACGTGGTCGACTTTCCAGCCCACGCGGTCGAGCGAGGCGCGGCAGTGCTCCATCTCTTCCTCGCTCGGCATCTCCTCGGGCCACCAGCTCCTCCCCTCCCTGCGATACTGCCTGTCGTTGCTCGCGGCACCGCCCATGGCAAGGACCGTGAGCCCGTCGATGTCGAACACCTCTCCGCGCATCAGGTGCAGCACGTGCGGTCGCACCTCATGGACGAGCCCGCCGTTCCACTCCCGTACCGGCAGATTGGCCAAGGCGTGATGGTTCTCATGGTTGCCGTCTGCGAAACACGTGGTCCACGGCTTCGACTCGAGCCAGTCGAGCCAGTATTTCTCGGCGTTGGACCCATCCCAGACAAAGCCGAAGTCGCCGGCCACGATTACCACATCATCACGCGTCAGCGTGCGGCCCAGCGGCCAATTCTTGAAGGCAAACCGGCTGGACCCGTACTCGGCCCTGCCGTGCACGTCGCCCGTCACATAGATAGCCATCAGTACGCACCCCACGGCAGGAGTTTGTCCCCGAGCCTCACGATCCGGTCATACAGCACCGTGTGCCGCTCGTCCGGGTTGCCGTCTCGGTGGAAGTGACCGTAATACCAGCGCTTGTAGTCCAGGCGGTCCTCGAGCTCGTCGAGGAATCCGGTCAGCCGGTCCACATCGGGGCGTTCCCAGCCTGGGTCCGGGTAGAGCGTCGGCGAGAGCATGCGCGTGGCGCAGGTATGGGTGATGACGCAGTCGACCTTCCAGCCGACCTCGTCGAGCTTTGCCCGCGCGGCATCGAATTCGCGCTCGTCCGGGAGCTCCTGAGGCCACCAGCTGGAATACGGCACGCGGTATTCTCTGTCCACGCTCGTGGCACCGCCCATGGTGAAGACCGTCGAGCCGTCGAGCTCGAAGACCTCCCCGCGCATGAGGCGGCGGATAGACGAAGTATCCGACAGGCGTTGCGTCAGCCCGCCGTGCCACGGTTCCATGGGTCGCTCCGCCCAGTGGTCGAAGCGCTCGTGGTTGCCGTCGACGAACAGTACCGTGTAGGGGCGCGACTCCAGCCAGGCGATATCGGCGCATTCCTCGGCAGAGAAATCCCACGGAAAGCCAAAGTCGCCGGCGACGATGAGGTAGTCGTCGCTGGTAAGACTATCGCCAAGCTCCCAGTCGCGGAGCTTTTGCATATCGAGTCCACTGTGGATGTCGCCCGTCACATAGACCGTCATCGAATCACCTCTTCCCTCTTGTACGCCGCAAGCTCGCGCTCGACCTGCCTGTCGCCGGTCTCGTTGACCCACCAGGGCCATTTCACCCGGCCGCACGGCTCGTCGACTCCGGCGAACCATTCCCTCAGCTCGTCGAGGCTCACCGGGGAGTGCCCGTTGGCATCGCAACCGACGTCGTAGCGCAGAAGGCCCTGCTTGCGGTTGAACTCGTTGTACGCGCCACCGCTGCTGTGGATGTGCCCGTGGAGGTGCCACGATCCATGGCTCATGCCCTGCCAGTCGGCAATGGGGTAATGGCACAGGACGATCTTCTGCCCGTCGATCTTGAGCACGCAGATCGGCGGCTCCACGGTGAACGCGCCCGCGACCGCCGGCTGGGTCCAGTCCTTGTCGTGGTTTCCCGGGACGAGGTGGATGCGTCTGCAGGCGATCCGCTTGCGCAGCCCATAGGCATCCTGGGCGGTCATCTTGAATGAGAAATCCCCCAGGATGTAGAGCTCGTCGTCCACGGCAACCCTGCCGTTGATGTTGTCGACGATGGCGTCGTTCATCTGCCAAATCGTCTCCCACGGGCGGCCGGTGAACTTCAGCACGTTCTCATGCCCGAAATGGGTATCGCTGGTAAACCAGATCATATTTATGTCTCCTTCTGTCGCTAAAAAACGTTCTCCTTCGAGGTCAGGAGACGTTTTATGAGCGACATGAGGTGCATATCCCTCATGTTTCAAGCTCCAATCTGCCGGATTTGCCCAACTAAAAGTTTACGCCCACGCGCGAACAGGATTTGATTTTTGAAATATGGACGAATTCCTCGTCAGAAGGGTAAAATGGTGCCGACGGCAGCCCAAGTTGTAGAGAGCTGGGCAGAGCCGTTGCTTAATGAAGTTGGGTCATCGTCTTAGCGACGGTGACCTTTCTTTTTGGGCTTCGAGCCCTGCTTGAGTGCCTTGGAAAGGCCGACAAGGGCCGTGAGGAGCGAGACCATAGCGGTCAGGAGCTTCACGAGCTCGGTGAAATCGGTCATGGGCATCACCTCCCATCGGATGGAGGGCTCTGCCCGGCACGAGGGCTGCCGACAGCAAGGACGATTCTATCAGAGCGGCTGACTCCCGCCCGATTATTACCATCCCACCGCGCCTGTGCAAAAAAGAGGGCCGCCAAACAGCGACCCTCCAGCGAAAGTGCATGTTATTTAGGACAGTCAAATTCTTTGAAAAACAAATGGATGCTGTAGAATTACAAATAAGAGTCACCCGGAAGGAGCGATCGATGAAAAGCAAACGATTTGTCCTGAATGCACTTCTGGTAGTAGCAATATTGACGCTCTTCGTCTTTTCGTACTCATACATGAATCAGCCAAGATTTGGATATGCTTTATACGCTGTTTTTTCCGGCGAAACAACTTACAACACTATAGGCTTCATTGACGCGATCTTTTTCTATGTAGTCGGCCCCGTATCAAGCGAACTGGTCGCTTTTGTTGTCAGCTACAACCTGAATCAACAAAGCCAAACTCACTCAGCGACTTCGGCCAAACAAGGAATCAATCTCTTCGCAATAATGATAATTCTGCAAATTGCGACCGTGTTGATTATCGCCCTGACCGCAACAAACGTTTTGAAGTATGAGTTCGGATTCATCGCGAGCTGTCTCATGGCAATTGCCGCGGGTATAGCGGTTTCGTATACGACACCGGCAAAGAAGTAGATCAACTAACAGGGCCTATTTGGAATCCGAATCGTCCATGGAGCCGTCGATGCCGGTTTTGGTGTCGTCATCCGTATTGGGATCGTCATCCTTGGGGCTTATAGGACACACATTTTGTCCTATAAGCCCCGATTAATTCATACTCCTCATCCTCGCCGAATTGCGAGTATGGCAGAATCGGCACTGGATGGCAGTGCGCTAGGGCACCGACGATAGGCTTTCCAAAACTAGCGAGGCGCGTCGCCGCGATCGTAATCGCCTCGGTCGACCGCACGATCGACCTGCGGCGAGATGTCGCCGTTGCCACCATGGGCTCGTCCTGCGGCGCGAACGCGGTCATCGCCAGCATCGGGAGCGGCGCCGGCGTAACAGTTGCGAATCTCCCTTGCGTAACCGCGCCGGGCAAGAAGCTCATCACGAACCGCCGGATCCTCGAGCAGATCTTCATCGCACTTCGGTGCGATGAACTTAGGAAAGAGATTGTAGGCGACGCCCTTGCTCGCCTTTGCCTGCTCGACCCACGCCGAATACGCCTTCTTAAGCCGTTGAATGTAAATCTCGCAACGCCTCTCATAAGGAAGGGCTCGCTCGGCCTCCAGCACGTTATTTTTGAAGGCCGCCTCAAGTTGCTTGACCGTAAACCTCCCGTCAAGACGAGTCAGGTTGAAAGTGCACTTCGGGTTGCCGGCCTCCTTGATATCGAGATCTGTCGCATAGACTCGATTGTTCTTGATGAAAATGTCTACGCCCCATGAGGCAAGTAACTTTTTAAACTGCTCCATATTCTTCGGATGACCTTCGTTGATTGCAAGATGGATCAACTCGCGCAGATTGTTTTTATAACTGTACTCTCCCCGCTCAACGATTTTCTTTTCAGTGTCGCGCGGCTGTCGGTCTCGAATCTTCGAGTTCTTCTTTCCCTTTTCGAGCTGAGCGAGATTCCAGGCCTCGTCCATTTCACGAACCCACGCAGCGCGTTCGTACTTTCCGCGACGCCCACCCGTCTCGCAACGCTTACCCGTCAAAAGATCCGTGCGGTTAATCGCCATATGGACCGCGTAACGTTTTCCCGCCTTATCGCTTTCCTCATGCAAGGCGACAATCACTTGTTGATGCGGGTAGTGTTTCGCAAGCCATTGCTCCGCGTAGGCCATACATGCATCGGGGGTCATCTTGCCTCCGTTGCAGCTGCACTCCTCGGGAAGAAACGCAAGAACCTGATGAAGCATCGTTATGTTCTTCGCGCCGGCACGCGCGGGCCTGTCGTGATGAAACATCTTCCGCGTCATAGCCATCTCGGAAAACCAGTACTTTCGGTTCGCGAGGTTCCAGCCGCCGCGGGCCAAAGCGTGCTTGCCGTTAATGTACTCGCGCACATTCTTCGCGTAGCGCTCGGACGAAACACCTTTCTGCTTAACTACGGTCATCGAGCTCACCGCCATCGGTGAAATAGCGCTGTTCGAGCTCTTCGATGAAGAGAGTGACTTTACGGGCATTTTGGTAAACCTTTTCGAGTGTGCGGAAAACAGCTTTCTCGTTGTAGGCCGGAAGACCCTGTGCGTTCATAAAGTACATCAGCTGATTGAGATTCGTTCCCTCGTGATACAGCTCGCGATAGATTTTCGCGACCTGGCTCATATCGAAATCGATTTTCTCGATTTTCCCGGCAAGCATCACGCGGCGGGCATACGCACTGACGGTCGCACCGAGTGCATCCGCCTGTTTGCAGATTGCCTCGTGTTCGTCATCGCTGACTTTAACGTAAATGACCTTCGAACGCTTTTTGTCCGAATCACCTGAAACGGGTTGCAGCTTTTTACTGCGACCACCGTCATCATTTTTAGAAATGACTAGATCATCGAGTGAATCACTCCGATGAATCAAGGCATAGCGAATGAGTTCGGCCTTCGTCATGCCTGCCTTGTCCGCCAAAGCGGAAAACGTTTCGTATTCTTCAGAAGTGAGTGTCGCCTTAACGGTGTGTGGACGCTTGCAACTCATCATGCCCCCAGGAAAGCAGAGCGAATCGGTGAGGCCACCGATTCAAAACCAATATGAGATTGCTTTCCTTTTTTGGGAGCGACTGACGTCGCGCCGATTTTTGAAGTGACGCCGTCGCTTCCCTTAGAAATGAAGGCGTAACTTCATTTCTAACTTTATCGCCGTGGGAGGCGATAAACAAGATGTGTTGGCAGATAAAGGGTCCGAGTATGGCCCCATTTATCTAGCCCAACACCAATCTTGCAATCACCGGAACGGCGATTGGGCGGAGCGTAGCGTAGACACGAAATGAGAGGCCTCGTTTCGAGCGAAAGGTTTCGCGGTGTCGTAGTGTCAGCGGAGACCGTGAGCGGAAGCGAATTTTTAACGCGAAGGATGCCGAGTGTTAGAGATTCGCTGCAGCGGACTCCGGGCGAGGGCTGGAGCAAGTTGATGGAAGACCTTACCGATTTGCGGAAGGTTTTGCCCGAAGCATCCGGCACCGCCGAATTCTTTTGGAACGGCCTCCCGTTTGATTGCTTTCCTATCGTTTGCTCCCAGACTGGGCGTCTAAAAAAGGCGGCCGAACCGGCCGCCCACAAATAAATAAACATTTACCGAATGTAAGAGGAGAGGAACGATGCACATTACTCCCAGTGGCCGGCGACGTCGACAACCCAATGCTGCCCCGTAGCCTTCTGTTCATAATGTCCCTGGTCTTCAGAGGTGGTATACGAATCATTGATTGCAGAAGCTCCATTAGGGTGTTGTGCATCACCGTAGGTAGAGATAACATGATTGTCCATTTCGGCTGCTGAGTTAAACGTCGCATGGCATACAGAGCACATCCAACGTTCATGGCGCGTATACACTACATTCGGCACCCAGACCTGGCTGTAATCTGTCTCCCAGTGGCCCTGCTCGGCAACCCACTTCTTCTGGCTGCCGCCGTTGGAAGAGGAATTGTTGCTGCCGGAACTCTGCGAATTGCCGGAATTCTGCTTGGACTGGGAGGAATCGCCCTTGTTGTCCGACTTCGAGGAATCGGAAGACTTGTTATCCTCCTTCTTGGAGTCATCGGACTTCTGGTCCTTGCCGTCGGATTCTTTCTTCTCCTCGGTCTTGGCTCCAGAGGTTTGCGTCGCCTTTTCTTCGCTTGGCTTCTTTTTGTCTTTATTCTTTACCGCTGTGGCGGCCCTTTCCGTAGAGCCGCTTCCTTGCTTTGCAACGCCGGCACATCCAAGTTGAGGTGCCGAAAGGCACACCAGAAGCGCAACGATAATAGCCTTTGTTCTCACACCGATCTCCCTGCCCATGAAACCGGGCGTTGGACACCAGCCGATATCCAACGCCCGGCTCGCTTTTACATCTGCTCGCGGCGCTTCTTTTGATCGAGGAAGACGCCAGCTGCCACGAAGACGGTACCGCCGATGACGAACGTCTCGCCGATGAGTCCCGCGCGGTCACCGGTCTGGGCGAGGCTGCCGGGCTGGGCGGTATCCGTGCCGGCGAGGTGCTTCGGGGTGTATGCCGCCTGCTGCTTTGCGACCTCCTCTGCCCCCTGTCGTGCGATCTCATCGGAAAGCTTCTGCTCCGCCGCGATGCGGTCGGACTTCGCCTGCTCGTAGGCGGCGAGTGCCGCATCATAGCCGGACTGGAGCCCGTCCACCGCGGCCTGCTTCTCGTCCAGGATGGCCTTGGCGGGCGCGACCTTGGCACGCGCCTCGACTGCTGCGGCGAAAAGCGCGTTGAGGGCGTCATCCGCGTTCGCGTCATGGCCGGAAGCGATCGCCGCGCCGGCATCGATGGAGTTCAGCTTCGACAGCTTGGCGTCTGCCTGCGCCTTTGCCTGCTCGGCGGCGGAGACCAGGGACTCGGCGACGGC
>CALFGH010000005.1 GCA_937958315.1 uncultured Collinsella sp. | reverse complement strand
GTGTTGACCACCACGATGGGGGCGCCGCACTCGGGGCAGGTCTCGCCCGTCGCCTCGAGCTTGCCACGCGCCGGCAGCGGATAGCTCACGCCGCAGTCGTCATAGTTGGTGCAGCGGATAAAGCGCTTGCCGCTCTTCTCGCTCTTGTGTGCGATCAGGTCGCCATGGCGTCCTGCCTCGGCGCACACCTTGCACTCGCCCACCTTAAGGTCAGGCTCGTAGTTGGTGGGGCATGTGGGGTTCACGCAAATCTCGAAAGCCTTTTGGCGGAACGGCTGGCACTTAATGCGCGGCGCACCGCATTCGGGGCACACAGCAGCCTCGCCCTCGAGCGGGCTCACCTTGACGCCGCTCGGCACCGGATAGGTCACGTCGCAGTCGGGCCAGCCCATGCAGCCGATAAAGCTGCCGCGGGTCTTGGCGCTCGTCTTCATAACCAAGTCCTTGCCGCACTTGGGGCAGGCGCCCACGCGCGCATCGGCCGTGACGGCGTCGCTGATAGCATCGCCCAGTTCCTGCGTATGCTTGAGCAGCTCGTCGAGCACACCGGCCAGCAGCGCGCGCGAGTGCGTCACGACATGCTCTTCGGTGTCCTCGCCGCGCTCCACGCGGGTCATGTCGCCGTCGAGCTCGCTGGTCATATCGGGGCTCGTGATGCGCGGGGCAAACTGCGACAGTGCATCGATGATGGCGATGCCCAGCTGGCTCGGCTCCACGGGATCGTTTTTGAGATAGCGCACGGCGTACAGGCGCTCGATGATGCTCGCGCGCGTGGACTTGGTGCCCAGGCCGCGCTTTTCCATCTCCTGCACGAGCTTGCCCTGGCTGTAGCGTGCGGGCGGCTCGGTCTGCTTGGCCTCGAGCTTAATGTCGAACACGTCGACCGTATCGCCCTGCTCCAGCGGCGGCATCTGCTCGTCGCGCTTGAGTCCATACGGATACGCCTCGCGGAAACCCGGGGTCACGAGCACATCGCCCGAAGCCACGAACGGCTCACCATTGACGTCGAGCTCGAGCTTGGTGTTCTCGATGGTCGCGGGACCCATGAGCGTTGCCAGGAAGCGACGGGCGATGAGGTCGTAGAGCTTGCGCTGGCCACCGTCGAGCGCGGACGGATCGCCCTCGCCCGTGGGATAGATAGGCGGGTGGTCGGTGGTTTCGACTTTGCCGCGCGTGGGCTTCATGGGGCCGGCGAGCACCTTTTTGCACACGGGCGCCAGCGCCGGGTTGATCTTTGCAAGGTCGCTCACCACGGCGCCCAGATCGAGCGTCGCAGGGTACACGGTATTGTCGACACGCGGGTAGCTGATGAGACCGGCCATGTAGAGGGACTCGGCGATGCGCATGGTACGCGCAGGCGAGATGCCCTCGGCCGCGGCGGCAGCCTGCAGCGAGGTGGTCGCAAACGGCGTGGGCGGCTGCTGCTTGCG
>CALFGH010000004.1 GCA_937958315.1 uncultured Collinsella sp. | reverse complement strand
CCTCGGCACGGCTGATGCCCGGACGCGCCAACATGGGGTTGGCCGCCACGCCCGCCACCGCATCATCATTGAGTGCACGAAAGAGCTCCGACATAAACCATGTCTGGTACCCTTGCGGATAGTCGCTCCAGGTGCCACCGAGCACGATGAGCTCTATCTTGTCGGTCGCATGCCCCATCTGCGAAAGCGCGGTCAGACGAGCGCTCACCTGCAGATACGGGTCAAAGCAATTTTGCTCTGCACGGGCGCACGCCGGCTCGGCGTGCAGATAGCTTTTGGGCATGCGCAGATCGTTGGGGCAAAACAGGCAATCGCCCGAGCACGGCCAGGGCTTGGTGATGACGGTAATGGTCGCCACGCCCGAAGCCGTGCGACGAGGCTTCATGCGCAGGACCTGCAGCAGTTGACGCTCCAATTCGGCATCGACATTCCACCCAGCCCAACGAGCCGGCTCCTCACGTTTTACCCGCTGGTAGAACGGCAGCAGACGGCGCTTGGCCAAATCGCGTTTGTCGGCGCCCTCACGGCGCGCCTCGGCATGTATCAGTTTGACGAGCGCTTTGTCGTCTACGGTCTCGCCGCGACGCAGAGCCTCGAGTATGTTCAAGATAATCTGTTCCATGCCCCCATTGTAAAGGCAAAGGCGCCGGAGCCGATCTCGGCTTCGGCGCCTTCATCAAACAGCGCGTCTAAGCATCTATGCTTGCGGACCAGCCCGCAGCCATCATTCCGAATCAAACGACATGTCGCCCGAACCGACCTCAAAACGATACGTGGCGGACTTATCACCATTATCGAATTCAAGATTCAAAATGGTCTCGCCGTCGTAGTCAAGCGGAAGGAAATCGCTCTCGAAGTCGCCGCTGCCCAAGGTGAGGCTCGCCTTAAAGCCCGTAGAGTTCGGAACCGTCATCTCCACATCGCCCGAGCCCACACTCACGTCCATCGACTTCGTGGGGGCCTGGTAGAGCTCGAACGTTACATCGCCCGACCCGACCTCGGCATTCAGGGTATCGGTCACGGTGCCCGTAAACTCAACGTCTCCCGAGTCCAGAGTCAGGTTGAGGTCATGACACGCAATGCCCGCGACCGTCAGATCACCCGATCCTACATTCGCTGTAATGCCCACCATGTTATCGGCAACTTTGCGCGGCAGTTCGACGGTAACCGTGCGGTCAATGGCGCGCTCGTCATCGCAATCGAACTGGCGAATCTTGAGTGTAGAGCCCTCGATCTTAACCAGATTCTGAGTGGCGGCATCGGAAGCAGACGCCCCCTTTGCAACGCGCCCGCTTTCGATGACACGTACCGGTCCGCCAGAGACACGTTTAACCTCGACCGTCCCCGACGTCACATCCAAGTCGAGCGATTGGAACGCGTCTTCGTCAAAAGTCGTGCTCGAAAGCTGCTGAGGCCGAGCGGAATAGTTACCGCCATCCAAAAGATCGTCCTCGTCAACCGCATCGTCCATACCAGACAAGCCGGGTATAACATCGTCGAGATCCCACGGACCATCAAAATGAATCAATGTCCGCGAAATGCCAAAGACAAGCCCGATGATGAGCACAAACGCTCCGATGCCGACGCCCAGGCGCAGCTTGGATTCATGCGAAAGCTTCATCATTCATCACCTTCTTTGGCACTCGGCTCAGCGGTAGTCGCGGTAGCCACGTCAGTATCAGGTTCCGCAGAAGTATCCTTCCCCTGGGCCCTGACCGCCACCGGCGCCGGACCAACCTGAATAACCCCGCGTGCCCAATCACCATCGAGCGCACGCGCCACCCAGTGATAGATGGGAATCGTAAAGAAGATCAGCGCGGCAAAGGGGCCGGCACCAAACAGGAACATCAGCAAAAAGAACAGCAGCCAACACACGGCCCAATACGGGAACGACTGGAACGGGCCCTTCACCGGAGTCGAGCCAACTGCGCCGCCACTCGTCGCCTGAGCCGTCGCCGCATTGGCAGCCTGCGCACTCCAGCTTGCCGCTTGCGCCGCCTTGGCCGCAGCATCACTCGCCTGCGTTGCCGC
>CALFGH010000003.1 GCA_937958315.1 uncultured Collinsella sp. | reverse complement strand
GCAGCAGCTGCGTAGACGGGCGTACGATCGCGGCTCTGGGCGATCGCGCCGAGGCAACAGGAGCCGATGCGGCCCGCTCGCAGGCGGACTTCCTCAAGCGCCACCTCGCCAGCTCCATTGTGCGTGATTTTGAGTACCTGCGCCTGGTGGGCTTTGGCGGCAAGCCCTGGGTCACACTGGGGCAGAGCTACGGCGGCTTTTTGACATTGAGCTATCTGTCGCTCTTCCCCGAGGGCGTGGCGGCAAGCTTTACCTGTGGCGGCATTCCGCACGTGCCGGCGAGCGCCAGCGAGGTCTACGCGCACACCTTCCCGCGCATGGCAGCCAAGACTCAGCAATATTACGACCGCTACCCCGCCGACGTCGAGCGCGTGGCGGCCCTGGCAGATGCGATCGAGGAGCAAAAGCCCGTGCTGCCCGACGGCTCGCCGATGACGGTCGAGCGCCTGCAGCTCATGGGCAGCGACTTTGGCATGAAGCCGAGCTTTGAGCGCATGCACTGGATCATCGACCATGCGTTTGTTGATGGCGACGGCACGCTGAGCTGCGGCTCCTCGGTATCCGACGGCTTTTTGATGCGCACCTTCGAACGCACCAACACACGCACGAATCCGCTGTACTGGACGCTGCAGGAGTTCATCTACGCCGATGGCGACACCATGCCCATTCGCTGGGCCGCGGCAGAAGAGAAGGCACACCGTGCCGAGTTCGACACGCTCGCGCGCCCGCTCGTGTTTACCGGCGAGGCCATGTTCCCGTGGATGTTCGAGCAGATGCCCGAGCTCAAGCCGTTCAAGCCCGCGATGGACCTGCTGATGGAGGACACCAGCTGGGACAAAATCTACGACCCGCAGCGCCTAGCCTGCAACGAAGTACCACTCCAGGCTGCGGTGTACTTCGACGACATGTACGTCGATTCGGGCCTGCAGCTCGACACGCTCAGCCGCGTGGGCAACTCGCATGCCTGGGTGACGAACGAGTTTGAGCACGATGGCCTGCACGGCAGCGTGGTGTTCAAGCACCTCTACAACGAAGCCCTCAACCGCGGAGACCTGCGCCGGATCTTCTAGCAAAGGAGTGTTCCCGCCTGCCGGCACAAAAGGAACGTCCCCAAGTGCCGGCAGTGGGACCCCGCCGCCTCAACGAGTTGCGGTGAAATAGGGACTGTTAAAGGCTTTAAAGCCGCCAAGCCATCCCTATTTCACCGCAACTTACGATATGCCGGCGTTACGGCCATCGCAGGTAGAGGACGGAAAGCGAAAACGCCCCTAAGCGAGTGGCTTTAAGTCGCAGGTCGAAGAAAAGAAGCGAGCGCCGCCCAGAGCGAACAAGTTGGCATGAAAAAGGCGAGACATAGACCTGATGGTCATGCCTCGCCTTTTGAATGACAAATTGTCGCTCTGGGCGGCGCGCAGCGTCGACCCGTTAGGCGAAGACGATCAGATTATCTCGATGGATCGCGGGCTTTTCGGCCAGGTCTGCCAGCAGACGGTTGCCGGCAATCTGGTCCTGGCGACGTCCGGCTGCAAGTTCCAGCACGTCCGAATCGGCCTCGGCGATACCGCGGGCGACGACCATACCGCTCGAATCGCACACGTCGAGCACATCGCCCTCGGCAAAAGCGCCATCGACCTCGCGAATACCCACCGCAAGCAAGGAAGAACCACGGCTGACCAGCGCCTTCGCGGCGCCGTCATCGACCGTCACCGAGCCATGCGCCTTGTCACCCAGTGCGATCCACAGCTTGCGGGGCGCAATGTCCAGACGCTCCGCCGGCGGATCGAACAGCGTGCCCACGCTCTCGCCGCGAGCGAGGCGCACGAGCGCATCGGGCTCCTCGCCCGAGCAAATCACGCTTTGAATGCCCGCCGTCATCAGGATGCGGCTCGCGCGGATCTTGGTGATCATGCCACCCGTGCCCACCGAGGTCGAAGAATCGCCCGCCGAGGCGATAATCTTGGCATCGATCTTATGCACGACCGGGACAAACTCAGCCGTCGGGTCCTCGTGCGGATTGGCAGTGTAGAGGCCATCGATGTCCGAGAGCGTCACGCACAGATCGGCAGAAACCAGGCAGCTCACAAGCGCCGCCAGCGTGTCGTTGTCACCAAACTTGATCTCGTCGACGGTAACGGTATCGTTCTCGTTGACGACCGGCACCACGCCCAGCTCCACCAAGCGCAGTAGGGCGTCGCGCGCATGCAGGTAGGATGTGCGGCGGGCCGTATCGTGACGCGTGAGCAGCACGAGCGAGGTGAGCAGATCGCGCGCATGAAACTCCTCGTCGTAGGCCGACGAGATGATGCACTGACCGGCTGAGGCGCAGGCCTGCAGGCTCGGCAGGTCGCCAACCGGCTTGCGGTCGAAGCCCAGCACGGGATAGCCGCAGGCGATAGCGCCCGAGCTCACCACGACCAGGCGCCAGCCGAGTTTGCGCAGGGCTGCGGCCTGATCGGCAAGCCCGCCGATAAAGACGCGGTTGACCTTGCCGTCGGCGCCCACAACCGTGGACGAACCGATCTTTACCACCATCGTTTTATAAGAAGTCGTCATGCGTCAAACCAATCGAATGTTGAGCGGGCGGGCGAGAAAATGATCCGTTTTCCTTCGTCCCCAAGGGATCGTCCCCAAGGGATCATTTTGCCCAGGGGAAGGCAGAAGCCGCGGCCATGTTCTTGCGCACGAGCTCGTCGCGCACCTGTGCCAGGCCCTGCTCCATGCCCACCACATAGGTCTGCGGGTACAGGAAGCGCTTGTAGACCGGATCCAGATGGTCCAGTGCCCAGGTGCAACGCTCGCGTGCGTCCTCAATGCTCTCACGCGGGGCAACGGCGCTGCCATCGCGCACGATCGGCGCCAGCAGCTCGCGATACTCGAGCTCGGACACGTCGGTCACCAGCGCGGCATCGTTCACGGCCACGAGGGTATTGCCGCGCGCGGCGCCCTCCCCCGCCAGATGGTCCTCGTCATAGATCATGTCGCAGATCGGGCCGCCAAAGCCGTCGTAATAACGGCGCACGCGCTGCACGCCCGGGATCGTGCGCTTGTAGGGCTGCTCGGAGAGCTTGACCACCGGCGTCCACGGGTCCGTCTCGCTCGCACGACGGGCGGAAAGCTTGTACACGCCGCCCAGCGCCGGCTGGTCGTAGCAGGTCGCGAGCTTGGTACCCACGCCAAAGCTATCGATGGGCGCGCCTTGGTCGAGCAGCGACTGAATCGTGTACTCGTCCAGATCGTTGGAAACCGAGATCCCCACATAGGGCAGGCCCTCGGCATCAAAACGGCCGCGAACATATTTGGAGAGCTTGGCGAGGTCGCCCGAGTCAATGCGAATAGCCGACAGGCGCTCGCCCACCGCCTCCATCTCCTTGGCGACCGTTATGGCATGCTCGCAGCCCTCGCGCACATCGTAGGTGTCGATGAGCAGCGTACAGTTCTTGGGGCTCGACTTGGCAAAGGCACGGAAGGCCTCAAGCTCGGAATCGAAGCTCATCACCCAGCTGTGCGCATGCGTGCCAAAGACGGGAATACCGTAGCGGCGCCCGGCGAGCACATTGGACGTAGAGGAACAGCCGGCAACGTAGCTCGCGCGCGCGACGGCCAGGCCGCCATCGGGACCCTGGGCGC
>CALFGH010000002.1 GCA_937958315.1 uncultured Collinsella sp. | reverse complement strand
CACGCCGTAGCGCGAGCCGTCCCCGAGCAGGCGCTCGAAGTTGGGCAGGTCGGTCGGCGTGGAGATGACCAGGATGTCCCGGATGCCCGCCAGCATGAGGGTGCTAAGCGGGTAGTAGATCATGGGCTTGTCGTAGACCGGCAGCAGCTGCTTAGACGTGACGAGCGTGAGCGGGTAGAGGCGAGTGCCGGAGCCCCCGGCGAGGATAATGCCTTTCATGAATTAGCCTCTTTTCGAATGGCTCTCGTCGTTGTGATGACGTTCAAACTTTTCTATCGCCAACTGCTGGGTAAGCTCGCGAAGCTTTGTATCGAGCTGAGAAAGACGAACGCTCAGCCTAAAGCAGACAATGAGCAAGACAAAGATGAAGAACAGGAACACGAAGTTCGAAGGCGACATGGTGCCAACGAGATTCGAAAGCCAGAAAAACACCTGAGGAAAAATACTGGCAAGCAGCAGCAGGGCCGAGAAGCAGAACCAGAACAAAGAGTCTTCAAGACGCATTTTTGAATCGCGAATCTTAATGGTCATATAACCAAACGTGAGCAAGGACGCTGCAAACAGCGTAATACGAAGCGGCAGCGTCATGCAGCATCGCCCTCCAAGCTTTTACGGAAGAACTGGATAAACAGAATAGATAAAGTCATGCGAAGCATATACTTGACGGACGACTTCCAGTTAAAGTAGCTCTCCCCCGCCTCGCGCTCGGCCATCTGAACCGGCACTTCGACAACTTTGGCATGGGCGGCACGAATAAGGTATGAAACAGTATCGGGCTCGGGACCCATGTTGAGCCCAAGTGCGAGAAGCTTGATCATGCGCTTGTTAAAAGCACGCATACCCGACGTGGGGTCGTGAATAACCTGACCAGTCGTGAGCTTAATGGCGCCCTGGATGATATTGCTGCCAAACATGCGCAGCGAGCTGCCCTTAGACTGATCGACGAATCGCGAACCGATCGCGATATCACATGTCTGGAGCGCTTGCACAAGATCATGAATATACTGCGGCAAATGCTGGCCATCAGCATCAAACTGAATAGCGCAATCATAGCCATGACGATAAGCGTATTTAATGCCCGCCTGAAATGCGCCGGCAAGTCCAAGGTTGCAGGGCAGATCCAAAAACGGATAGCCGTTATCGCGGCAAATTTGAACAGTTCCATCGCTGGAACCGTCGTTAACGACCAAGTAGTCAACATCGGGAACGGCAGCGGTCAACTTGGCAACCGTAATACCCAGAGATGCCTCCTCGTTGTAGGCAGGAATAATGATTAGCGTCTTCAAAACTAGCTCTCACAATATTTGTCTAATAATGTATCCATGATAGCGAATATTTAATGACTATACCTTAGCCAGCTTAAATGTGGCAATTTCTCCAGTTTAAGGATAAGAAACGTAAGGAGCCACGATGCGATAAGCACAACTACAAACATCGTGGTTTGAGTAACGCGACACCCAAAGTAACTTATCAAAATGAACTGCAGGTTTGCATGTAAACAAAATGTCACCGTGCTCGCACAGCGTAAAAACCTCGTATGCTCAATTTGAGCATCACAACTAAGCAGCAGTAGAAATACAGGAATGCAGAAAAACGGCAGCGTAAAATAACAGTCGTCTGCAACAGCCCAGCCCCGTGACATAATTAGATATTGCTCACAATAGAGCAAGACAATGCCAAAGGCACTTAATATAACGAGTTCTTTGGGTTTCGGAACCTTATCAGGCGGAAGTTCTGCAAGCATTTTCCCAACTACAACCCAAAACAGAGCAACCCAAAAATTGTTATAGTCGAACCCATATGATTGGGAAAATACGCCAATATGAGCCTGCATAAATGCAGTATTACCGTAACCGCTCATAAGGCAACATGCACCAAAAGGTATCAAAGACAATAGAAGCATCGTGGTATTCGAAAGATATCGCGAGAGGACAGTTACCAAAACTGTTGCAATAACGGCTGCCATAATAAACCATGAAGCAATAAAGGTACTGCCCACAAAAAACGACCTAATCCACAAAGCAAACCCATTAAGCACACCATTCGCAAACCACTGTCTATACCTAATGGTAGGAATCAGAAATACTGTCATCCAAAACAGATATAAACGTAGATTTCGAGAAACATGACGCTCTATATGGGCGACCTTTTCATCCAGACAAGACAGGCTCTTATGCCGGACGAAGAAAAAATAAGACGTGATTAGAAAAAAGAGCGGAACAGCCGTTCTGAGGACAGGACGGAAATATGCTGAATATGCGTCAAATGGTCGAACATGAATTGCGACGACAAAGATGCTCAAAACAAATTTTGCCAGATCAATCGAATCGTAGTTTCCACGTATCGCAGAAGGCATTAACACACCAACCAATCTTTTAACTTATTAAATAGCATATGAATACGATAGAGATAGACCCCCTATCGGCGTACATAGCAACCAAGTGCGGCGAAGCCTATAATAAACATTGCTCAAGCGGTCATTCAAGACTCACAAGCACTGCAAGTTCAAGCGTCAAAGAGAGCATTATGCCTAACATCTCTGTCATTATGTCAACATATAAAGAAAATGCAGCCCTCGTAGAGGCATCTATTGACTCAGTTCTTCACCAAACCTATTGCGATTTTGAATTTTTAATTGTTATCGACTGCCCAGATAATAAGCCGGTAAAAGACCTCGCATACCAAAAACAAATCGAGGATAATAGGATTACAGTAATTGAAAATGAATATAACCTAGGTCTCGTTAAATCTCTGAACAAGGCACTCGGCATAGCAAGAGGAAATTATATTTGCCGAATGGACGCTGACGATATTTCGGAGCCCAATCGAATCGAATCACAGCTGTCGTTCCTAACATCGAACGAACTAGATCTTGTTGGCGGCCGAATGAGCATTATCGACGAGAACGGCACCTACCTTTACGACATTCCCCAGCCGCCTATAACACCAAATGCCGTCAATAGAGCCTTGCGCTGGAATAACTGTGTCCCACATCCCACCTGGCTTGGCAAAGCCTCCGCTTTCGCCCAGGGCTACAGGGAGATCCCCCTCTGCGAAGACTACGACTTTTTACTCCGCGCATCCATGGCAGGACTTAGGATTGGAAACTGCAACCAAGAGATACTTAAATACCGAATGACTTCAGAAAGCATCTCAAGGTCATCGCTCTTTCGACAATATCTCTATCAGCGCTACATTACAAAAGAGTTCAGAAAAAATCGGGCAGCAGACCCTCGAGAAGCCAATATATATGTTGATGCTGCCTACTCAGAAGCAAAAGCCATTCGCTACTCAAAGGCAAACGATATCTTCAACAACGCTTTGGCGTCCTTGGGCAAACGCAGATATTTTAAAGCCTCCGCCTACTCAGCAGAACTTCTATTCTGTTCAATCAATTATCTCAACAAGATGCTCAGGCTTGCCCTAGCGGCCCTGGCTTCCTAGCGGCTGCCTTCATTTAGACATTATCACATTAGCCTACCTTGCTATTATCCAATAAAAGCGGAAGGGTGGCCCCAATACGGGCCACCCCAAACTATGATAAAGCGAAATTGCTATCCTTAAATGTAATACGCCTCATATGAATGACGGACTCTATCTTCCTCCGGAGGCAGCTGCATATAATCGCCGAATTGACAGGTAAGCACATCATCGAACCGCTTGGGCACGTAGAAAGATTTCCCGCAAAATGAGAGCTCGGCGACCTCATCCCAAAGCGAGGCGTCGAAATAGTGTTCATCGTGATCAGCCCAAGTGATATCCATAAGCTTATCGCCAGAGTCTGGCATCAACTTTTCAATCTCGAGCATCTTGTACGTGAGATTTGGACAGGCAGCGCCAAATAGAGAAATAATTCCTTTTACCATCGTCAGCAAAGGTGACAGTGCTTTGTATAGCGGTGTAGAAAAATCACCAGCAACAGCAATCTTATTCAGGTTACGCAATTTCATTATGTGGTGATACTTATCGATGGTCTTAGAAAAGTCGGCGTCGCAGTGTGAGAGGCGAAATACATCAAGCCAAAGCCCGATGGAATATTGGCGATCAATATCCTTTTCATAGACAACGGTGCATGTATCAACGACTTTTAAAAAGGGATAAAAGTTTGGCAACTCTGCAGGCAAAAGAAACTTATACCGCTTCAAAGAATCAAGGTAAGGGTCTTCTTTAGCAAGTGCAACGAGCTTGTCATATTCAGCGTCAACCATAGAGACATCTGCATCATCGTCCCACGGGATAAAACCTTTATGTCTTACAGCACCTAATAAGGTTCCATCAGACAAAAAATATACTAACCCATGTCGTACGCAATAATCGTGAAACGCAGAAAGCATGTCAAGGAGAAGAGGCTGGATATCGTCCTGATTAATTGATCGCATCGCTAAAGCACCTCTTCATATTGTCCAAAATCAAGCTCTTTGGGAAAGTGATTCGTGCGTTTCTCGACCGGAGGAAGCTCCATATAATTTGAACCCATATGCCTGCAAACTTGTTTCTCGTACTCGTGCACAAGCTTCACGCTCGTGTTTTCGAAAGGCATGTCAACCAGGGGATACAATTCATCCTCGTCAACATACATGTACGTCATGCCGTAATCTGTAAGAGCGGAATAGCGCTTGGTTTTTCCCCTATACTTTTTGGACAGGGCATCGTATTTCTCCCATATCCACTTCTCGCTTCCTGGAATCAAGCGCAGTGCATTACCAATAAGATAACTTGCAACATACTTGGACTTGCCCATCAAAGTGTCCTGAGTATCAAGCAACTTTTCAAAATGAACATGATAGGCAAACCATAAAATGGTAAACAACTTGCACTGACGATGGTATTTAGCAAGTTCACCCTTATCAACAGGAATATTGTCATAGATAAACAGATCGAGGAAAAAACCGGGCTTGAATCCCGCAGACCATGCTTCATTGGTCACGAACGTCGTGCCCTTTAAAACCAGATGTGGCTTAAGGTTGTAATACTTATGCTCAAACTCGGGACCCATCAGATAATACTTGTCTGCAAGCTCCACCTTTGCATATCTTACAAATCGCTCGTAGTCATCACGCAGCATGGCTATGTCAATATCGTCATCCCAAGGGATAAAGCCCTGATGACGCAATGCGCCAATTGCAGTACCGGATATTGCAAAATAATTAATCTGATGACGTGCACATAAATCTGCAAAATCCTGATAAATGTAGAGATTGATCTTATGGACCTTCTCAAGGGTCTCGCTGTCATAACATTTAGAAATCAATTTTGCTCCATGATGCTAAAAAGTAGCGGTAACTATACACATTAATTGATGGTCTTCGTAAAGCGAGCACAACAAAAATGCTCAAAAATTCGAGCTATCGCGATTGACTCGTCAAGGGTTACTCCGGGCATGCGGGCACCGCGCTCGACGGCACGAGAAAAAGCAGCAAGCTGATTACGAATACCTTCACCGTCAAGCTGAAAAAAATAACGCCTGTTATTATCGGGATTCTCACGCCTAACTTCAAAATAATCAGTTTTCCACCATGGAGCCGGAACATAGATATACCCCTCCGTTCCAGAGATGATTAACTCGCCCTCAGATTTAACTGTACGCCCCACTTTAAATGAAGCCACTGCGTTGGGATATTCAAACGAACCGCGTACAAACATATCAACGCCTTTTTGAGCGGCGTCGGTAAAGGAAACATAGCTCTCCGACGCAAAGGAGTCTCCAAGAAGCTGGACGATAGGAAGAACTGCAGTAGGAGCCCAATAATCCATCGCGCCTTGCACGGCATCGCCATCAGTACAATGGGATCGAAAACCACTCATTCCAGTGCAAGTAGCATCAACAGACACAATCCTTCCGACCGTTCCGGCCTTTGCTAGCAGGAGAAGACGTGCGTACGCCATCGCATGGGCAGTTTTAATGGCATCCATTAATACAAGACCACGTTCTTGGGCAATTTTCTGCAGGCAACGAGCCTCATCTTCAGTTTTGGCAATAGGAGACTCACATAAAACGTGAACACCGCGATGTAAGGCAGAAAAAATCTCTTGATAGTGGCCGTCGGGATGAGTGGCGAGGAATACCGCATCACTCTGAGCGAGAATATGTTCATAGTCCTGGCTCGAGGCATCCGTTACTCTCGAAATAACGAGCCGACCAGCTTCTTTCATCCCGTTAACAAAAGAGCTCTCCGCAATATACTTATCAAGCACTGGGCCTGATCCAACAAATGCCATTTTGAGAGCTTGCTTTTTGCTTCGGATCTCGGAACTAGATATACCTGCAGTGCGATCGAGATACACAACCTTGCAGTATTCGTTGAGGTAGTCAAAATGACCCTGCCAGTCAGAGCCAACGGTGAATATATCGATATTGTACCTACGGATATCGTCGATTTTCTGGCCCTCGTACTCCTCAACAATGATCTCATCAGCTAAGCCGGTAGCTCGAACGGCTTCCATGCGCTCTGCCAAAGGCTGTTCCACGTTGATTTTTCCACGGGCACGATCGAAGTCATCGGCGGTAACGCCAACGATAAGGTAATCACCTAGCTCACGCGCCCGCTCCAACAGTCGAATATGACCATAGTGAAGCATGTCGTACGTGCCATATGTAATGACTTTAACCATAGTGACTCTATCCCACCGCCCTACAAAAGCCCCTTTGAGAGCATATCCTTAAGAGCAACGATCAGCACTGTATTGTCTTCAATTGAAAGACATCCGATATGACCGACGCGGAAGATAACATCAGCAAGATCACCGCCGTTGGGGCAGACCCAAATGCTATAACGATCCTTAAGGGTTGTAAAAACATCGCGCGCGGAAACATGCAGAGGCTTAAGAACGGTCACAGCATTTGAGGGTGCGGGGGAAACCTGCTCAAAAGGCATATCCGCAATGCGAGACCTAAAATCATGGGCCAGGGAGGCGACGCGGTCAATCTCAGCAGAGGGGCCACCGTTATCAGCAATCAAATTGAGACGCTTATTAATCTGCAGGAGCGTTCCCACAGCAGGAGTAAACGGAGTCTGCCCACGCTCGCCGTTCTTAAGAGCAGAGCGAAGGTCAAGATACATACAGCCCGGATCGTTGGAATTTACGCGGTCGATCGCCCGAGGCGAAAGAGCAATGAGCGAAACGCCCGGCGGGCACGCAAGAGCCTTTTGCGAACCCGTAATAAACACATCGACACCAAGCTCGCCCATGTTCAGAGGGTCGGCCAAAAAGGCACTGATGGCATCCATGATGTACAGAGCATTATTTCGCTTGCAAAAATCTGCAAGCATGGAGGCGTCGTACAGAACACCCGTTGAGGTTTCATGAACATTGACCAGGAGTGCCGTGTAGCCTTTTTGATCATACTGACTCAAGATTTCCTGCGTCAACGTAGTTCCAAAGGGCAAAACGATATCGTCATGGGGAACCCCATGGATATCGCAGAGCTTGGAGAAGCGCTCGCCAAAACTGCCTCCAACCACAACAAGGGCCTTATCTTTTGGCGACAACGTATTGGCAACCGCCGCCTCGAGCGATGCGGTACCCGAGCCTGTAATAAACACCGCTCGAGAATTCTCGGGCGCATCAATAAACTGAAGAAATAGCCGCTCGTTCTGCAGCATCACGTCAGAAAACTCAGGCGTTCTAAAATACGGAACCTGTTCAGAGCCAAGGCGAAGCACCTCGGAATCGGACATCACCGGACCGACGGTAAAGTTAAGCATAAGAGTTCACACCAACCAAAAAACAAAGCGAGTAAATAACAGCTACTAATACTTGTTAAGTAGCATCTTAATAGGAAACAAGATATTTTCGACGGTATAGGGGGATTTAAATTCAGAACTGAACGCAAGCTTAATGCGCTTTGCCAGAGATTTTTCAGCAGAGATGAAGGTTTCGCACAAATCGAGACACCCCAAATCCATTATTTGAGAATAGCCCTTGATGAGCTCGGAAGCAGCTTTTACCGCCCAATGGGGATTATCATCCCTCTTAAACAGATAAACAGGCATCATTGCAATTCTTTTGAATCCCAAAGAACCAAGCCCACGCTCACCGACTTGATTCTGTCCAGAAATGCGACGTTTAATGTAAGCATGGTCAAGATCGGGTACTTGCGCATTTATCGAACGAGCGACTAGATGTACCCAACCGTCATGAAGCCGAGGCCAAACCGTCGGAACACATTGCTGAAGCACAGATGCAAAAGCCGAATTAAATACCATTGTGCAGCCTGAAGCCCAATTAACGGTCAACAACAATCCAAAAGAATCGGAATAGGGACCAAAGGAGCTATATTCACTCGATCCGCCATTAAGTTGTTCATCAACGTTGCATACGTCGCTGTAATAAAGTCGTGGACCTTCGCCGGCTGCAGCGATAGCCTCAATCGCTTTACTAAGTTTATTGGGCATCCAGTAGTCATCTTGATCTGAAAATGCGAAATAATCAAAGGATCTCACATCGGAATCATAAAGCATGTCCATAAAGTTCCTAGCGAGGCCCTTGTTGCACTTATTCACAAAGAAATGGACGTTCGGCGTATTCTGGGCATAACGAGCACAAATCTGCGGAGTACTGTCGCATGACCCATCATCCGATATCAAAAGCGTGACATTCACACCTTCTTGGGCAAGAATGCTATCGATTTGTTCCGCGACGTACTTCTCGCCATTGTAAGTTGCCATCATCACGAGTACGGATGGCTTTTGCGCCATACCGTTAGTCATGAACGCTCCAGCAATCAATCATGGCACGATACATATCAGTGAGCGAATCGCTGGGCTCCCAGCCCAATGCCTTGAGCTTAGACGAATCGAGCATAAGGTCAGAAGCCTTTCTGAATGTTGCCTCTCGCTCTGGATCAAACTCTCTACGAACTTCTGCGCTCTCTGAGCCAAACTGGTCCAAAACCAACTGCGCCATTTCCCTAATGCTGCAATACGCATCCTCATTAACTGCGTTATACGCTTCGCCCGATTGACCATTAACCAGTGCAATCAAAATAGCACGCACAGAATCGTCAACCGAAAGGTAGCCGTTGCGTTTAAGGCCATCACTCAACAGAACGATGTCCTTGCCTTCGATAGCATGACGGCCAAAATCGGCAAACACACGCATGTCGTCAGGATGAACGCCCTCGCCAAACGTCTGGGCTAAACGCATAACAACCGAAGGGACGCCATGTTCGGTGGCATACGAAGCGCACAGGCACTCGACAAGCCGCTTAGCCTCGGGGTAGCTGTTGCGAACCACCATGGGATCCAGTTTACCGAGGTTATCCTCAGTGGCTACGCCCTCAACCTCGCCGTAGACTTCCATGGTGGAAAGGAATAGAACCTTCTGCACATCCGCCGAGCAAGCATACTTAAGTACAGCTTCCCCACCATGGACAATCTGCATGATCGTCGTAGCGGGAGTCTCAAGAAAACTCTTGCTCGATGTTCCACAAGCAGCGTGAATTACATAATCCACGTACTCGGGGCCTTTAAGACTGTCGCCAAGCGACCATTCCAGAACGGAAACATCGTCGCGCTCGCCAAACAGAGCCTGCGCCTTCATGATATTTCGAACAGGTAGAATGACTTTAATACCTGCACTAAAGTGATCATTTCTAGAGAGTAAGGTCCTCACAACCTGAGAGCCAATAAGCCCCGTTGACCCCGTCACTAAAACGGTGCAACCGTCTAGCTCAACCCAAGGAATGTCTGCCTGGGCGGCAATCTGCGCAGCTCGGTTAAACAAATATTCATCTACAGCGGCCACAACTGCTCCATTTCCTTGTAATCAACAAACCCCTTAAACGCAAAGAAATCGCGCTGCGTGGTCACCTTAATATTATCTGCAGGCCCTTCAACCGTATGGGCTTTGTGCCCATAGTGCGCCATAAGCGAAATTGAATCGATGAAATCATGCCTGCCCTCCTTAAGCGCACGGAGGTGCTCGGCATAGATTTCATTAAACTTAAAGCCTTGGGGAGCACGCGCAAGTTTGCAGCGCGAACGGTCGACGACACGCTCCACCACTCCATTCTCTTCCTCGATTATCGTTTCGGCCGAAGGAGCAACCGTTGCGGTGGGACCATACTGGGAAACAGAATCGATACACGCAGTAATGGTCTGCTCGTCAATAAGAGGTCGCACGCCGTCATGAATCAAGACAATAGAGTCCTCGTCCGTTACGCCAAGCCGATTAAGTTCGGAAAGACCCATAAAGATGGAATCCTGACCAGTCTCGCCGCCCGGAACGATCGACAAAACCTTAGAGTAATGAGCATCCTCGACTATTTCGCGCATGTGGTCTATACCCGAAGCAACACACACGACAACAACGCCCGCCACCATCGGGTGCTTTTCAAAATGGTCGATGGTATGAGCAATAATGGGCTTTCCGCCCAGTTCCAAAAATTGCTTGGGGACTTTTGCTCCGCGCATACGCGATCCAACGCCGCCGGCAAAAATAACCACAAACACATTTTTCGTTGTGCGCACAATTACCTCCGTATAAATAATCTGGCGCGCCTGCTTACTAACCACGAGGTCGCGGACAGACGAATGAACTGATATTCGTGTACCGCTCCAATTATATTCATTTCACTTACGTCGATTTAAGCACATGTCGAAACAACCAATGAAAGCCACGCCGCGCATATCAAGAGTTTATATAAGCGGCATCGATATGAACGATGTCTTAACCAACGCTGCTACAATTACCAGTCAAACCACGCCACAACTCTCATGTAAGCGAGACTCATGAACTTAAAAAAGATACTTAAAGATATCGCCTTGGCATTTTTGTCCCAAGGAATAAGCACACTCTCGTCCATCGTGCTATCGCTCGTGCTTCCCAAGTTGCTAGGCGTACGCGAATATGGCTACTGGCAGCTACTAATCTTCTACATGAGCTATGCAGGATTTATGCACTTTGGCCTCAACGACGGCCTATACCTAGAAAAAGGCGGGCAAACTCGCGGAAAGATCGATAAAAAATCAGTCAACTCGCAATTTATGGTGAGCCTCCTGTTTCAAGGCATCATGGCTGTTGGCGTTTTTACTGTCGCCTTGATAGGCCCCTTTGAAGAAGAGCGCGCTTTTGTACTTGCCATCTTTAGCATCACGTTCTTACTAACCAATGCATCAACACTTCTTGGGTTCGTCTTCCAAGCCATGAACGAAACGCCGCTTTTCTCGCTTTCGTGCGTCATTGAAACGCTCTCTTTATTTGCGATCTTTGTTGTGCTGATGATTGAACGCGTAAACGTGGTCGAGCCTTATCTTGTGGCATATCTTATCTCCAAGGTATTTCGCCTTGCCTACTGCGTTTTCCATGCCAGAGACTTTATTAGAGCCGGTCTGTATTCTCCAAAAGAAAGTGTCTCCCTTTCCATCCACAGCATCAATATCGGTATCAAGCTCATGATTTCAAACATCATGAGTCAGCTCATCTTGGGTTGTGTTCGCTTCTTTATCGATGCCAATTGGGGTATCGAAGTCTTTTCTATCGTCTCGTTCTCCATCTCGATCGCATCGCTATTCCTAACCTTCTTGTCTCAGGTAAGCATGGTGTTTTTCCCCAACCTTAAGCAAACCTCCGAAGACAACCTCAAAAAGGTTTTCTTGGTAATGCGCGACGGTCTAGATGTAATGCTTCCCGCCATCTATGTTCTATTTGGGCCGATTGTTGTCATTCTGACCGCTTGGTTGCCGCAATACGCCAAAAGCCTTGAGCTGTTCTCTATCCTGTTTCCCATCTGCGTCTTCGATGGCAAGATGGACATTGTGGGAACCACATTCTTTAAGGTGCTAAGAGAAGAGAAGGCCCTACTCAAAACAAATATTGCGGCCTTTGTCGTGAGCGCATTCGTCACTATTACGGGAACATTCGCTATTCACTCAGTAGAATTCACGCTAACTGGCGTTATGTTAGTTTTAGGAGTCCGAAGTACCTATTCAGAGCTAAAAATTGCTAAGATTTTAAACTTGAAAGAGGGCTTTCTTGGATTTCTAACACTCGGGCTAAGTTTGATTTTTGTCGTTATTGCAAGAGGAACGCAGCCTCTTACTGCTAGCCTCATTTACTGTTTTATCTACGTGATGTATCTAGTCATCAATAAGAGGACAATTCGCTCAATTCTAAGTACTGCTGGTTCGTTAAAGAAACATCTTTAACAAGGCCAACGTTAAAAATGCTTGAACAATAATCTCTATAGATAACAGCCAGCTAATTAAAACTTGACAGGAGCAGTAACGCTAGATGCCTATAACACAAAGCAATGTTGCAGAAACAGACTCAATAAGAATAAAACGCTCAATCAAAGTAGCGAGCGTTGATAGCTACATTAACAAACACCATAGCCTATGTCTATATGGTCTAGCAGCAATCGCTATGGTGTATCATCATCTATTTTGCATCCCCGAACGGCTCCATGGCTACTGGATATCTATTCCTATGCTGTTAGGCATCAATATTGAGATAACCATTGCGTGGTATTGCAAAGTCTGCGTTGCGGTCTTTGCATTCCTATCGGGGTACGGGTTTGTTCATTATGCTGAAAAAAAATGGAACCATACTATTAATATCGAATTAATGAAATCGTTTTGGTATAGCAGGGTTCGCAAATTTTATCCAAAGTTTTGGTTTATAGCTGCTGTTTTCTTAACTTATGGTGTCTTATCAAATAAGATAGTAATTAACCCTTCAAGTATTATTACTACTGCACTTGGTCTATCAACTCAATTTAATGGTGAATGGTGGTATATAAAACAATATTTAGTTTTAGTTGTTTTATTTCCTGCCCTATATCTGCTACTACACAAAACAGACGGAAATCACCATTTACCCATACGATTATTTTTGGCAATAACGCTTGCTTATATAGCGTCTAAGCTATTGAATGCGCAGTTTTACTATTGTTTGATATTTATTGAAGGAATCGCGGTTGCTCAATATCGTTTATTTGATAGGGCAGCTCAATATATTCAGAAAACGCGGCAAGCGCGTTTAATAAATATCACTCTTCTAGTAGGCACATTTATAATTCGAACAGCATTGGCCAGCGAAGCCTCAAGTTCGTTTCCTGATTTAATTATTATTGCACCATTCATTTTTTCCGTAGTATCCCTTTTGGGAACGAAAAAAAACCGCGTGCTCACATTATTCGGAAATCACTCAACGGCCCTCTGGTTATCCCATACGTTTTTAATTTACTATTATTTCCAGCCGATAATTCTGATCCCAAAGTATTCTGTGCTTATATTTATTTGGGCATTGTTATTATCTTTAGCGGTATCAACACTTCTTGACATCTCCTATGGAAGACTGTCAGGAATTCTCAATGAGATAAGATTACACAAATAGCCAAAAATCTAGAGCCGATATGCAACTAAATTTGCATATCGGCTCTAGAACGTCTGTAGACCCATTACATGCACAAAACATCATGAACGATTGCATTTAAGCCTTCGCCGTAACCTTTACCGGGAACGGCCCAACGTCCATTTAGGTCCGTTGTCTTGGGAGCACACCCACGGGAAACAAGATCAAAGCGTGGGTCAATACACGGATTATTCAAAGGTTCAGTTGTTGCGTATGCTTTTAAATGCTGCGCCTGAACCCTAAGCCCTACTCTAACGGAAGTAAAAGTATATCCAGGATTTCCAGGGCCGGTGGCTCCAACACCTCCAAAATTGCACTGTTTTGCCTGGACTAAATTTCCGAATCTTAAATAGCCCGTTTCTTTCATGACTTGTGCATATAAAACTTCAGGACATACCCCCTCAAATGAGGCTTCCTCGTAAAGAATCTTACAAAACTCATCAATAGAGGCGCTGCCTTTACTTTTATACACACTTGTTGGATAAGCTTGCCTCCCAACAGTCCTGCTGTAATGAGCGGCAGCATCCTCGTAAGAAGTAAAAGAGGAGGACATTATATAGCCCTCAAATCCAGTCATGCTCGAACCATTACGGTGCTCTTTCATCCCATATTTGAGATAGTGGAGATAATACGATTTTAAATCACTTCCGTAAGCCTTCCTGAGATCGAGATATCTGGTTTTATAACCATAAACGTCGAACGCCTCGTTGCCTCGGCGGCCCTCGGCCATGCCGTGGTTGATGAAGTGGCGCAGGACGGCAGAGTCGTCGAGCATCGTCACGCCGCCGTAGGTCGTCTTGGTGTAGGCCTTCTCGACGTCGTCGTTGTGGGAGAGGTAGTACTCGGGGTCGTAGACGGGGGCGTAGTCCACGCCGCCGGCCTTGGTGACGGGGTCCTTCAGGGCCGAGCAGCCGCTGACGTGGCGCCCCTCCTTCTTTCCGTACCTAAGGTAATGCGAGTAGTACTTCGGGAGGCCGGTGCCGTACGCGAGCCTGAGGTCCTGGTACTCGTTGTAGTAGCTCTGCACGTCGAACGACTCGGATCCGCGGCGGCCCTCGGCCATGCCGTGGTTGATGAAGTGGCGCAGGACGGCAGAGTCGTCGAGCATCGTCACGCCGCCGTAGGTCGTCTTGGTGTAGGCCTTCTCGACGTCGTCGTTGTGGGAGAGGTAGTACTCGGGGTCGTAGACGGGGGCGTAGTCCACGCCGCCGGCCTTGGTGACGGGGTCCTTCAGGGCCGAGCAGCCGCTGACGTGGCGCTTCTCGCCCTTGCCCCACTTCATGTAGTGAACGTAGTACCTTGGCAGGTCCGTCCCGTACGCGAGCCTCAGGTCCTGGTACTCGTTGTAGTAGCTCTGGACGTCGAACGACTCGTTGCCTCGACGGCCCTCCGCCATGCCATAGTTAATAAAATGCTGGAGGGCCTTATCCTTATCGTTGTTGGCCCATTTAGCGACATCAGGATTATTCTTTAGGTAATAGTCAGCATCAAATACAGCGGAGTAATCCATCCAACTAGAACGCGGGAATTGAGCAATAATTGCATCGGCGTCAGCTTCCCCCAGGCGCTTGCAGCCAGCATCGCTAAAGTATTTCCAAACGTCACCCGAGTTAGAAATAAAGCCATGCTCGATCAAGATGCCAGGAATCCCCTGCTCGCGAGCACAGCGAATAACGGCAAATTCGTCACCAACCTTCATCTGAATCACGCCACGATAGGTCAAGCCAAGCGCAGACAAATTATTCATTACTTTTTGGGCAAGCTCGACAGAGGCTTTCGTATAGCTCGTGCCATTGGCCGTAGGCGCGTAAACCTCAGCACCATGCGCCGCAGAACTACCAGAGTTAATATGAAAACTCACAAAAGCTTTTGCGCCCTGCTTTACGCATCGCTGAACGCGGTACAGAAAATCGTTGCTGCCATAAGATCCACTTTGCCCTCGAGACATCACGACCTTAAAACCATATCGCTCCAGCTTGGCCTTACAGGCAACAGCAATCTTCCAAGTAAGATCCGCCTCGCTCTTCCCATTACCTTGGGCGCCGGGATCAACGCCGCCATGACCAGGATCAAGAGCAATAACATACGCACCGTTCACAGCAGTATCGGCAAGAGAGAGAGACTGCTCCCCATTTGAGGCGGTAAGTGCGTCGCCAATCGTGGCAGCCTGAATCGCATTGCCAGAACCATCTGAATAATAAACAGACGAATTAGCACTGCCTTCGGCTAGGCCGTCGTCCATAGAGGCATTCGCATCAATGTCGAACGCATATCCGCATTGCATCAAATCAACACTGTGCTCCGTTGCATCGCCCTGCAGATGATAGGAGATCGAAATCAAATCATATCCGCACTCGGCATAATCCTTACCGAACTGAAATGCAGCAGCATTGCCACTGACGGCCGTCGCACTAACAGAAAGGGAGTGCCCAGTTGTGGATTCCAATTCAAGAGTCGCATCTGTGAGTACATCAGAATCGTTAGGGGTAGCAAAAGCAATCACCTGGTCCACACCGACCGGAAGCTGCGGATAGGCGATATAGAGATACTGATACGAATCGGTTAAAACGTCGCCGCTCCCATCCGCCACAACGGAAGAGTCGTTTTCTTCTGCAGCAAGATTGTCAGAGTCGTCCTGATTCTTATTGGAAGGCGAGGAGGCGAGGTCGTTAGTCGAGTTTGAATTGCTTTCAGAATCCGCGCCTTCAGCAGTTGAATCCTGCTGAACAGGCTCCCCATTGATTGCATAAGCAATAGCAACCGGCCCAATCAATGGATTAAGTCCAATAACTAACGCCGCAACGAAAGTCGCAAGAAGTAGCAGATGACGTTTCATACCAATCCCCATCAGATACAAGTACAGGTGATGCTCTCGAAATTATAAGGCAGGTGGAGCCCATGAGCAGCAAGCCAACCGCAAAAGCACTTCCCAGAAAATCAAAGCAAATATAGAGTGCTACAAGTTAGATTGATTTAAATGTATTTTGGCCCACGCAATCCATCAGGCCGTAAATCAAAACAAAGAAACAGTATTCGAAGTTAGCCGCTTTTTGACCCGATTTACGCGAGGCTCCGGCGAAGAACGACGCAACTGTTTTAGTTGCTTTCACTCATATGCAACTAAAACCGTTGCAAACGCAATTAGGTATAATTCTTCCAAAATCGCCTAGAGAAAGTGTTTGAATGCTGACCGTAATCGTGCCTACTTACAATGCCGAGCCGTATCTTTCTCAGGCTATAGGCAGTCTATTAAACGAAAACAAAATCGAGCTGGAGATCCTCGCCATCAACGACGGATCCACCGATAACTCGCTCGCCGTTATGCAAGAATTCGCTGCGCGCGACTCACGCGTTCGAGTGATCGACAAGGCAAACCAGGGTTACGGCGCAACCTGCAATCTGGGCATTCGCGAGGCAAAGGGCGACTGGATTGCCATCCTCGAGCCCGATGATTGGATCGAGCCCGGAATGTACTCCGACATGCTTGCCTTTGCCAAACGCGAATTTGGCGATCCGAACAAGCTCGATATTATTGAGACCCCGTATTGGATCATTCGCAACCCCGATACTCCCCAAGAGGTCAAACTACACTGCGCATATCGCGGTCGCATTAAACCGCCTCGGCAACCATTCACCATTCACGACGCTCCACACCTGCTGGCCCATCATCCGTCCATTTGGTCGGCAATCTATCATCGCGACTTCCTGTTGCAAAACAATATCTGGTTTAAGGAAATCCCCGGTGCGGGCTGGGCCGATAATCCATTCCTTGTCGAAACGCTATGCCAGGCAAAGGCGATCGCTTACTGGCCCAAGCCGTATTACTGCTACCGCGAGGAAACGCCCGAAAAGGCGGCTGCTCTGGCCAAGCGTGACCCCTTGATGCCGTTTAATCGCTGGAACGATATGGTCGATATTCTTGAGCGGCTCAACGTCACCGACCCCGCCGTTTGGACACCCCAAATCACACGTGGCTTCACCTATATGGGCATCATGATTGAGCACACCGGAATTGAAGGCCACCCCGAAATCGAGCGGGCGATCCACAGGATGTTCGAACGCATGCCGCAAGAGCTGGTATTTGCCAATCCTCGCGTTACTCCCGCGGCCAAAAAGCTCTATGCCGAGTATATGGGCATCGCCAACCCTAAAATCAGCTACTGCGCATACGCCAAGGACCTCGTGGGCGAGGGCTTGTATAACGTATGGAACAAGGGCCCCAAGCAGACTCTAAAAATGATCACATCGCACTTTGGTTCATACAACGCACGCGCTGGAAAATAGTCTGATGATATCCTTCGCCTCGGGAGAGCCCCGTCCAGCCGGCGCTATTTTGCTCGGAATCCTTATGAGCCTTTGCCTCGCGCTTGTCCTGCTCCTCATGGATATCGTACGCAGGGCCGTGGTCGACGCCATCAAGGCCCATGTGAACGGCTAAACGACCTTCTGACTCCTCAGACCACGAAGCGCGCTAACACCCGAAGCAAATAAAACCACAAATACAATCGCCCAGTTCTTGCAGCCAAATACCGGAATATGAACGATCGCATGGTCATGCATAAAAACGAAATAACCCAGAACAACAATCAGAGGCAGTGCCATGAGCAGCGACTGGATCAACACCTTTCGACGACGACCGCCTTGCGCGCCGCCCCGTATCGAGCAAACGAGCACGGCAATCCAAATCGCCAATACGGCAGCAAACGAAACAAGGCAAACGACGTTCGAGATCATCGCATAACCGGCAGTTGAGCAAATGGCGAACAGCTGCGGGCTCATGCAATAAAACTCCTTCAAAATCTGAGGCCAGTCAGCCTGGGGCAACAGTGACGAAGTCCCATGCGCAGACCAAAGGCCCATCTCGCCCAGAACGTTCGAAAAGACCTCGTCCCAGCCCAGCACAAACGCCGCGACAACCCATTTCATCGCCCAGGTAAACACAAAAGAAAGCCCAAACCCAAAGAGCGCCTGCAGCATCGTGACGACGCAACGCTTGGGGCGCTCATCCTTGGGGAGCGCAATGAAGGCGAAAAAGCAATGCAGGGCGACAACTGCGGCAGGAATCGTTAAAAAGTCAAGAAACGAAAACACGGCGCCCGTCGCTATCGACCAAAGGACAAGGCGGCTTGTGAAAACCCGTGCGTTCGGGGCCGAGCCCAAACGAAAGCTCATGCAAGACATCATGATGAGCGCCACAAAGAACGAGATGCACAGCAGCAGATCACCGATAAAATTGAAAAACAGATTGGTCGAGAACAGCAGGATTGCAAGGAACCCCAACGTCAATGGCTTTGAAAATCGCTTCCGCAAGGCAACGTAAGCGCAAGCGGAGCCGGCAATCGCCAGAGCGGCCGCAGGCACCACGACAACGTCGATACCACCAATAAACAGGCAGACATTCGTAAGTAGCTGCCATCCATGCCAATACCGGTAGTACTGCTGATGCGTAATCCCACCGGCTTTCGTAACGTCATCGATCTCGGCAACAGTCATCGTCTTAAATGGAGAACCTTGGTCCTTTTGCTGTGCGACTTCAATGATAAAGCGATTGTTATCAAAGCAAACAGGACCAGCTGCAACACGGTGGTCGTAGACATACATGTCAGACAACAGGGCAGAGGACTCCGAACCCTGCACATGCGACTCGATGACGGGCCTCGGCAGACAATTTGCCGCGGTATTGCTCAGGACAAATGCGGCCTGAAGAACCAAAAACAGCAACATGACCTTGACGGGAAGGCTATCGGCAAAGGAAGCTAAACGAGTTTTATTCACAGGGCATCCAAACACAAAGATCGCGTCCACGGGATTCGGCACCTATGTAATACCACAATGCGCGCTTGCAATCTCGCCGCGCACGCACGTCAACCAGGCTTGTAGCAAACGTTCTTGGTGATTAGTGGAACATTAACCGCGGGCGCCTACCTACGCTTACAATAGTCATGTCCAATGGGATACGTTGTTTATTCCGCAGGGCCGAAATGCTGCCCACGCGAAAGGATATTCTCGTTCATGACTTCCACCCTTCCCGCCCCCATCGACAAGCTTGCCATCGTTGTCGTTACGTACAAGCGCCAGGAGCTCTTGGCCAACCTGTTCGACTCCATGACCGAGCTCACGGCAACGCCTTGGCGTATCGTGATCGTCGACAATGAGAATTCGCGCGAGACCGAAGCCATGTGCGTCGCATTCAACGAGCGCCTCGCCAACCTGTGGGGCATCGACACCGACCAGCCCGACGCAAAGGGTGGCACCGACCGCGTTATCTACGCGCCGCAGCTTGAAAACGGTGGCGGCGCGGGTGGCTTCTCCGCCGGCACCAAGTGCGCCTACGACCTGGGCGCCCAGTGGTTTTGGGTGATGGACGACGACGTACTCGTCATCCCCGAGGGCATTGAGCGCCTGGCCAAGTGGGCGGACCGCTACGACGTCATCCAGGGTTCGCGCCTGGACTTTGACGGTGGCGCCTTCTTTTGGCAGTACCAGCTTATCCTTTCGCTTGGTATCCCCAACCCCATCGCTAAGTGGGACCTGGGCCCCGAGGGCTACCGCGCCATGAACCAGCTGTGCTTTGAAGGCGGCCTGTTCTCGCGCCGCGTTGTCGACAAGATCGGCCTGCCCGATGCGCGCTTTTTCATCTACGGCGACGATGCCTGCTACGGCTATGTTGCCAGCCAGCACTTCCCCGCCGCCGTGGTTGCCGACGTGGTGCTCAAGCGTGCCCGCGCCGTCTCTAACTGGGATATCGCCGGCAAACGCCAGCTCAACTCAACGAGCGACACCAACCGCTACTACATCATGCGCAATCGCGGCTTTTTGGCCCGTTACATGCAGATTTACGGCGACTACCACCCCATCTTGTTCCGCTTGGGCAACGCCGCGACCTTCTGCAAGGAGTTCATTCGTCTGGCAGCGGTCGACAAGTGCTTTAAGACCGGCATCCCGGCGCTGCGCCGTGGCATGAAAGATGCCCGCAAGATCATCAAGGACCCCAACTGGAAGCCCATGCCGCCTATGAAGGACGCAGAGTAGCGGACACCCCTACAGCCGCTGGCACACCGCTGCCACACGACACCCGTCAAACCCGAATCCCCAGCGCATGCGGCCCACACCGGGTCGCGGTACGCGAATCTTGTCGATGCCGTCGCGCTCTATGTCGAGCAGTGCCTGAACGGCCAGCAGCTCCAGGCCGAGCGCGTCTACGCCGGGGTCATACATCATGTTGACCGTTATCAGCGGACGCTCGTCGAGCATGCCGATCGTGTCTGCCACGTCAAACACGGTGCCCGTAGGAAATACCTGGATGTCCCAGCGATCCGCGCCACGCTTTCGCCTCGAGGCAGGATTGGCATAGCCCGGCAATCCAAAGCAGAGCCCCTGCAAGAGCAGGTGATATGGCAGCTGCGCATCTGGGTTGTTCACACCGATTCCCGCATCTCCCAGGATGCGGTCTAACGCCCGCTTTACCGCATCCTCGTCCCCACGGCACAACCCGTCTCGAAACGCATCGACATCTCGAACGTCCTCGGCAGCACGCTCAAACCAATCAATAATCACCAGACGAAAGGTCTGACGAAGCTCGTTATTGGGCAACCGCAGAGCACGGGTGCAGCTGTCATGCTCCGGTTCTTCAGTCATATCAGTCGTCAGGAAACCGGACAGATACAGCGCCGTCCACAGGCCATCATCAGACGAGGCCTCTAGCCCCGCAGCACCCAAACAGACTGGGACCTCAACGCATCCATGGGCCTCGAGCAAATCGAACAGAGCCGAAAGGCGATCAAGATTCCAGTCACAAACTACTCTACTTAGGCAATCGGCATACCCATACAGATCGGCTCGCACAGGCGCCGTGCAGCCTCGGTCCAGAAAACCGATCACACGCGCCGGACTCGAGCAATAGGCCCTGCCAAACCGATATCCCTCGAGCCATTCACGCGCATCATCAAGGTGTTCCTCGCGCCCAGCATGATTCAGCAGAGCCTCGACCTCGGCATCCGAAAAGCCGAACCAACGGTCGCACCGCGTCGAAAGGGGCGTCGAAAGACAATACGAGCAACCGCGCAAAGAAAGCGCCGCTTCGGCAGGACCGGGACGCTCCCCCATCAGACACGTCAACCGTAGCGAATGGCCCGCGGTGGCAATGGCGTCGAACAGCACGCGATCGAGCAGCTCCGCCGGACCGGCGCCGGAAGCGTCCCTCGCGCTCGCGCTGGGCGACCACGCCGCGTCGTACCCATCAACGAGCAATACAACCTGCTCATCGCAAGCCATCTCCAGCAGCTCAATGAGCACACCGAGCACCGAGTCAACCTCGTCCGCGCTCGCCACGCCACGCGCAACGCGCTCGATGTGACGCACTTTATCTCGAGCTAAATCCGGAGCCTCCAAGGGCGCCAACAGGCGAGTGCACTCGCCCGAAAGAGCATCGCGCACGACGCCGGCAACAGCGGCGCCAGGCCTCGCAGCGCCAGAAAAGTCCAGCGATATCACCGGATAGCAGGCGTACTCGCCCCGATAGCGCCCGCCGTCCGCATCCCAAATCTGAGTTTCGGCAAACAAGCTCCAGCAAGCATGACCAACCACGGGATGCTCCAGAAAAGCCTTGAGCATCGACAAGTTCATGCTTTTGCCAAAACCCTCGGGTCGGCAGCACACCATAACGGACGCATCGCAATCCAGCATATCGGCAATAAACATAGTCTTGTCGACCAGCGCGCAGCAACCAAGAGCCTCCGCATAGTCGTGCATGCCGATGGGCAAAACCACATCGTCGGTACAGCCGATTAGACGTACGCCAAAGCCGGCAGCACAACCATTATTTGCCTGTTCAGACATTGCAACGTTCCCCCTAAATCGCAGCACGATTCCAATTGTAATGGCGGCCTCTCACGTACTGATGTAGCGCGCAAACATATCGGGCAACGGTAGCAACATGGGGTGTGAGGGGGCATAACTAATCGTTGCACAACAAAACAGGGCCCGATGCATTCGCGCCGGACCCCGTCCCAACTCTTTAGTTATTCAGCAACCGAGAAGCTACTCCTCGGAACCGTCCTCGCCAGCGGCCTTGTTCTCCTGATCAAGTTTATGCTTACCGCTCACGATAGACGTGGCGCCCAGCGTGGCCAGGCTCGCGCTCGCAAGGCTCGCCATAACGATGAGGTCGCCCGTCTTGGGCATGTTGCCGCCCGAGGACTTAGTCGTGGCAGTCGTTGCGGTGGTCGTAGTGCCGCCCTTGTCACCGGTCTTCTGAGCATCGGCGACGGACTGCTTCGCGCCCGCACCGGCAGAAGGATCAGCAGCACCGTTGGCATTGGAGCCGGAACCCTGCTCAGAAGTTCCCTCATCAGAAGAAGAGCTGCCGTTAATGCCCGCCATCAAAGACCATCCCAGCATTGACCCAACCTGCTCGCCGGCAGAAGACTTGTCTTCTGCCGAGGAATCACCAGCATCGGTGCCCTCGTTCGAACCGTTCTCGGAAGCATCGGAGTCAGAATCTTTAGAGGAGCCAGCATCGGCAGAGGAATCGCCAGCGCCTTTGGAAGCACCAGCATCGGTGGAGCCAGAATTCGTACCATCCGTAGCGCCGTCGGAACCAGAAGTCGACGAATCGCTCGAAACATCACCAGAAACAATGTCACCAGACGCAGCCCCACCATTACCGGCATCACCACTGCCCGTATCGGTCGAGGGCGCATCCGTATCGCCGCTATCGCCCGCATCGCCATCGGTATCAGGCGTCGGCGCAGCGGGAGCGGCGGGCGCCATGCTCGGGCC
>CALFGH010000001.1 GCA_937958315.1 uncultured Collinsella sp. | reverse complement strand
GGACTCAAGCTCGGCCATGGTACCGCCCTTTCTTTTTAAAAAAAGCCGCCGACACAATGTCAGCGGCTTATCAAATCCAAGGGTGGAGACGAAGGGAGTCGAACCCTCGGCCTCTGCCATGCGACGGCAGCGCTCTCCCAACTGAGCTACGTCCCCAGGACAAGTTGATATTTTACCTACGGCTCGCCAACTGTCAACGCCCAATACCCAGTCTTTTTGGGACCGGGGCTATTTTGACAACCTTTCGAGCAAGCGATTCTCTCGATGATTTTTTAATCCCCGTCCCAGGAAATCATCGACGAACACGTTACTTTGCGCTGGTGAGGACGCCGGTGGTATCGAACGCCGGGGTAAAGCTCTCGTCTACCGCGCCGCCCTCTTGCCAGAACATCGTCGTAAAGCCCAGGTCGTCGGCATGGTCGAGCACCTGCTCGTATTCCTCGCGCGTCACGGCACGCGCCAGGTCGCCGCCCTGCTCGCGCATGAGCGCATTGGGCGTGTACTGGTTCATGACCGAGATCGGCACATCGCCCACCGTCTGCCACACCAGGTCCAGCACGCGACACGAATCGTCTGCATGTCCCGGCAGTACCAGATGGCGCACAATCATGCCGCGCTTCATGAGCCCGTCCTCGTCCACCAGCTCTCCCCCGCGGCGCTCAATCTCGCGCGCCATTTGGGCCAGGCCCGACACGGCCACACGCGGGTAGTCCTGAATATGAGAGAGCGACTGCGCAAGCCCCGCATCGGCATATTTAAAATCGGTAAGCCATACATCGACCAGATCGCCGAGCGCCGCCACGGCACTCGCGCGCTCATAACCGCTCGTATTGTAGACGATTGGGATGACCAGCCCGCGCGCCCGTGCCGCGCCAATCGCAGCCGGCAGCAGGTGCGCGTAGTGCGTCGCCGTCACTAAATTAATATTATTCGCACCCTGGTCCTGCAGTTCCAACATAATCTCGACCAGACGCTCGGGCGAAATCTCAAGCCCAAAATTGCCCGTCGAGATCTCGTGGTTCTGGCAATAGACGCATTTGAGCGAGCAACCGCTAAAGAAGATCGTGCCCGAACCGGCTTCGCCCGAGATAGGCGGCTCCTCCCACATATGAAGCGCCGCGCGGGCCACCTTGAGCGTGTCGTTAGCACCGCATACGCCGTGCGCGCCCTCATCGCGCGCCGCACCGCAACGGCGCGGACACAAATGGCAAGCGGGCGAAAAAAGTTCGGTCAACGACGTCGGCATAAAAACATGCTCCAAAACAACGATTCAGCAGCTCAAACGTAAAGGGACCAACCGCACAGACGGCTCGAGCCCCAAGGCGCCGTAATCGTCCGACACGATTTTTGTAATGTCAAGACTGGAATCCACAAAGTGCCGCTTTATGATGTAGGTATTCCGCCCCCCGCGGAGCAACTGGGTGAACCGTCGCGTTTATTTAGGGAGCCCACACAGTCGTACCTAGTACAGGTATCCTTCGTTGTTAAGGACGCTGGAACAGTCGATGAGGGCACCCACCTGTTTTAGGTGGGTTCATTTTCGTAACGTGGGGGGTGGTTTTCTTTTGCCGAAAATCGCCATTGCAAATCCCGCCAAGATCCCCAAAAGGCACCAGGCAGAGCCCCACTATCACTCGAATATCTGGTAAGCGCGTGATTATCGCCCCGTGCAATTCCTCACACCCTCCTTGGTCGAGTATCATGGGTCAGCTATACCCTTTGCGGCATGGCATCCTTTGACCTTTTCCTTCGACGCTTGGCGGTTTATCGATTCATGGCTTCCTCCACGAGCTTCATACCGTACCTTTGCGTGGCGGTCGCGGCTTTTATCACGACCTTCCTTGCGGTGCCCCTGGTCAAGCGCCTGGCAATCAAGCTCGACGCCGTCGATTATCCTTCCAAGCGCCGCATCAACACTAAACCCATCCCGCGCATGGGTGGCACGGCAGTCTTTTTGGGCCTCGTCGTCGCCTGCATTGTTCAGATCCTAGGCACCTGGTACCTGGGCTGGCCGCCCGCTTTGGTGCCCCACCCCCGTCTGCACATCAGCTACCCCATACTTGCGCTTTCTTTTACCGTCATCTTTGCGACCGGCGCGATCGACGACGTCTTCCAGCTCAAGCCCAAGCAAAAGCTCGCCGGCCAGGTCCTCGCCGCGCTCATCGCCTGCGTGGGCGGCCTGCGCATCGGCGTCATCGTCAACCCGTTTGCTCCTGGCGAGATCATGCTCGGCTGGCTCGCCTACCCCATCACTGTGGTCTACCTGGTGGCGTTCACCAACATTATCAACCTTATCGACGGCCTCGACGGTCTGGCCACGGGTATCTGCGGTATCGCGTCGTTCACCATGTTTTCGGTCGCGGTGCTCTCGGGCCGCATCGACGCCGCCGCGCTCTCCATCGCGCTCTTTGGCTCGTGCCTCGCCTTCTTGCGCTATAACTTCAACCCCGCGAGCATCTTCTTGGGCGACTCGGGGTCGCTGCTTCTGGGCTTTGCGCTGGGCTCCATCTCGCTGCTCAACGTGAGCCGCACCGCCGCGCTCACCTCGCTCATCATCCCGCTCATCGTGGCCGGCGTGCCCATCATCGATACGTTTAGCGCCATCGTGCGCCGCAAGCGCGCCCACATTAGCATTGGGCAGGCCGACAAGGGCCACATCCACCACCGCCTCATTCAAGAGGGCTACAACCAAAAGCAGGCCGTACTGCTCATCTACGCCTGGTGCATTATGCTTTCGGCCGGCGCCGCCGCCATCAATCAGGTCGAGGTCCCCATGCGCGTCCTCATCTTTACCGTGCTCGCCATTGGCTCGGCGGCCTTCGCCAAGCACCTGCATCTGTTTGAGCCCGTGCTGCGCCACCATTACAACAAGCGCACGCACGAGGACGAGCTGGTAACCCCCGACGACCCCGCCTTTAAACAGGAGGAGCAGGCAGCCGAGGAACGTAAAGAAGAGCGCCACCACAAGCTCTAAGGTAAGCTGCCGAGGATGCGTCCAGGCGCCACTGACCAAGCGCAGCCGCGCCGCACCCATCGCACAAGCCGCCCCTCTCCCGCCCCTCGCCTACTTACGACCCGCCCCTTCAATAAACGCGTTATCATCTTGACCCATGAACATACGTTAGGAGCAATCATGCCAAACGAGAACAGCTACGAAGTCGCGTTGCAAAAGAGCAACGCCATTCGCGAGGGCCTGGCCAAAACGCCCGAGAAGTTCACCATGCTTACCGGCGACCGCCCGACCGGCCGCCTGCACCTGGGCCACTACTTTGGCACCCTCAAGGGCCGCGTTGAGCTGCAGAACATGGGCGCCAAGACCAACGTGCTCATCGCCGACTACCAGGTCATCACCGACCGCGACACCACCGAGCACATCCAGGACAACGTGTACAACATGGTCATGGACTACCTTGCCTGCGGCATCGACCCCGACAAGACCATGATCTACGCGCACTCCGCCGTGCCCGCCGCCAACCAGCTCATGCTGCCGTTCCTGTCGCTGGTCTCCGAGGCCGAGCTGGCGCGCAACCCCACCGTCAAGGCCGAGATGGAGGCCTCGGGCCACGAGCTCACCGGCCTTCTGCTCACCTACCCGGTGCACCAGGCCTGCGACATCCTGTTCTGCAAGGGTAATGTGGTGCCCGTCGGTCGCGACCAGCTGCCGCACATCGAGCTCACCCGCACCATCGCCCGCCGCTTTAACAACCGCTACGGCAAGGTGTTCCCCGAGGTCGATGCGCTGCTGTCCGAGACCCCGCTGCTGCCCGGCCTGGACGGTCGCAAGATGAGCAAGAGCTACGGCAACGCCATCAACATCTCGATGACCTCCGAGGAGACGGCCAAGCGCATCAAGAAGAGCCAGACCGACTCCGAGCGCATGATTACGTTTGATCCCGAGAACCGCCCCGGCGTGTCCGGCCTGCTTTCAACCGCCGCCATCTGCACCGGCCGTTCCGAGGTCGAGATTGCCGAGGAGATTGGCATGGGCGGCTCCGGCCAGCTCAAGAAGTACGTGACCGAGGCCGTCAACGAGTACTTCGCGCCGATCCGCGAGCGTCGCCAGCGCTATGAGAACGATCTGGACTATGTGAAGGACGTCCTGCACGAGGGCAACCGTCGCGCCAACGAGATCGCCGAGCAGACCCTGGCCGAGGTTCGGGACGCCATGGGCATGGTGTACTAGACCGATCTGCTGGCTTGAGCTTTCGATTGCTTTAGGGCGGGCGCTACGGCGTCCGCCTTTTTGGTGCCCGACCGGCTCGGCTCTACCCATTGCACTCCCCCGACAAACGGGAACGGGCCCGCCGGCAGTCAGTTGCCAGCGGGCCCGTTCCCGAAGTACACCGTTGAATCGCACAGAGGGGAGGAATGCGAATCAAACTCAACAGGGCAGGCTTTTTTCATCGCCTATTGCCTGCTCCGTTGCTGAATATAATATAGTTCACCGTGGTTTACTTTGTAGCCTCAATATGCGCCGCCACACCTTCTCCATAAGTTAGCCCCGGTAAACCTGTAACGGAAAACCACCACAAAGGGGACAGGCACCTTTGTGGTGGTTTTGGCCACGGCAGAACTGTTAGAGTCCAGCTGGCCAGCGACAGGCGGCCAAGTCGACGTGCATGGGATCGATAAACGCCACGCCCTCCCCCATTAAGAGCTCGCGCTGAGCATCGGGACCGCCAAAGGCAAAGCCCTCACAGATACGGCCGTCGGCAAACACCACGCGATGACAGGGAATTTGACCAGGGCGTGGGTTGCTATGCAGCGCATACCCCACATAGCGTGCACTTCGCGGGCGACCGGCGAGCAGCGCCACCTGACCATACGTGGCGACCATCCCCTCGGGGATCTGCTCGACCACCTCGTACACCCGTTCAAAAAAGCCCTCAGATGCCATCGCTCGCTCCCTTCTCCGCATTAACAGCATAAAGAAATGATCCCTTGGGGACGGAGGAAAACGGATCATTCGCGGCCTCCGTGCGGTCGATGATCCGTTTTCCTCCGTCCCCAAGGGATCATTTGTTGGCAGGTTAGTTAGTTGGCGGGCTGGAAGAAGGCTACGGCTACAGCACCGGGACCTACGTGAGTGCCGATGGTGGCGCCGATGGTGTGGACGGGCAGCTCGCCCTCGGTGTGGCCAGCCCACAGTGCCGTGCTGTCCTCGATATACTTCTTGAGCACCGCATCCGAAAGACCTGTATAGCCGAGCGCAAGCGGCATGGAAAAGTCGATACCGCCCGCCTTTTCGACCTTTTGGTTCAGCAGGTTGCGGCCGTTCTTGGAACCGCGCGCCTTGCCCAGCTGCACGATTAGACCGTCCTCGACAGCTACCACAGGCTTTACGTTGAGCAGCGTACCCACGGCGCCGGCAGCAGCAGACAGGCGACCGCCGCGCACCAGGTACTCCAGCGTCTCGAGCAGGCCGATAACCACCACGCGGTCGCGCACGGCCTCGACCGCCGCCGCGATCTGGGCCGCGCTACGGCCCTCGTCCACCAAGCGCAGCGCATACTCAACCAGGATGCGTTCACCCAGGGTGACGTTGTTGCTATCAACCACGTACACATCGCCGCCCGGCGCCTCGGCTAGTGCGGTACGGGCGCTCTGATTGGTGCCCGAGAGCTTAGCGCCCACGGTAATAATCACAGCCTCATCGCCGGCTTCGCGAACCTCGGCGATAGCCTGCGAAAACGCGTACGGGTTGACCTGACCGGTCTTGGGCAGCTCATCGCGCTCCACGAGCATCTCGTAAAAGCGCTGGTGATCGATGTCGATGCCATCCATGAACACATCGGTTCCAAAGGTGACGGACAGCGGCAAAACGGCCAGTGCCGGATGCTCGGCCGGCGACATATCGCTTGCGGAATCGGTAATAATGCGGACTGACATAGCGAATCCTTTCTTGCGCGGACCTCGCGCAGGGAATTTTGACAGCAATGCCCCGGCACGGTATACGCGCTTAAACGGGACGATGCAGTTGATAATGGGAAGCAAATGCCCAGGCAGCCCTACAGCTCGCGCAAGGTGTTGAGAATCGTACGCAGCGACGCATACATCTGCTCACGCTGCTCCACGCCCATGGCCTTGCCGGTGGTGTCGAGCACTTCACGAATGATGCAATCGGCCTCGTTCATGCTCTCGCCGCCCAACGTGGTCAGGCGAACCGGGGCGCGATACTTAACGGCGGCATCGCCCGAATCGTCGACTTCGACGTAGCCGCCCTCCTCCAGATGCGCCAGCGTGCGCGAGACGGCAGCGCGGGTCACGCCAGCCATGCGGGCGAGGTCGGCACCAGTCAGGCCGTCCTTGCTGCGCTCAAGATAGTACAGGCACATGATGTCGGAGCCCTTAAGGCCCAGCCTTGCGCCCTCAGATGTCTTAATGCGCTGGATCTCCTTGTAGAGTCCGCTGATCAGTCCGACAAAGTCCTCGAAACGTGTCTCGTCGCTCTGCTGCATGGGAGACGACCGCCTTTCGCTTGCATAATGCTAACGGGTAAACATCTTAACCGTACCCAGCGGCCGCCAGCACTGCGTGCCCTATTTGTTAACTCATCAACATAAAAACCACCACAAAGGGGACAGGCACCTTTGTGGTGGTTTTGACCGGCGAGTATGATTTGCAGAAGTTGCTACAGCTCCACGCGGGGATTGTCGCGGGTCACAAGCGTCTTAACGACAACCGTCGCCCCCAGATAGCGCTCAAGCAGCTCGGCTAAGCGATCGATGGCGGCCTGACAGTCCCCCATGCGCTCGGGCTCTACGCACTCAATCGCCAAAAACGCGTCAGCCGAATCGTCGGATAGAGCCGTTCGAACGCCGTCGCGCCAGTTCCAGCAGCGGCACACGGCGCCCGCATCGTCAATGTAGGCGAGCTCGCCGGGCAGCGTCGGGTCGTCCGCTTCCTCGCCAAGCGGCAGGAACGCATCCCCGCCGTCGGTCACCTTCAAGCGAAGGTCTCCCTCAATCGCATGCAGATCCTCGCCTCCCACGGGCAGTGCATAGGACAGCGACACCGTGTTATAGATATCCACCGCGGGCGTAATGTGGCCCACCGGCTTGCCCTTGAGCACGCGCTTGAGCAGGTTCTCGATTGAACAGCGCGCGCCCTTTTTGGTCTTGAACAGACGATAGGCCTCGCGCCACGCCTTGACCGGTGCGTTCTCGCTGATTGTATCGCTGGTCAGATGACGCTCCGCATCGATATTGGCACGGTCGAGCAGCGCCGCTATCGCGTCCACATCCTCTTGAGGTATCTGGGCCGCGGGCTTCATACCCTCCACGACCACAACACCGACCGCCGCCTGAGGAAACAGCTCCCAAAATGAATCCTCGGCAATAAAGCTCTTCATACATGCTCCCTTCACGATTCGCGCCCGAGCGAGGGCACCCAAACAAAAAGCGCCCTTACGACGGCCACCTTCAAAGTCCTACGGTGCCGCCACAAGAGCGCTTACGCTGCCCCCATCCGGAGAAGGGGGCGATATGTCAGGCGTATTGTAACCCGAGTCATCCGCGCGAGCAAAACCACCACAAAGGTCCCTGTCCCCTTTATGGTGGTTTTGGGTCTGAGGCGACGCTAGTGGCGGAGCCCCAGCAGGCCGCGTCCGCGATGACGGGCGTCGGCGTGCACCTGAGCGTGCGGACCGGCGGCCTTGACGGACTCGGGCAAGTGCGAGTACTTCTTCTCGAAGTTCTCCTCGAACATCACGGCCAGGTTGTGCGCGGCCTCGTCGTAGCGAGCGGTGCTCTGCCAGTACTGGCGCGGCACCAGAATACCGTCGGGCACGCCATGGCACGTGGTGGGAATGTCGACGTTAAAGATGTCGTCGTGCACGAACTCGCTGTCCTCGATGGTACCGTCGAGAGCGCGGGCCACCAGGGCACGCGTGTAGGCAAGCTCGATGCGATGGCCCACGCCGTAGCCGCCGCCAATCCAGCCAGTGTTGACCAGATAGACGCGGGTGCGACCGTCGGCGATACGTTCGCCGAGCATCTTGGCATAGACCATGGGATCGAGCGGCATAAACGGCTCGCCAAACAGCGAGGAGAACGTGGGCATGGGCTCGGTGACGCCGACCTCGGTGCCGGGGATCTTGGCCGTAAAGCCCGTCACAAAGTGATACATGGCGGCATCGGCCGTCAGGCGCGAGATGGGCGGCAGCACGCCAAAGGCATCGCAGGTCAAAAACAGCACGACGCTCGGAGTGGTGCCCATGCCCTTGGTCCACGCGTTGGGGATATGCTCCACAGGGTAGGCCACGCGCGTATTGTGCGTGATCGAGACGTCGTCGTAGTTAGGCTTGCGATTCTCATCGAGTACCACGTTTTCACAGATGGCGCCAAAACGAACGGCGTTGAAGATCTCGGGCTCGTGGAACGCGTCCAGGCCTTCGCACTTGGCGTAGCAGCCGCCCTCGACGTTAAAGATGCCCATGTCGGACCAGCCGTGCTCGTCGTCGCCAATCAGCAGACGCGTGGGGTTGGCCGAAAGCGTGGTCTTGCCGGTGCCGGACAGGCCAAAGAACACGGCGGTCTCATGTGTGACGGGGTCCATACTGGCCGAGCAATGCATAGGCAGAACGTCGTCCTCGACGGGCAGCAAGTAATTCATGACGCTGAAGATGGACTTTTTGATCTCGCCGGAGTAGCCGGTGCCGGCGACCAGAATCACGCGCTCCTGGAAGTTGATGACCACGGCGGCGCTGGAGTTGAGGCCCTTGATGGCAGGGTCACACTGGTAACCTGGCGCCGCGAGCACGCAAAAGTCCGGCTCGCCGGTGCGCGCGATTTCGCGAGCGAGCGGACGGGCGAGCATTTGCTTAATAAAGAGCGCCTGGCTGGCGCGCTCGCAGGCGACGAGCAGGCGACGCGTGTGGTTGCGGTCGGCGCCGGCCATGCCGCGGGTGACGAACACATCACGCTCGTTGAGATAGTCGACGATACCGGCCTTGATGGTCTCGTAGCTCTCGACAGAAAGCGGGCGGTTGACGGCACCCCAGGCAATCTTGTCGTGCACGTCGGGCGTGTCGACGATAAAGCGGTCGTTGGGCGAGCGGCCAGTGCGCTCTCCCGTCTCGATCACCAGTGCGCCGTTGGATGCCATGCGGCCTTCTTCGCGGCGGATGGCGTGCTCGACGAGCTCCGCGGCGGGTAGATCGACCAACAGGCGGGGCTGATTATCGGCGGGATCTTCGACCAGCGTAATGCCAAAGTTGGACAAAACTTCTGCAGGGGTAACACCAGGCATGGGGCCTCCTTTAAAAACGCGACACGCGGACGCAGCGCGCACTTTACTCACGTAAAGCCCGTTGTACCAGATATGCAAAAACGTTTTTGCGGCAACGGCGAAGCGCCCGCCCAACGGTCAAAAATCACAGGCAAGCGGCCTAGCCATTGGGGACGCTCTTGAACAGGCAATAACCAAGGAGCGTTCCTAAGTGCCGACTACTGAATGGCACCGCCTACAATATTGAACAACCTGTTCAAAAACACGAGCAAACGCCGTCGTGTCTATACTAGAGCGCAGCAATAGAAAGGACTCCGCCTTGAGCATCTCGCCTCTCGATAGTATTCGCCGCGCCATCGCCCGCCGCAACGGCATCTCCAACCCCGCTGCATCGAAAGACGGCGCCGCGAAGGCCCAGGGCGGTCGCATCGAGAACGGCCTCTTCCCTGCCTCCCACACGGCCGAGGAGCTCGCACGCATCCAGGAGCTGAGCCAGCGCAACGCCGGCGGGCCCGATAGCAGCCAAGCCACACGTCGCCGGCGCGAATGCGATCGCAAGCCCGGCCCCGTCC